>PMBM01000149.1 GCA_003153855.1 Propionibacteriaceae bacterium
AAGACCGGGTACACGTCCGCGACGGCAGTGTCCGCGGCCACGGCAACGGTGCAGGATGCGGTGTCAGCGTTGGCGTACCAGGCGTTCGTGAAGGCCTCGTACCAGGACTTCCTGGGGCGCCAGCCGACCGCTGCCGAGCTGACAGCGAAGTCCACTGCGCTGGCCTCGGGCACCGTGTCGAAGGCGAACTACCTCGCCGCGCTGACGACGTCCGACGAGTGGCTGACCGCGATCGTGACCCAGATGTACCGGGACACGCTCAACCGGGATCCCGACCCGGCGGGTCTGGCCGGCTGGGTGTCGTGGCTCAGGTCAGGCAGGTACACCGTCGCCGAGGTCGCTGCCCGGTTCTACGCGTCGGACGAGTACTACCAGGTGTCGGCGAACAGCAACACGTCGACCTGGGTGACCCTGCTGTACCAGAAGCTGCTCCACCGCTCGCCGGACGCCGCCGGGCTGCAGTCGTGGATCGCCGCGACCGCGGTGCACGGCCGGGACTGGGTGGCGTACAACTTCTACCAGTCCGAGGAGTCCCGGTTGCAGCGGGTCGAGGCGATGTACCAGAAGCTGCTGGCCCGGGAGCCGGACTCGACGGGGTGGCCGTTCTGGGCGGCGCGGGTGTTGCAGACCGGCGACCTGCAGCTGGCCTGGGAGATCGCGAACAGCGACGAGTACTGGAACAGGGCGCACACCCGCTACTGATCCGGGGCGTGCCGGGCAACCTGGCGTAGATCCCCGCACTGATCGACAGTGCGGGGATGTACGAGGGAGGGCTGCGGCTGTCAGTCGCAGCCTTCCGGGCCGCAGGCATCGGCGTCGGCCGCGCCCGGCACGGTGAGCAGCGACGTCCTCACCCGCTCGGGGTGGAGCTCGTCCCACACCTGCGCGAGCGCGCCTTCGAAGACCTCGGCGGGCTGCGCGCCGGAGATCCCGTACTTCTCCTCGATCACGAAGTACGGGACGCCGCTGATCCCGTACGCAGCCGCCTCCTGGATGTCGGCGGCCACCTCGAGGTCACGGATCTCGGAGTCGATGGCCTCGCGAGCGGTGGTCTCGTCCAGCCCGGCCTCGCCGGCCAGCCGTACGAGCGTGTCCACGTCCGAGATCGTCTCGCCGCCCGTGAAGTGAGCCGTGAACAGGGAGGTCTTCAGCGCCCAGGCGGAACGGCCGCTCGGGTCGGCGTCCTGCGCCTCGTGGATGAGCCGGTGCGCCTTGCGCGAGTTCGCGACCTTGATGGTGCCGACGTCGAGAGTCAGCTCCTCGGTCGCCGCAGCAGCTTCGACGTACGAGAACATCTGCGCCACCTGGGCCTCGGGGAGGCGCTTGGTCCGGGCCAGGTACTCCGTCTCCGTCCCCTCGTACGAGTCGGGCAGCGTCGGGTCGAGCTGGAACGAGTGCAGGGTGACCTTCACCTCGTCCGCGTGCGGGAACTCCGCCAGCACCCGGTCGAACCGGGTCAAGCCGATGTAGCACCACGGGCAGGCGATGTCGGACCAGATGTCAATGCGCACGCTCGACTCAACCGATCCAACCCCTCGCCGATTCCCTCGCTCGCCTGGCGAGACACGGCCGTCGGCGAGCTTGGCCGGGGCGGTGGTTGCGCCGGTGCCCGAAGGACTGTCAGTGGCGCGATGCATCATCTCCGTATGGGAACCCGTAGCTTCACGATCACCCCCTTGGGTGAGTTCTCGCTGGCCGAGTCGGCCATGTTCGGCTTCGGTCAGCGGATGCGCCCCGCGGGAGTCGGGACACGCGAACTGGCGTTCGACGGCGTCATGCGGCTCGCGTTCTGTCTGGACGGCGGTTACGTCGACCAGGTCGGCGTCGAGCTGCGCCAGGACGACGAGGGCGTCCATGCGGTGGTTCACGGCGAAGGCGCTCTCGACGCGATCCAGGGGCAGGTCGCCCGCGTGCTGTCCCTCGACCATGACGCCCGTAGCTACGCGGAGGTCGGTGAACGCGACCCCGTGATCGGCAGGTTGCAGCGGGCCGCCCTGGGCCTTCGCCCACCGTTGTTCTACTCCCCGTACGAGGCGGCCGTGTGGGCGATGCTGAGCGCGCGGCGTCCGGGGTGGCAGATGTCGCGGATCCGTGCTGAATTGAGTGAGGCGCACGGCGCGGTGTTCGAGCTCGGCGGCGAGCGGCTCGCGGCGCTGCCGACGCCCGCGCAGTTGCTGGCCGTCGAGGGGTTCCCCGGCATCGACGCCGACCGGCTGGACAGGATGCAGGGCGCTGCCCGCGCGGCGCGCGATGGTCTGCTCGACGTGGACCGCCTGCAGGCCCTCGGCCCCGAGGAGGCGCTGGTCGATGTCCAGCGCATCACGGGGATCGGACCGTTCTATGCCGGGCTCATCGTCATCCGAGCGACCGGCTTCACCGACGTGCTGCCCACCAACGAACCGAAGGCTCTCGAGCTGGTGCGTGAGCTGTACGGGCTGAACGGCGTGCCAAGCCCCAAGGAGTTCGAGGCGATCGCCGAGGCGTGGCGTCCCTGGCGCACCTGGGCAACCGTGCTCCTGCGTGCCGCAGGTCCGCGGGTCCTGGCGCGTTCGTAGTCATCTCACACGCGACATCGCCCCGCCATGAGGCTGGGGACTGGGAGAGTCATCCTTCGCGGTAGGAGATGCCCATGCCGCCCCGCGGGTAGTGCCAGGTGAGCGCACCCGGGGCGGCAACCGCGAGGCAGGTTCCGCACTCCAGGCAGGCCGCGAACTCTACGGCGATCGTGCCGTCGGGCTGGCGGGAGTAGACGTGGGCCGCGCAGCAGGCGATCAGCAGCTCGTCGGTGCCGGTTGCCCGGGCGATGTCCTGGTTCACCACGATGTGCGACTCGGCGTCGTCGGTGACGTAGCGGTTGAGGGCCAGCCGCTCGGGAACGCTCAGGTGTTTCACAGCGCCCTCACCCCCGCCAGGCCGTCCGCGAGCAGGTCGCGCGTACGAACCGGCGATCCACGGAACGCATCGCGGGCGACCGACGCCAGGTGACGACGAGGCGTCAGGTCCTGGTCGAACACCTCGTGCAGGATGTCGGCCAGCAGGGGGCCGTAGTCCGCGTACAGCCGGCTCCGTTCCAGGAAGGACGGCGCCTTCACGTACGTCTGCAGGTCCTTCCCCGCGAAGCTGTCCAACAGGTACCGCCGGTACGGCTCGAGGCCGGCCTTCGAGGTGTCGGAGGTGGCCAGCGACTCGTCGATCGCCTTCGCGGCGGCGATCCCGGACGCAGCCGCGAGGTCCATGCCGCGCACGGTCAGTCCGGTGTTGAGGGTGAGACCTGCCGCGTCCCCGACGACGACCATGCCGTCGGTCACGATCTCGCCCATCCCGTGCAGGCCGCCCTCCGAGACGAGGTGGCAGCCGTACTCGACCAGCTCGCCGCCTTCCAGGAGTGGCGCGATGTACGGGTGGGAGACGAAATGGTCGTACACGTCACTGGCAGCCTTCCCGCTGCGTGTCAGGTCGTCGAGCCGCAGGACGACGCCGAGGGAGATCGAGGCCCTGTTGGTGTAGAGGAAGCCGCCGCCACCGATGCCCTGCGTGCAGTCGCCGACGATGGCATAGGCGACCCCCTCGTCTCCCGTGAGGTGGAACCGGTCCACGAGGACCTGTTCGGGAAGACTCACCACGCCCTTGACGCCGACCGCGAGGTGGTTGAGAGGGTCGGTTGCAGGTCGCAGTCCGGCCTGCTTCGACAGGAACGAGTTCACGCCGTCGGCGGCGACCACGACCCGGGCGTGGAGCTCGTCCTCGCCCGCACGTACGCCGGTGATCCCACCGTCCTCGGTGAGCAGGGCGTCCACCCGGACGCCGGTCATCACGAACACACCTTCGGCCTCGCACTGGTCGGCCAGCCAGGCGTCCAGCGTGGCTCGCAGCACGGTGACGGCGTTGGTCGGCTCTGCCAGCCGTGCGTCCGCATAGTCGACAGCGACAGCCGAGTCGGCGTTGAGGAACTGGATGACGTTGCGCGTGATCCGGCGCTCCACCGGTGCGTCGGTGAGCAGGTTCGGGAAGACGTCCTCNNAGCAGGATCGCGGTCACGCAGCCGGCGATGCCGGCGCCGACGACGATGACGTCGAAATCGGGTTCAGCCTGCGGTGTCATGGATCAGGCCAGCGCAGCCGTGAGCGCCGGTACGACCTGGGCGAGGTCGCCAACGATGCCGTAGTCGCACTCGCCGAAGTACGGGGCCTTGGCGTCGCAGTTCACCACGACCACAGTGCCGGCGTCTCGGCAGCCCACGACGTGCTGGAGCTGTCCGGAGATGCCCACCGCCACGTACAGGTCGGGGTGCACGTGCTGTCCGGTGACCCCGATGTAGCGGTCGCGGCTGAGCCACCCCAGCCCTTCAGCCAACGGGCGCGAGCAGGCGACCTCAGCGTCGAGGGCCCTGGCCAGCTCTTCCACCAGGGCAAGGTCCTCACGACGCGCGAGACCGCGGCCGACCGCCACCACTCGCCGCGCCTTGCCCAGGTCGACCCGCGTGGTGCTGCTCATCCGAGTCTCGACGACCGTCAGCGTCGGCGGCGCAGTCGCGGTCACCTCCTCGATGGGGACTGGCAAGCCGGTACCGACCGATCCGCACTCGTCGACGATCACGACGGGTCCCTCCACCCGTACGGTCTCCTCGGCGACGCCGCCGAAGGTGGCGTGCGTGACGATGACGGCATCCGCCTCGAGACGTACGGAGCTGACCATGGTCAGCGCGGGCGCGCCGAGCCGCCCGGCGAGGGCTCCAGCGAGGACCCGCTCAGCGGGGTGGCTCGCGGCCAGCACCACGCGTGGAGCGGCCTCGGCGACCAGGTCGGCCACAGCCGCAGCCCTCGCCTCGACGGGCGTCGCTCCCGGCTCTCCGAGCCAGACGACCCTGTCCACCCCGGAGGCAGCGATGGCCTCAGCGCAGGACCGGTCACCGGCGACCACCGCGACGAGCTGGCCGCCGAGCTCCCGCCCGCGGCTCACGAGGTTGTCGATGGCCGGGTTCGCGGCCACCAGGATCCAGATCTCTGTCATGTCCTTGTCCTTCACAGCACGTGCGTGGCGCGTAGCGCGGCGACGACCTCGGCAGCGGCGGCGGCCGGGTCAGCCCCGTCGATGACCTTGCCCTGTCGGGCCTTGAGCTCCGGTCGTGCCCGACCTACCACGGCATACGCGACCAGCGGCTCCACACTGAGCGCGGCGTAGTCCAGCTCGGTTGTCTGCTTCCTGCCGGCGCCGAGGATGTCCTTCATCCCCGGGATCCGGGGCTCGACGGCGTCGGCGGCGATGGAGACGACCACCGGCCCGGAGGCGAGGAGTACCTGGGTGCCGCCCTCCTGGTTGCGTTCGATCCGCAGGTCGCCGGGCGTCCCGGACAGTGCCGTCACCTGGCTGACCGCCGGCCAGCCGAGCAGGCCGGCCATCACGGACGGCACCAGCTGGACACCGAGATCGACCGAGGCGTCCCCGGTCAGCACGAGGTCGACATCCCCGATCTGAGCCACGGCGGCGGCCAGGACCGCGCCGGTCCGGGTGGCGGCGGCGTCGTCCAGCGACGGGTCGGTCACGGTGACGAGGCTGTCGAGGCCGCGTGACAGGGCGGCCTTGCGGGCCATCGAGCTGGTGGCGGCGGGCCCGCCGACGCTCAGCCCGACCAGTTCGGCCCCGGTCGCGTCGGCGAGGCGGCGACCGACGTCGAACGCCTGCGGGTCGTACTCGGAGATGCCGAGCGTGGCCCTTCCGACGTCGACCGTGCCGTCAGCGGCGACGGTAGCTTCCTGCGGGTTGGCCGCCCACTTGAAGGCGACGACGATCTTCATGCTCGGTTCTCCCCTGGCTCGGTGGTCATCAGTGCGCCAGCGCCGGGTGCGGCGGGACGGCGGTGAACAGGACCTCGTAGTAGGTGCCCGTGGCGAACTTCATGATCAGTTCCTCGCCGGGCAGCTGGCCGTCGTTGAGGGCGCGCAGTGCGCTGATGATCGAGCGCAGGTCGTACTGGACGTCGGTGTTCTCCGGCGCCCTCTTGTTCACCCCGAGCAGGGTGTAGACCGCGTCCTCGCCGGTACGGATCGCACTGTCGAGGGTGAACGAGCAGTCCGAGGGGGTCTCGACGAACTCCCCGATGAAGCCGAGGTTCACCGATCCGTCAGGGACGATCTCGGGACGGTCGCCGGCCCGGCGCACCTGGAAGAAGGAGGTGATGTACGGAAGCATCGTCGGGATGTTGATGCTCGCGGCCTTGATGTCGTCGAGCTCGTCGAGGATGCCCAGGTGGAAGCACAGCTCGGC
>PMBM01000035.1:0-9593 GCA_003153855.1 Propionibacteriaceae bacterium
ACGCAGAATCGGGCCGTCAGCTCAGGGTCCGCCACTGTCCAAGAGCCCTCTTCGTTGCCGCGCACCAGCAGGTCCGTGATCAACGGTGCGAACACCCGCTCGTTGACTTCAGCCACCAGCTCCGAAGGGCCGTCAGCGTCGGGACTGCGGTCGTTTGCGGAAGCCTCACGGGCGTCAGCGAAGGCAAAGCCGACCCACTGAGCAAGCCGCCCCTCCGGAGAACTCGCCGTCAGGCGAGCCTCCACCGCCGCCCGCTGGTCCTCGGCCCACAAGCCCAGCGCGTACTCGTACAGGGCCGCCTTGCTCTCGAACACCTCATAGAGCGTCTTCTTCGAGATCCGGCAGCGCGCCGCGACCTCCTCCACCGTCGCCCGCCGATACCCATACCGGTCGGCGAGCGCCAAGAAGGTCCTCGCCATCTCATCCTTCGTGCAACCCATGGTTCCCTCCACGGAGAGGGTACCAGGAAACCATTATCGTTTTCCAGTACCCGGCCCACCCCAGTTCTCACTCGATGGCTCGAGCCGACGCCTTGCCACGCCTTTACTGTGGCAAGGAGGAGGGGTTCTCCCCCGAAGCAGCAAGTGCCGCGGGGCTGTGCCGGGACAACCTGTAGACCCCCAACACCGCGACCAGCCCGGCGAGGGCGAAGACGATGCTCGCCCACCACGGTGCCGCCGCAGCCTCGCCCAGGACGACGATGCCGATCGTCACCCCGACCATCGGATCGATGACGGTAAGGCCGGCGACCACCATGCTTGGTGAGCCGGTGGAGTACGCGGTCTGGACGAAGTAGCTGCCCAAGAGGGCGGCGGCGATGAGTCCGACGAAGCAGACGACCGTGAGCCAGTCCGCGAAGACCAGGTGGAACCCGGTCTGCAGGATGGTCTGAACTCGTGTGATGAGAACTTTCGCCAGGGTCGCCACGAAGCCGAACAGCATCCCCGCACCGACCACGTAGAAGAGCCGCGGGAGCGTCTTCCGCAGTACCCCGAAGCCGATCCCAAAGACCGCCAGAACCACGGTCAAGATCGCAACCACGATGACGAGCTGAGTGTCCTGAATAGGCACCGTGGTGGTCGTCACGGCAGCGATTCCCACGAAGGCCCCGATTCCGAGCACGCAGAGGAGGACAGCGCGGACGGCGGCCGCGTCGAGACGCTTCTTGGTGACACGTGCGTTCACCAGCACGGTGATGACCAGCGCAACGGCCCCCAAAGGCTGGACCACCGTCAACGGGGCCAAGTACAGGCTGAACAGCTGGAAGACGATCGCNNCGAGGTCCGCCCAAGCCTTGGGATTGAACCTTCGCGACGCCGTGCTGCTGGAGCTGTGAACCGATCGCCAGGAACACCGCACCGATGAGCGCCACCGGGATCCCCAAAGCCTGAGCGGGAGTGAGGGATATGGCGGCAGGGCCCATGTCTCGAGGCTACAGGCCGACAAACAGGCGAAGGGGTTGACAGGGGCCGGATGCCATCGAGCAGAGGAGCCGTCCTCCATGCGAGTACTGCGGCCAGGGGGGCCTTCCGGCTCCTCCAGGAAGAGCTCCAGGTGCTCGTCGGCAACTTCAGTTCCGACAGCTCCGTCGGAGGAGTGACCGGTCTGCCACAAGCGCTTGGTCGGTGCCGGAGCTCACGTCAGCGCTGGACCGGTTCGCCGAGCGGGCCGGGCGACGAACGTTCGGCCAAAGGCAGCCGGACGCGGGTCCCACGCTGCCGACGAGGTTCGGACGCTGAACCACGGCCGGGTCTAATCGGGTGAATGACCATGGGACTCCCCCACCGATTGGGCGCTCCCAACTATGGCGAGGACCGCCGGCACCAGGGCATCCGCGATCCGGCCATAGCCGGCCGCCGATGGGTGGAAGGAGTCGTCGCTCAGCATGCTTGCGTCCTTGACGAACTCCCGGCCGACGGCGCCCACGGCATCGACGTAACGCACCAGCGGTCGCCCAGCGGCCGCGCGCCGCTGTACCGCCCCGACCACAGCCCCNNGAATCCAGGAGCGCACCGGACGTCCGGGCCAGCGTCACCGGGGCGGTCAGACCAGTGACGTCGTTCGTACCGACGACCAGGACCGAGACATCCGGCTCGCGCAGCACCTCGGGGACCTGTCCGGTCAGGACATCGATCGTGCGCGCGCCAGAGCGGGCATAGCCCACCACGTGAACGGGGCGACCCGTCGAATCCGCCACCCGCTGTGCCAGCTGCACCGGCAGCGAGTCCTCCACCCGATCCACGCCGACCCCGGCCATCGCCGAGTCACCGAATGCCGACATCTCCACCGCCGTTTCGCCGGCCCGTCCCCCACCGGACGGCGCAACCGTGACGTCCACCGGCGCCAACGCCGGAGTCGCCCCGTATCGCCTCGAGACAAGCGTGGCCTGGCCAACCAGAAGACCCGACAGAGGTACGACCAGGCCCAAGGCGGCCCACCAGGCGCTTCCCCGGAGCGCCGAAGCGGCGTACGAGCTCAGGCCGGGACCCGGAGTCTCCAAGACGGGCGCCACCCCTTGTCCACCCACTTCTTGTAACCGTCGCATCGTGATCCTCTCCGCCCATAGAAACGCACGTGGCAACGGATTCAATCCTGCGGCCGATCGCGTGGTGAAGCGGGAGTTCTTGCTGTATCTAGTCGCGTGTTAATGACATCACCTCACGTTTGGGTGGGGTTATGGGGTATGGCGAGCAGGACTGCTGCGGCGTTGGTGTTGCGCAACAGTCATCGGGCCGCGTTGGAGCGGCGGGTCCGGTCGTCCCCGGGGACCGCGGCGGCGGCGCAGTGGGCGAGGATCGTGCTGCTCTGGCGGCGGACGGGGTGGCGAACCAGGTGATCGCTGAGCGGGTCAGGGGGAGCCGACCGATGGTGAATCTGTCTATCCCAGCCGATGCGAGTCGAGGTGGGTGGGCTGGATGACGGCGGTTCCGCACGCAGCCCAGAAGTCCTCCAGCGGGGCCGGATCGACTGTTATCGTGGCGGCGTGGTGCAGGCTGCCAGCCAGAATCGACCGGGACGCGCAGCGCTCGTCCTTGTCATTACCGGGGGCATGGTCTGGATCGTGGCCGCGGTCGCCTACACGGTGCTGGTGTCGTCCTGCCTTACTTGCGCATCCTCGATGGTGGCGGCGGGTGTGGACACCTCGGACTTCTCCGCCGGCGCGGTCCACGTGCTGGCGTGGGACGCGCTCTACGCGAACCTCTACGTCGCGGTCATTGGTGTACTGGCCGTCGTGATCGCACTGACGGCGTTTCGGCGGGGAGACCGATGGGCATGGTTCGCGATGGCTGTTTTCGCGTTCGCCGGTATCGGGACGGCGGTACTTGACCAGTTCGCCTGGGGTGGCTGGTACACCGTGTTTATCTTTGGGTTGCTCCCCACCCTCGGCGTGCTGATCGCCGCTCCGCGAATGCTGCGCGGGCAAGGCTAGGGGCCGAGCTCGGAGGCGGGTCTGAGCGTTCGAGCGCGGGCCTATCCTCGTGCTTCTTCTCTCCGTGCCTGGATCCTTCCCCGGCGGTCAAGGGTTGTCTGCATACCTGAGCTGGAGCATCACGGCGACTGTGCCCCCGAAGAAGGTCAGCCCCAGCACCAGGTAGCTCGACCATGGGACGACCGCGGAAACAGGCCCGCTCATGCCCGTCATCATCGGCACGATCGACCAGGGGAACCAGGCCGCCCAGCCGGTGTGGCCGACCACGTCTCCGAGCAGCAGCATGCCGAGCGCGAACCCCAGTGCAGCCAGGTAGCTGCGGGTCCAGACAGTGATCCACGCGATCACCGGTACCAGTAGGAGGCTCGCCGCTGCGGCGACCAGCGTGTTCGTAACGACCTTCAGACCCAGGCCGGTGGTGTAGCCGGGCAGGCCCAGCGCCCAGCCGATCAGGAAGCCCTCGAGAATCGCGATCAGCGTCAGTACGAGCCACCAGGCCGCCGCGACCGCGAGCTTGCCGAGCGCGAACCAGGTGCGGTCCACCGGTAGCGCCAGCAGGTTGCGGGCGGTGCCGTCGGCGTACTCACGACCGAACAGGTAGGCGACGATGAAAGCGAGCAGCAGCATGCCGCTGGCCCCGACGATCACCGCAAGGTAGCTGCCGTAGGCGGTCCAGGTGGCTTCGAGTCCGGTCAGGTTGGCCTTGGTGCCGAGCAGGCCGAGAGAGGCCGCCCGCGCCGGATCGCGGATGATCCACATGAACAGGGCCATCGCAGCGGGTCCGCACAGGATCGCGGCGAGACTCACCCAGGGCACCGCCGAGCGCCGGAGCTTCAGGAACTCGGTCACGACGACTTGTCGCCTCATCGTGCTGCCCCTCCAACCGTGGGATCGGCTTTCGCTGCCGCTCCGGTGCGGGCCAGGAAGTACCGTTCGAGGTCCCCTGTCAGCAGCGCCTCCTCCCGCTCCGCAGCGGTGAAAGTGTCCCGGACAAAGTCGCGGGCACGGGCGGCCAGGACGTCACGCGGAGCCTCCTCGACCAGCCGTCCCGCCTCGACGATGCCGATCCGGTCCGCGAGGTGGGCAACCTCGACGAGTAGGTGAGAGGACATGAAGACGGTCACCCCCCGGTCCCTGGCCAGGCCGCGCAGCAGCTCCCGCACCTCGACGATTCCGGCGGGGTCGAGGCCATTGGCCGGTTCATCGAGCACCACGAGTTCGGGAGCGTGCAGCAGCGCTCGAGCCAGGGAGAGGCGCTGCTTGTTCCCGAGCGACAGCCTTCCGGCCCGACGATCGGCGTAGGGTGCGAGCCCCAGCCAGTCGATCGCCTCAGATACAGCAGCCCTTGGGGCGCCGGTCAGCCGACGCTGCAGGTCGAGGTTCTCGGTGACCGTGAGGTTGGGATAGGCGGTGGCGGTCTCCACCAGGAAGCCGACCTTTCGCAGCCAGTCCTGCCGGCCGGCCCCAACGGTGTGTCCGAAGACGGTGATCGTGCCGCTCGTGGGCCGGATCAGGCCCAGGAGCATACGGATGGTGGTGGTCTTGCCGGCACCGTTGCGGCCGAGGAAGCCATAGATCTCGCCACGCCGCACTTCCAAATCGAGGCCGTCCACGGCCCGGACCCTCCCGTAGTGCTTGGTCAGGCCCTGGGTGCTGATCACGGTGTCGGATGCAGGCATCACGCCTCCTCGTTGCCGAGTACGCGCAATGCCAACCGGCTGGCTTCGGCGAGCGCTGCCGGCACCTCGGCCATCGGGGTGTGGGCCAGTTCCACGCCGTGCAAGCCGCCGAGGATGAACCAGGCTGCGGCCCGGGTGTTCGGGACGCGGAACGACCCTTCCGCAACCCCGTCCTCGATCAGCCGTTCAAGCAGGGGTATCAGCCTGGGGAGCAGCTGCTCGGCGAACCGGTCGTGCAGTCGCTGGTTCTCGGGGCGATGGATGAACTCGGCCATGTCGGCCAGTGCCGGGTCCTGGCTGAGGGCTGCGAAGCCACTGCCCAGTTGGCGCATTCTCTCCACGGCGGACGTCCCGGGGGCGGTCGAGGCCAGGCTCATGCCGGCCAGCAACCTGTCCGCCACGTCAGCCACCACGGCGACGATGACGTCGTCCTTGCTCTCGAAGTGCAGGTAGAAGGTGCCTTGGGCCACCCCGGCGGCGCGGACGATGTCGGCCACCGTGGCGCCGCTGACGCCCTTCTCCCCGAACACTTCGGTGGCTGCGGCGACCAGTTGCGATCGCCTCGCGGTGCGGTCCACCGTCCTGGGACTCATGTTTCCTCCGCCACTGACTGATCGCCAGTCATTAATCTACGCACCTGATCCTGCACCCACGCGAAAAGCGCCCGATTCGGCCGACGCGATTGCTGACGATCCTTCTGAGTTGGCTAGCCGGTGGAACGATTCGCTGACCGGGCCGGGCGACGGACCTTCGGTCACGGGTAGTCGGACGCGACGCTCGTACTCTCGCGGAAATCGTCACCACCCGACCGAACGTCCCCGCGAGGCCCGGCTCAGCTGTCGAGCACCGCGATGTCGAGGTCGTAGGCAAGGACCACGGCTCGGGCCAGGAGCGCTTCCTGATCCGCCGTGAGAAAGCCCACATTCCGCCCGATCAGGCTCACGGGGATGGTCAGGACGTTGTCGAGCGAGATGACGCTGTCGTGCTCGAGTCCGTTCGCCGGCCCGACGGGCACTTCGCTGCTGAGTCCTTTGGCCGTCGATGTGATCGGGGCGACCGTGACCTTGGTCATGGCTGCACGAGCAGCCTCTCGGGTGAGCACCACGACCGGGCGGGTCTTGTCCAGGTGCGCCAAGCGGATCTCGCGCACGCTAGTCGGCGAGGTCGGGGTGGCTGGAGGTCCAGGTGACGAGGGCGTCCAGCTGATCGGCAGTGCCTTGCTCACGCAGGATCGCAGCGTCGCTCTCGGCGGCTTGGCGGCGCATCTCGCGCTCGAGGGCGACACCGACGAGGGCTGCACGGCTGGCGGCCTTGCCCTCAGCCACGGCTTTGTCGAGGAAGGCCACCATCTCTTCGGGGAGCCGAATGGCGATCTGGGTGCTCATGGAAGCGAGCCTACCGCCATGCATCCCAGATCGGGATGCCCCGTCGCCCGCCCTCCGAAAGCCCTACTCAGACCGGCCTCGAGAGGGTCAACGACGGGGGTTCCTCGGGCAATTAAGCGCAAAGATAACGCACAAATAGCGGTTCGGAGGCCTCATGTTGGGCCGGATGCCGGGTATATGCCCTAGTCAGCGCGCAGTTCGCAGTGGCGGAGGATACGAGATTCGAACTCGTGAGGGCTTGCACCCAACCCGCTTTCCAAGCGAGCGCCATAGGCCTCTAGGCGAATCCTCCGTCGAGGATCGTACAGGTCCCGCTTCGACTTCGGCCAACCGGCGTCATGTCGCTAGACTCTGCGTCCAGGTCCTCCGCGCGGCGGTACCTCACCGAACTCCCCCAGGGCGGAGACGCAGCAAGGGTAGGAGAGCTCTTCCGGGTGCGCGGGGGACCCCTTTTTGCCTCCGGGCGGCTTGTCGTAGGAGCAAGATGGCGTCCATGCAGATCGCTTGGTCCGACGGCGCGTGGACCAACCCGCCCGTACAGGTCGAGCACGTCAACGGCACCCTCCGCGTCACGGCCGCGGAAGGCTCGGATGCCTGGCGCCACACCTCGTACGGCTTCGTCCACGACACCGAACACGCCCTCCTAAGGCCCCTCGCCGTCGGACGGGCCGTCGAGATCGCCTTCCGCTGCGAGCTGTCGGGGCAGTTCGACCAGGCGGGCGCCTACCTCAGGTTCGATGAAGAGCACTGGATCAAATCCTGCGTGGAGCACTCCGACGGCATCGACATGCTTGGCGGCGTCGTCACGATGGGCCGCTCGGACTGGTCAACGGGCCCCGTGCCCGGCTGGTCCGGTCAGGTCGTCACCATCCGTATCTCGCGGGCGGAGGAGTCGGTGACGGTACGGGCTCGGGTCGACGCCTGTCCGTACCACCTCGTCCGCGTTGCGCCGACGCCTCCCGGCGCCCCTGCACTAGCCGGGCCGTTCCTCTGCGCGCCCACCCGGGCGGGCCTCACCATCGACTTCCTCGCCTGGCGCGAGACCGACGCCGACGGTTCACTCCACGTCTAGAACCAAGCTCAGATAGCCAACCGGTCGAGCCGCCTCGTGGTGGTTACGGATGGCGACGAGCGGCCCTGCGAATGCCCACACCGATTCGTGGTGGATATGAACAGCTCCATCCAGCCCCATAACCACCACCAGCTGGCTTGAGGGTCCGCCGGCCCTCCTGACAGCTGCCGTAACCGCTCAGAGCAGCAGCCGAGGGGCCGGGTCGAGTTCGGCCCCTCGGATGAGTGGTCTGACGGCTTACGAGACCGTGAACGTCACGCGCTCCTCGTACGTGGCACTGCCGTCCTTGGGCGAGATGTCGGCGACGTAGATCGTGTACGTACCGGCGGCCAGCGTGCCGAGCGGGATCGAGTACGTCCCGTAGTCGGGGCAGGCGATCGAGGCCGTCGCGCTACCGGTCTTGACCACCGTCGTGCCCTGCAGCAGCTGCCACGGGAACTGGGCCTCGAACACGCAGGCCTGGCCGGTCACCGTGACCGGGGACTTCACTGTGGCGCCCTGCGTCGGGGTGTCGACCCAGATCGGGACGAGGTCCATGTACGACGTCGCCGAGTCGGGCCGTGCGTAGCTGCCGGCCGCCTTCGACGCGAACGCGCCCGTGCCGCCCGTCACCTCGACCCGTACCGGCACGTTGAGCTGTGCGGCGGCGGTGGCCGTCCATACGAGGCTCTGTACGGCGATGCGCTGCTGCTCGGCTCCGAGCCCGGTCGTACCGGCCTGGTTGAGCACGATGCCGATCTGCGTGTCGGTCACCACGACCTTCGCCGTCGTGCCGGCCGGCCAGGGGTCCTGGACGTTGTAGACACTGACCGTCTTGCCGTCCGCGGTCGTGCCGGAGAGCAGCGTCGTGATGGCCGCCTGTGCGCGCGCCTCGCGGTCACCCGGATCCGGCACCGAGACGAACGTCCGGCTGAGCAGCCACGGCAACGTGCTCGTGCCGGTGACGACCTCGTACACGGGCATCGCCCACGGCGCCGACGCCGTCGCCGACGTACTCGCGGCGGGCGTGGCGACCTCCGGGGTCACGGCCCCCTGCTTCCCGGCCTGGTCGTTCTGGGCGGGCGCGGCAGCGCCGGAGGCGGCGGTGCCCTGCGTGTGGTTCGTGAGCAGGAAGCCGAGGCCGAGAACCGCAACGAGCACGAAGGCTGCGGCGACGCCGATCAGCCAGTAGCCCGTACGGCGCTTGGCGGGTGCTTCGGCGTCGAGGATCGCGCCGAGGCGATGGTTGGGAATGACCTTGTCAGCCTGGTCGTGGAGAGACATACGAACACCCTCTTCGAAGCGGCGGAACTCCCCGAGGTCACCCAGCTCGTCGCTCATGCCGACACCTCCATCCGCTCGCGAAGAGCCCGCAACCCGCGATAGGCGTGGGTCTTCACCGAACCCGGAGAGATGTCGAGCGCCTCAGCGATCTGCGCCTCGGACAGGTCCGAGTAGTAACGCAGCGCGATCACCTCGCGCTGCCGGTCAGGGAGGGTGGCCAGCGCTGCCATCAGCTGGTCCCCGTCCAGTCGCATCAGGGCCGCCACGTCCGAGCTCGGGGCCGTCAGGCGACCCGCGGCATCGGCCCGTCCGGCCTCCGCCACAGTCTCCCGACGCACCACCATGAGGTGCCGCAGCACCGAACGGGCGCCGTTCACCGCGCACCGCCTCAGATACGCCACAGCAGCCTCCTCGTCACGCAGCCTGTCCCAGTTGCGATACGTGGCGATGTACGCGTCCTGCGCTACGTCCTCGGCGGCAGCCTGGTCGCGCAGAAGCAGCCAGACGAGCCGTACGAGTCCAGCCCAGTGCGACTCGTA
This sequence comes from Propionibacteriaceae bacterium, assembly GCA_003153855.1. Classification (GTDB taxonomy): domain Bacteria; phylum Actinomycetota; class Actinomycetes; order Propionibacteriales; family Propionibacteriaceae; genus Fen-668. The sequence goes on from PMBM01000035.1 coordinate 9,369, forward strand.
CAGCAGGCTGATGCCCTCTGTCGCAGTCACCCGGGTTGCCACCGTCACACTCCCTAGACGCCTCGGAGCACCTTCTCGTTGACAACTCTGCTCCATATCGATCACCCGTGTCGCCGTACAGCGGTACGCGTCCTCTCGCGCAGCGGTACGAGTCCTCTCACAGAGCGGCCAGATTGCTCTCCTTGCGTGCATTTCTGCTCTCCGCCGGCGCAGCTTTGCTCTCCC
>PMBM01000035.1:9602-10016 GCA_003153855.1 Propionibacteriaceae bacterium
CAGTTCTGCTCTCCCTGATCAGGGGGTCCAGCGGGCGCGCTCCCTCGTGAGGTTGGCGACGGCGCGCTCCGACCAGAGCTCTCGGCCCATGGGCGTGCGATAGAGAGGGTCGAGCGCGAGGAGTGAGTCGAGGACAGCCGTACGGCCCACTGCCCAGGGCGCGTCGTCGATATGGGCGTAGTCGAGCCGTACGTCCCTCACGTACACGTCGTAGCGGCCCGGGAGCGCGCCGAGGATGGAGAGGTCGGCGTCGCACAGAGCCGCGCCGGCGGCATCGGCCGGAGCTGGGTCGTGGCTCGCCGTCAGCAGGATCAGCCGTACGACCTCGTCCACGTCAGGCGCGGGCAACGAACCCAGCATCCGATCCGCGAGGTCCGCCGACTGCTGCTCGTCGACGCCCGCGACGCCGAAGTA
>PMBM01000035.1:10089-20030 GCA_003153855.1 Propionibacteriaceae bacterium
GAGCACGGAGCAGCCGCCGTGCCATCTCGCGGGTGGGCGTCTTGTCGGGCGTACGGATGCGGAGCCCGCTCGCGACGAGGCGTCGTACGAGCTCGTCGCCTCCCACCGGCACCGCCCCGGCGACGATCGCCGCGTCGTACAGCCGCTGCGGCAGGTCGTAGTGGTCGTGGTCGAACGCGCGCGGGTTCAGCCCGATCCGCGCGGCNNCCGTGCGCCGGCCATCGGGGCGGGTCGACGAGGATCACGTCAGGTCCGGCCGTGTGCCCGGGACGTGCGCCTCACCTGCGCCGGGCTGTACCGAAGATCCCCCGTACGATCTCGTTGCCGGCCGTCCGTACGAACTGCTTGAAGATGCTCGACTGGACGACTTCTTCGACGACCGACTTCTGCTTCGGAGCCTGACGCTGCGCCGTGGCCTGCTGGCGCGCCTCCTGGTCGGCCTGCTTCTGCGCGGCGGCTTGGTCCTTGGCCTGCTGCTCGGCGTCCTGGGCTGCGCGTGCCTGCTCCTCAGCTGCCGCGGCGCCGGCCTCGACCTTCCGGGCGAGCATCTCCTGCGCCGAGTCGCGGTCGATCGCCTGGCCGTACTTGGCCATGAGCGACGACTGCGCTATGCCGGAGGCGAGGACTGCGGGATCCGTCGCGCCCATGAGCGACTGCGGGGCGCGCATGCGGGTCCACGCGACAGGCGTGGGGGCGCCGTTGGGATCCATGACCGTGACGATCGCCTCGCCGATGCCGAGGTTCTGGAGGACCTGCTCGAGGTCGTACGAGGACGTCGGGTAGGTGTTGACGGTCTGCTTGAGCGCCTTGGCGTCGTTGGGCGTGTGGGCGCGGAGCGCGTGCTGGACGCGGGAGCCGAGCTGTGCGAGCACGTCGTCGGGCACGTCGGTGGGCGACTGCGTGATGAAGAAGACACCGACGCCCTTCGAGCGGATGAGCCGTACGGTCTGGGCGATNNTCGTCGAAGAAGAAGACCAGCTTGGGCTTCTCGACGTCGCCGACCTCGGGCAGGTCGTGGAAGAGGTCCGCGAGCAGCCACATGAGGAACGTGGAGAACACGGCGGGACGGTCGACGAGGTTCGGCAGCTCGAGCAGCGAGATCACGCCGCGACCGTCAGCCGTGGTCCGCAGGAAGTCGGAGGTCTGGAACTCCGGCTCGCCGAAGAAGAGGTCCGCGCCCTGGTCGGAGAAGCCGATGAGCTCGCGCAGCAGGACTCCCACTGTCGCTGCCGCCAGTCCACCCATGTCCTTGAGCTCGACCTTGCCCTCGTCGGACCCGAGGTAGGTGAGCACCGCGCGCAGGTCGGCGATGTCGAGCAGCGGCAGACCCTTGGAGTCGGCGTAGTGGAAGACGAGGCCGAGCGACGACTCCTGCACGTCCGTGAGGCCGAGCACCTTGCTGAGCAGCGTCGGGCCGAACGCGGTCATCGTGCAGCGAACCGGTACGCCCTGTCCCTGACCGCCGAGCGCGAAGAACTCCACCGGCGACGCGAGCGGCTTCCAGTCCTGGCCGAGCGCCTTCGTACGGGCCAGCAGCTTGTCGCTCGGCACACCCGGTGACGCGAGCCCGGACAGGTCGCCCTTGATGTCGGCCGCGAAGACAGGCACGCCGGCGGCCGAGATCTGCTCGGTCAGCAGCTGCAGCGTCTTCGTCTTGCCCGTACCGGTCGCTCCCGCGATCAGGCCGTGCCTGTTGAGCATGCTGAGGGGGATCTGGATCTTCGCGTCGGGGACGGGGTTTCCGTCGACCATCAGGACGCCGAGCTCCATCGCGGGCTCGTCGAACGTGTAGCCCTTGGTGATCGTCTGGACGGTGTCGTCAGTCATGACGCAAAGACTGGCACAGCAGGGGCGGATCGGCACGGACTCCTGGCCGCTAGTGCACTGGGACGTGTCCTTGACGCGAGATCCGCCGGTAGCCTCGGACGCGGATCGGCGACGGTCCCGTACCGAACGGACACTGATGTTCTCTGCACGCCTGACCATCGACCCGCGCTTCGCGATCGGCACTGTCGAGCGCCGCCTGTTCGGCTCCTTCGTCGAGCACCTCGGACGCTGCGTCTACAACGGTTTGTACGAACCGGGCCACGAGCTGGCCGACGAGAACGGCTTCCGTCGCGACGTGGTCGACCTCGTGCGCGAGCTCGGCGTGAGCACGATCCGCTACCCCGGTGGGAACTTTGTGTCGGGCTTCAGGTGGGAGGACAGCGTCGGCCCGCGCGAGCAGCGCCCGCGCCGCCTCGACCTCGCCTGGCACTCGACCGAGACCAACGAGTTCGGGCTGCACGAGTTCGCCGCCTGGCTGGAGCTGGTCGGCAGCGAACCCATGCTCGCGATCAACCTCGGCACGCGCGGTACGTCCGAGGCGCTCGACCTGCTGGAGTACGCGAACATCCGCGGCTCCTCGACGCTCAGCGACCAGCGGATCGCGAACGGCCGTACGGAGCCGTTCGACATCCGGATGTGGTGCCTGGGCAACGAGATGGACGGCCCGTGGCAGCTCGGCCACCGCACCGCCGACGCGTACGGGACGCTCGCGTCCCAGACGGCCAAGGCCATGCGCCAGCTCGACCCAGACCTCGAGCTCGTCGTGTGCGGCTCGTCGAGCGCGCAGATGCCGACGTTCGGGGAGTGGGAGCGCGTCGTGCTCAGCCACACGTACGACGACGTCGACTTCATCTCGTGCCACGCGTACTACCAGGAGCACGACGGCGACACCGGCGGCTTCCTCGCGTCGGCGGTCAACATGGACCGCTTCATCGAGTCGGTCGTGGCGACCGCGGACCACGTGGCGGCCGTACGTGGCAGCAGCAAGCGCATGGCCATCTCGTTCGACGAGTGGAACGTCTGGTACCAGACCCGCTTCGAGGACGAGGACAAGATCAGCGGCATCCACAACTGGCCGGTCGCGCCGCGCCTGCTCGAGGACACGTACTCGGTGCTCGACGCCGTCGTCGTGGGGAACCTGCTCATCTCGTTGCTCAAGCACGCCGACCGGGTTCGCAGCGCCGCCTTGGCGCAGCTCGTCAACGTCATCGCGCCGATCATGACCGAGCCCGGCGGGCCGGCGTGGCGGCAGACGATCTTCTTCCCGTTCGCCACGACGTCGCGGCTGGCCCAGGGAGAGGCTCTCGACGTACGGCTCGAGTCGCCCGAGTACGAGACGGGCGCGTACGGATCCGTACCGCTCGTGGACGCCGTCGCCACGTACGACGAGGGCGCATCCTCGACCTCGATCTTCCTCGTCAACCGGTCGCTCGAGGACTCCGCGGAGGTCGTCGTGGACGTACGCGCGCTCGGCGACGTGTCCGTACGCGACGCGTCCTCTCTGTACGACGACGACCTCGCCGCAGCGAACACTCTCGAAGCACCGGACCGGGTCGGACTGCGGCCCACCCCGACCGCCGAGATCGCCGACGGCCTCCTCCGCCTCGTGCTCCCGCCGGTCTCTTGGACGGCCGTCGAGCTGGGCTGACCTGTTGGTCCGCCGCGCGGGCCCGGAGCTCATCTGGACGCCCCCGGGTAGGCTGAATGCCGTGATCTTCAAGCGCGTGGGCGAGTCGAGGCCGTACCCCGACCATGGCTATGTGCAGAAGCAGTGGGCGGCCCTCGCGCCCCAGCAGGTGCGGCTCGACCAGCTGGTGACGACCAAGCGGATGCTCGATCTCGAGCTGCTCCTCGAGGAGGACTCGACGTTCTACGGCGACCTCTTCGCGCACGTCGTGAGGTGGCGCGGCGAGATGTACCTGGAGGACGGTTTGCACAGAGCCCTGCGCGCAGCCCTGCAACAAAGGCAGACTGTGCACGCTAGGGTGCTCGAACTGAGGTAGTGATAGGGGAAGCCAGGTGTCCTTTCGTGACGTGATCCGCTGGTTGCGGACGCCCGTGACGCTGGCGGTTCTCCTCGTGGTCCTCGGATACGGCGCATGGTGGGGCTACAAGGCGGTCTTGGCCGTGCCGGTCAGCACCGTCAACGCCTGCGTCTCGCAGCCCGTCACCCAGCTCACGCCCGACAAGGTGACCGTACGAGTCCTCAACGGCGGCGACGTCAAGGGGTACGCCACCGAGATAGCCAAGGTCCTCAAGGCCCGCGGCTACAACATCTCCGTCGTCAGCAACACCAACGAGACGATCACGACGCCGGTCATCGTCGGCGGCAGCACCGACTCCCCGGCGATCAAGCTGGTCGCGAGCAACTTCCCCGAGGCCACCCTCCGCGCCGACAACCGCAACGACGGCACCATCGACGTCCTGGTCGGCGCGAAGACCGACAAGACCATCCCCACCACGGGCTTCGCCACAGCCATCCCCGTACCGGACGGCAAGGTCTGCCTGCCGAAGGGTGCGACACCCTCAGGCTCCGGCAGCGCGACCCCGAGCGCCAGCGCGACGTAAGGGCACCGCCTTTCGTCACGCGTGAACGGCGGAGTTCACCCTGAGGAGTCCGCGGAGCCGCCGTCTCGAAGGTCTGTGTACCGGGGTCCGCTCAGTCCTGGACGTACCAGCCGGCCAGACGTCCTCCCTTGTCAACCGCCCTGAGGCGGTCCTCCACCTTCGCTCGTACGGCCGACGGCGTGACGACGAGCATCTCGTCGCCGGACCTGAGGATGTCGCGGCCATGGGGGGTGAACGTACGGTCGCCTCGGATCACGAGGCTCACGGAGCTGTTCGGCGGCAGCCGAAGCTCGCTCACCGAGACGCCGTGGAGCCGGGAGTCGTCGGTGATGCGCACCTGGAGCAGGTCCGCCTCCACCTGGTCGAGCGGCGCCACTTCGATGTCGACCTCGGTGGTGTCCGTTGCGAGGCTGAGCTTCTTCGCGACCCACAGCAGTGACGGGGCGTTGAGCAGCGTGAGGACGATGACGCTCACGAACACGAGGTCGAAGACCTGGTCGGCGCCCGGCATCCCTGCGGCCATGGGGACGGTGGCCAAGATGATCGGTACGGCTCCGCGGAGGCCGGCCCACGAGATGAACAGCTGTTCCTTGACGGGGATCCGGAACGGCGAGAGCGACGCGAAGACGCTCAACGGGCGCGCGACGATCGTGAGGAACAGGCTGGCGACCACGGCCAGCGCCACGACCTGCCACGTGATGCGCGATGGCGTCGCCAGCAGGCCGAGCATGACGAACAGCCCGATCTGGGCGACCCAGCCGATCCCTTCCGCGAAGGACCGCGTCGCGTGGCGGTGAGGCAGCTTCCCGTTCGACATGACGACAGAGCACACGTACACGGCGGCGAAGCCCGACACGTGGGCCTCCACCCCGATCCCGTACGAGATCACCGCCCAGCCGAGCGACGCCAGCGGGTACAGGCCGGAGCTGGGCAGCGCGAGGTTGCGCAGCAGCCGTACGCCGATCCAACCCACGACGATCCCGAGGCCCACGCCGCCGATCAGCTCTGCGGCGACGAGGAGTGCGGTGAGCGGGGCATCCGCGAACGTGGTCTTGCCAAGCGCCAGCTCGGTGGCAGCGATCACGAGCAGCACCGACGGCGCGTCGTTGAGTCCGGACTCGCCCTCGAGGGTCGCCCGTAGTCGCGACGGGAGCGGGGCCTTCCGCAGGATCGAGAACACGGCCGCCGAGTCGGTCGGCGCCATGACCGCCGCCACCACCATCGCGACGGCGAGCGGCGTCCTCAGTGCGACAAGGAACAGCGTCATCAGGACGACGGTCACCACCACGCCGAGCGTCGCGAGCACGACCGACGACCAGATCGCAGGCTTGATGTCGCGCCACTTCGTCGACAGGCCGCCGTCGGCGAGGATCAGCACGAGAGCCGCGAAACCGAGGTCGTGCGCGAGGGCCGGGTTGTTGAAGCTCGTACCCCCGGACGGGAGACCGAGCAGCACGCCCAGGCCGAGGAACAGAAGCAGCGCGGGCAGCCCGAGACGGTCGCCGATCTTCGCGACGACGACTCCGGCGACGACGACTGCGGCCCCCACAAGGAGGAGGATGTCGATGCTCATCCTCACCCCCTGGTCTTTCTGCGTGGCGCCCAACCTAGCAAGCGCTCAAGGAAAGGCCGGGAGACGTCAGTCGGTGGACCCCTCGTCCTGAGGACGCACGCCCAAGCGGGCAAGGATCTCGTCGACGGTCAGTGCGCTCGAGTCGACGACTGCCAGCCGCCGGATCCCGGGGGCTGTAAGGGCTGGCGGTCGCTCAGCCGATCGAGCCGATCCTCGCCGCGAGCCAGGCACGGCCCTTCGCGAGGATCGTCCGAGCCGCCTGGGTGTCGGACGCCGTGGCCTCGACGGCGTGCGGGGTGCCCGAGATGATCTCGAGGGTCGTGTCGACTTTCGCCTCCTCGAGACGAGCCGCATAGTCGACGACCTCGTCGTGGAACAGCTCGATGTCCGACGCGTACAGCCATGTCTGGGGCATGCCGGACAGGTCCGTGCGACGAGCCGGCGACGCGTACGGAGGGGGCGACTGGCGATCGACGCCGCGAAGGTACGAGCCCCAGCCGTACCGGTTCGCCCGGTTGTCCCACACNNGGCTGCTTGTCGTCGTGCAGGTGCTGGACGAGTCCGGCGGCCAGCCCGCCACCGGCGCTCTGCCCGCCCACAGCGATCCGCGCAGGGTCGACGCCGAAGGACGCCGCCCTGTCGGAGAACCAGACCCACCCCGCGTACACGTCCTCGTGCGCCGCCGGGAACGGGTGCTTCGGGGCGAGCCGATAGTCGACCGAGACGATCGTCGTGCCCAGCTCCAGCGCCGTACGTCCGCAGAACTCGTCGTCCATCTTCGCCACGCCGCCGATGAGGCCGCCACCGTGGATCCACAGGAGTCCGGCTCCGGACGCCTTGTCCGGCCGGTAGACGCGCAGCGGTACGGACCCGGCGCGCTCCTTGGTGAGCGTGACCCCCGTGACCCGCTTCGTCGGCAGGATGAACGGGACGACCCCGAACAGCACCCTCATCACCGGCTTGCTGGGATCCATGGCCTTCATCCTGGACAGCTTCGGCCGGATCTCCGGGTCGATACGTTCCATGTCGATCATGGGCACCATCTTTGCTGCGAGTCAGCCCGGTAGGACAAGCGACTCGGGAAACAGGTGACTTCCGGTCTGGCCGGGATGTTCTGTGGCCCGGCTGTTGAGGCACGCGACTCGGGAACCATGGGACTTCTGGTCTGGCCCGCGACATGGCGTGTCCACACATCTCCACCAGGCGGGCGCTACCGCCATTTCGCCGCGCCAGACTTCGGTGGGCCAGCACCTCATAAGGCGCATGGCCGCCCGGCTTCGCGCGGCGGCTCGCTGGGAGCTGTCGCTGCCGCGCTCGTGGGAATGTCTCGGGGCGCGGCTCTCGGGGCAGCCCAGAGGACGCCGATGTCGCTGCCGCCCTCGGCGAACTGTCGCGGGCGCGCTCAGGCCCAGGTGGACGCCAGCTGCTGCTTCTCGCCAGCCGAGGCGAACGAGGCTTCGATGCTGTTGAGGGCTAGGGTGCGGATCTCGTCGTCCGTCAGGTCCAGCGCCCTTCGTACCGCCTCGACGTTGTCGTCCAGGTAGCCGCCGAAGTAGGCGGGGTCGTCGGAGTTCACGGTGACCCGGACGCCGCTGCGCAGGAGGTCGGCGAGGGGGTGCTCGGTGAGGTCCGCGACTCCCTTGAGCCGTACGTTCGACAGCGGGCACACCGTGAGGGGGATCCTCTCGTCCACCAGGCGCTGGATAAGGGCCAGGTCGCCGACGACACGTACACCGTGGTCGACCCGCTCGACGCGAAGGGCGTCGAGCACGTCGCGGACGTAGCTCGCGTCGCCCTCCTCGCCCGCGTGCGCGACCGTGTGGAGGCCGTCGGCCCTGGCGCGGTCGAAGACGGCCTTGAACCGGATCGCCGGGTTGCCGACCTCGGTCGAGCACAGGCCGATGCCGAGCATCGGTACGCCGCTGGCCCTCGCCTGCTCGTACGCCTCCATCGCGGACTCCGCCGACAGGTGGCGCAGCAGCGTGACGATCAGCCCCGAGCTGACGCCGTGACGGTCGTACGAACGGGACAACGCGTCGTTCACGCCCTCGAGCGCGGTCGCCGCCGGGACGCCTCGGCCGGTGTGCGCCTGGAGGTCGAAGAACACCTCGGCCCTGCGAACGCCGGCGCGAGCCGCCCGAGCGAGGTAGGCATCGGTGAGGTCGGCGAAGTCCTCGCGGTGCTGCAGCACGGTCATGTTCGCGTAGTACAGGTCGAGGAACTCCTGAAGGTCGCCGAACTCGTAGCGCGAGCGGAGCTCAGCGATGTCCGCGTACGGCAGCGTGAGTCCGTTGCGCCTTGCCAGCGCGAAGATGAGCTCGGGCTCGAGGGTCCCCTCCAGATGTACGTGCAGCTCCGCCCACGCGGTCATTCCTCACCAGCTCCTTCGTGCGTCGAGTGCTAGTTCTACCGTGTCCAGCGCCTGGGAGTCGCATGGGGAGATCCATCGAAGATCGGGATATGGACGGCGTCCTGCCCGCGCGGCGGCGATGAACCATTGAAAGTCGGGCCATGCGGGTGGTCTGGGTGCTCACCACCCGACTTTCGATGGATGGGCGGCCGAAGGACCCGCCACCGGCGCTCATAGCCCGAGCTCTGATCGCCGGACCTACGGGGAGGCGAGCGGAACAAGCAGGAGCTTCTGGAGCTGGGTGCTGAGCTCGGCTGCCATGTCGATCTCGTGCGGCGCGAGCAGCCACTGGATCTGGAGACCGTCGAGCAGGGCGACCAGCGCGCGGGACTGCTGGTTGATGTCGACGCCGGGCACGAGGAGGCCGGCGTCGCGCGCAGTGACGAGGGCGCGGCCCATCGCGGACCGCGCCCGCTCGTACCGGCGGACGAAATAGTCATGCGCCGGGTGGGCCGGGTCGGCCGCCTCGGCGGACAGCACCGCGAACAGGCCCACCAGCTCCGGGACGCTCGCGTTGTGGCGTACGAGCTCGACGAGGTTCCATAGGTCGCTCAACGGCTCCTCGGACCTGCCGAACCGCTCGATGTCCTCCTGGTCACGCTTGGCGAGGATGGCCTTGAGCAGCGCTTCCTTCGACGCGAAGTGGTGCAGCAGCCCGGTTCGGGAGATGCCGACGTGGGTGGCGATGTCGAGGATCGTTGCGTTGCGGTAGCCGATGCGGCCGAAGAGCTCGACGGCACCGTCGATGATCTGGTCGCGACGCGCCAAACCCCTGGCGTACGCTCCACGCTCACCGGCCATCAGCGCCTCCTGGTCGGGGCCAAGGCTAGCGCTGAAACCCGACACGTTTGTACATATTGGTGCTAGCGTGGCCGCGCTGGTCACCGCGTCGCCGCGGGCAGCACTCGGAAGGATCCCCATGGCTCAGGACGTCACGCTCACCCCCGCTCGCGTCGCCTCTGCGCGCAACGGGGACCTCGTGGTGTTCGCCGTGAACGGGTTCGCCCTCGCGTCGTGGATGTCGCGCATCCCGGACGTCAAGCAGATCCTCCACCTCACCCCCGGCACGCTGAGCCTGCTGCTGCTCGCGGTGTCGGCCGGCTCACTCATCGGGCTGCCGCTTGCCGGACGGCTGGCCCACCGCTACGGAGCGGAGTCGATCGTACGGCTGGGGCTCGCTCTCGCGATGTCCGGCGAGCTGGTCGCGGCCATCGCCGTACAGTTCGGCACCTCCCTGTGGTGGGTGGTCCCGGGCCTGCTCTTCGTCGGGCTCGGCAACGGCGTCTGGGACGTCTCGCAGAACCTCGAGGGCACCAGGATCGAGACGGGCCTCGGCCGCGCGATCATGCCGTGGTTCCACGCCGCGTTCAGTGGCGGCACCGTCCTGGCCGCGCTCATCGGCGCCGGGATGACCGCGTTGAAGGTCCCGATCCTCGTCCACATCGGCATCGTGGTCGTACTCGCCGTGGTGACCGTGCTCTGGGGCACCGCCAAGTTCCTCCCGACTCAGGCCGAGGAGCCGCTGGCCGAGGGCGACACGAAGCCCGTCGTGAAGTCCGCGTG
>PMBM01000117.1 GCA_003153855.1 Propionibacteriaceae bacterium
GGCACTAGCACCTCAAGCTAGCGCGTCTACCTATTCCGCCACCCGGACGAGTGCTCCGGTGTCTCCACCGGCCCGCATGACTATAGCAACCTCGCAGCGGGGATGCGATTCAGCCCCGTACGTGGCGAGCGGTCTCTTCGAGACGCTCCACGTAGGCGCGCCACCAGTCGGCGTCGTGGTCGGGAAGGTTGCTGTTCGTGGCGGTCAGACCCGCCGAACCGTCAATCAGCTCACGCACGATGTCCGCGTGGCCGGCGTGACGAGAGAGGTCGTACTGGAGGTGAACGAGGACGTACTCCAGCGTCACCGGGTTCCGCTCAGGCGGCCACCACGGTACGTGTCCTTGGGCGTCGATGGCCAGGGCCGCGATGGTGGCGTCGGCATGGGCGCAGGAGCGGGCCCACAGCGCCTCGATGTCGGCGCGGGTCTCGTTGGGTAGCGCCCACATGTCGTCGTTGTCCTCGGCGTCATCGCCGAAGCAGGCGGGCGGGTCGGGGAACGGACGGCCCATGCAGTCGCCGAGGTAACCGGCCTGGACGACCGCCGCGTGCTTCACCAGGCCCAGCAGGTTGGTGCCCGTCGGCGTCATCGGCCGCCGCACGTCGTAGTCGCTCAGCCCCTCGAGCTTCCACGTGAGCGCGTCACGCGCCGCGGACAGGTAGCGAGCCAGGATCTCCTTGGTGTCTGCCATGGCCCGAGCCTGCCATGCCGCACCGACATTTCCGAGCGGGTTACTCGGTCGCGACCGCCTCGACCCGCCCGTAGTGCGGGCCGCCGGACACGTCGTCGAGCGCCTGGGCGATCTGGAGCGGAAGGTCGACGTCCTCGACGTCGAGGTACGGCTGGAGCTGCCCGACNNGCGCCACCTGTGCCGGGGTCAGGTCGAGTCCTTCCGCCGCCTTGATGACCGCTTCGACGACGCCCGACGCGCGGGGCTCGAGGTACGGCTCGACGAACCAGCCGAGGTGGTCCGAGGCGCCGCGGGAGTTGCGGGGCGTGCCTGTGCGGTACGCGCCCGTGAGGACGCCGCGACCGAGGGGGGACCACGCGAAGAAGCCGAGCCCCAACGCTCGTACGGCCGGCAGGATCTCGACCTCGGCCCGACGCGCCAGCAGGCTGTACTCGACCTGCGTGGAGGCAAGCGGTACGCGCCCGGGTACGGCCCGTTGCCAGGTGGCGGCCTGTGCCGTCTGCCAGCCGACGAAGTTCGACACCCCCGCGTACTGGGCCATGCCGGAGCTCACTGCATGGTCGATCGCCGACAGCGTCTCCTCGATCGGCGCCTCGCCCCACGCGTGCACCTGCCACAGGTCGACCGAGTCGGTACGGAGCCGCTTCAGGGAGGCCGCGAGATCATCGAGCAGCGTGCGGCGCGAGGTGTCGACGACGCGTGCCCCGTCACGCAGGACGAACCCCGCCTTGGTGGCCAGCACGATGTCGTCGCGGCAGCCGGCCTTCGCCACGATCGCGCCGAGCAACCGTTCGACCTCGCCGTGCCCGTACGCGGCCGCGGTGTCGATGAGCGTGCCGCCCCCTGCCCGGAAGGCGCCGAACAGGGCGTCAGCGTCTCGTGCGGAGGTGTCGCGGCCCCAGGTCATCGTCCCCAGGCCGAGACGGGACACACGCAGTCCCGACGTACCGACCTGGCGGGTTCTCATGGCTCGACCCTATCGAGAGCCCTCAGCGTGCGGTGACGACGCTGGTGAGCAGCAGGCCGATGACGGCGAGGCCTGCGACGACGCGGTAGATGACGAAGACGGTGAAGCGGTTGGTGGCCACGAAGCGCAGCAGCCAGGCGATCGATGCGTACGCCACGACGAACGCCACGACCGTGCCGATCGCCGTCGGGGCCCACCCCACGGTGGCTGAGATGCTCTTGGACGCCTTCACCGCCTGCAGCCCGCCGGCTGCCAGCAGCGCCGGGATGCCGAGGAAGAAGCTCCAGCGCGTCGCGGTGACGCGGTCGATCCCGCGGAAGAGCCCGCCGGAGATCGTCGCGCCCGACCGGGAGACGCCCGGGATGAGCGCGACGCACTGCCACAGGCCGAGGATCAGAGCGTCGACGATCGTCATCGACTCCTCGCCGCGGGGGGTGCTGCGGCGGCCGGTCTGCTTGACCGACGCACGGTCGGCGAGGAAAAGGACCACCGACCAACCGATCAGCGCGGCAGCGACGACCCAGAGGTTTCGGAGGCCGCCCTCGATGACCTTCTGCAGGGCGAGGCCGACGATCGCGATCGGGATGGAGCCCACGATCACTCCCCAGCCGAGGCGGTAGTCGGGGTCGGAGCGCGCCTCTTTGGAGAACAACCCCTTGAACCAGGCGACCGCCAACCGGACGATGTCCTTGAGGAAGTAGAGGACGGCAGCCAGGATGGCGCCGACCTGGATGATCGCCGTGAAGGCCGTGACCCCCGCGTCGTCGATCTGGTAGCCCAGCAGCTTCTCGACGACGGTCAGGTGACCGGTGCTGGAGATCGGCAGGAACTCCGAGAGTCCCTCGACGATGCCCAGCAGAATCGCGTGCCACCATGCCATGTTCAAGTCCTTCCGTCGGCAGGGATGAGGCTATCCCGTCTTGCTCGCTTGGCCGGTGAGGCGTGCACGCAGGTCCCACAGGTATCTGACGTCGGTCATCTGACCGCCCGCGATCTCCGTGGTCCGGCTGAACCCGTCCCGTACAGCTCCCTCGCGCGCATAGAAGGCCCGGCCGCGGTCGTTCGCCGCGAGCACCCATACCAGCGCGGCGCGGTGTCGTAGGGCCAGTGCATCGAGTGCCGAGGCCAGCAACCGGCCACCGACTCCCTGCGAGCGCGCCGACTCGTCGACCCAGAGGTCCCAGATCTCGCCGGCGGCCGTCGCGTCGGGATCCGCCGACGGACCGGCTGCGACGAACCCGAGGACCCGGCCCCCGGCGTCGGCGACGAACACGTCCACCGCCGAGCCCTCTGTCAGGGCGCTCGTCCAGCGGGCGAGGCAGGCGTCGTACGAGATGGTGTCGAGGTACGCCTCGGGCAGGACGCCCCGGTAGGACCGCGTCCAACCGAGGTGGTGGATCGTCGCGACCGCCACGGCGTCTGCCGCTGCGGCCCGACGGACTCCGTCGTCAGAGCGGGATGTTGGTGTGCTCACCGCGGTAGCCGTGGTCGTTGTCGCGAATGACCTTCGCGAGGCGCGACCGCGTCACGTCCGGGGAGATGATCTCATCGACGACACCGATCTGTACGGCCTTGTCGACGCCGCCTGCGATGCGCTCGTGCTCGCTCGCGAGCTCGGCCTCGACGGTGGCCAGCAGGTCGCTGGGCACCTCGGCGAGCTTGCGCCGGTGCAGGATTCGTATGGCTGCGACCGCGCCCATGACCGCCACCTCGGCGCCCGGCCAGGCGAACACCTCGGTCGCGCCCAGGGAGCGGGAGTTCATGGCGATGTACGCGCCGCCGTACGCCTTGCGGGTGACGAGCGTCACGCGCGGCACGACGGCCTCGGCGAACGCGTGGAGGAGCTTCGCGCCGCGACGTACGACCCCGTCCCACTCCTGGCCGACACCCGGGAGGTAGCCGGGGACGTCGACCACGACGACGAGCGGCACGCCGAACGCGTCGCACATCCGTACGAAGCGNNGCGGCCTTCTCGGCGCTGAACGAGTCGAGGCAGCCGCCCAGACGGAGCGGGTTGTTCGCGACGACTCCGACGGTACGACCGCCGAGCCTCCCCAGGCCGACCACGAGGTTCGGCGCCCACTTCGCGTGGAGCTCTACCATCGAGCCTTCGTCGAGCAGGCCGGTGATGAGCGGGTGGACGTCGTACGCGCGCTTCTTGGAGTCGGGCAAGAAGTGGTTGAGGTCGATGTCGGGGACCTTGGCCAGCACCTCGCCCTGGTCGGCGAACAGCCAGACGAGTTTCCGTCCCTGCTCGATGGCGTCGGCCTCGTCGTCGGCGGCGATGTGGACGACGCCGGAGCGACGGCCGTGGACATCGGGGCCGCCGAGGCGGAGCTGGTCGACGTCCTCGCCGGTCACGGAACGTACGACGTCGGGGCCGGTCACGAAGATCCGGCCCTCGGGCGCCAGGATGACGATGTCGGTCAGCGCCGGACCGTACGCGGCGCCGCCAGCGGCAGCGCCGAGCACGATGGAGATCTGCGGGATCTTGCCGGACGCCTTCGTCATCGCGTTGAAGACGAGGCCCACCGCGTGGAGTGACAGCACGCCCTCGGCGAGACGCGCGCCACCCGAGTGCCAGATGCCGACGATCGGGAGCTTGTTCTTCATCGCCGTCGCGTACGCACGCACGATCGCGTCGCAGCCCTGGACGCCCATCGCCCCGCCCATGACCGTGGGGTCGGAGCAGAAGGCGACCGTACGAGCGCCGTGGATGAGGCCGACCGCGGCGAGGATGCCGGAGTCGTCGTCATCGGTGATCAGCTGCATCTGACCGTCGTCGAACAGTGCGGCCAGGCGGTGGTTCGGGTTGCGGGGGTCGAGCTCGCGGGGGAGCTTCTCCTTGGTCGAGGTCATGAGGCGCTCCCGGCGGTCGTGTTCTCCGTCGTGACGAGGACGGACACGTTGTGGCCGCCGAAGCCGAAGGAGTTGTTGATGGCAGCCAGGTCACCGGACGGAAGAGGCCGCGAGACGTTGGCGGCGATGTCGATGAGGAGGTCGGGCTCCGGGTTGTCGAGGTTGATCGTCGGCGGTACGACGCGGTGGTACAGCGCCTTGACCGACGCGATGGTCTCCAGCGCGCCTGCCGCACCGAGGAGGTGGCCCGTCATCGACTTCGTCGAGGTGACGACGCATCCGTCGACGGCCTCGCCCAGCACCTCGGCGACCGATGCCGCCTCGATAGGGTCGCCCGTCGGGGTCGACGTGCCGTGGGCGTTGACGTGCTTGATGTCGGCGGGGGTCAGGCCCGCCTCGTACAGGGCCTTGCGCATCGCCAGCACCTGGCCGCGCTGGCTGGGAGCCACCATGTCCTGGGCGTCCGCCGTGGTGCCTGCGCCGGCGAGCGTGCCGTAGATGTGGGCTCCGCGGGCCTGTGCGTGCTCGAGGGTCTCGATGACCATGCATGCGCCGCCCTCGCCGAGGACGAACCCGTCGTGGTCGACGTCGAACGGGCGCGAGGCCTTGGTCGGCTCGTCGTTGCGCTTGGACAGCGCCTGCATCTGGCCGAACGCGGCCATGGGCAGGGGATGGATGACAGCTTCCGTACCGCCCACGACGGCGATGTCTGCCCGTCCGAGGCGGATGAGGTCGAAGGCGAGCGCGATGGCCTCGTTGGAGGACGCGCAGGCGGAGACTGGGGCGTGGACACCGGCGCGGGAGCCGATGCGCAGGCTCACGTTCGCGGCAGGCGCGTTCGCCATGAGCATGGGGATGGTCAGCGGAGAGACGCGGCGTGCGCCCTTCTCCTTCTGGACGTCCCAGTTCCCGAGCAGGGAGTGCAGACCACCGATACCCGTGCCGATCGACGTGAGCAGCCGATCGGGGTCGACGGTCGACTCCTCGTCCAGGCCGAGGCCGGCGTCAGCCCAGGCCTCGAGGGCGGCGACCATGGCGAACTGCGACGAGCGGTCCAGCTTGCGGGCCGCGACGCGGTCCATCACGGAGGCGGGGTCGACAGCGGCTTGTGCCGCGATCCTCGTGGAGAGCTCCTGGGCCCAGTCGGCCTCGATGACACTGACGCCGCTGGTGCCGGCGAGAAGGGCCGACCAGGTGGTGGGCAGGTCACCTCCCAGTGGAGTGCTTGCTCCAAGGCCGGTGATGACGACGGTGCGCATGAATGAATCCTTCGCAGGGGGGTCGATCGGGGTGAGACGGGGTCGAGGGCTGCGGTGGCAGCCATAGGACTGCCACCGCAGCAGTCAGGCGTCAGGCCTGAGCGCGCTCGATGTAGGCGACGGCGTCGCCGACGGTACGGAGGTTCTTCGCGTCGTCATCGGGGATGGAGACGCTGAACTTGTCCTCGCAGGCGTAGATGATCTCGACCATCGACAGCGAGTCGACGTCCAGGTCCTCGGTGAACGACTTGTCGAGCTGCACGTCCTCGACCGCGACACCCGCGACGTCGTTGACGATCTCAGCGAGCTGCTCGCGGATCTCTTCGGTGGTGGCCATGGTTACCTCTCCTTGGTTGGGTCTTCTGTACGAAGCTGATGGGGTTACGGAAGGACGACGACCTGGCCCGCGTACACGAGCCCTGCGCCGAAGCCGATGATGAGGGCGGTCTGGCCGGACTTGGCCTCGCCGCTGGTCAGCAGCTCGTCCATCGCGATGGGGATGGTCGACGCCGACGTGTTGCCGATGTGAGTGATCGAGCGTGCCACGACGACGTGCTCGGGCAGCTTGAGGTGGCGGAGCATCGAGTCGGTGATCCGGTTGTTCGCCTGGTGGGGGATGAACACGTCGAGCTGCTCGGGCTCGATCCCGGTCTGCTTGAGGATGTCCTTGGCCGCGTCGGCGATGAACGTCGTCGCCCAGCGGAACACGGGCTTGCCGTCCATGTAGAGGGTGGGCATCCTGCCCGCCGGCACCGCATCGCGGAAGTCCTCCGTCTGCGTGATGACGTCCGCCTGCGTGCCGTCGGAGCCCCAGACGACCGGTCCGACACCGGGCGTGTCACTACCCACGACGACCGCCGCGCCGGCACCGTCGGCGAAGAGGAACGCGGTGGAGCGGTCCGTCTTGTCGGTGAGGTCGCTCAGGCGCTCGGCCCCGACGATGAGCACGCTCTTCGCCGAGCCTGCGCGGATGAGGGCGTCGGCCTGTGCGAGGGCGTAGCAGAAGCCGGCGCACGCCGCCGAGATGTCGTACGCGGCCGGGTCCTTGAGTCCCAGCTCGGCGGCGAGGATCGGCGCGAGTGCCGGTGTCGCCTTGAGATGGGTGACGGACGCGACGATGACGGCGTCGATGTCGTCGGTGTCCACCTTCGCATGCTCGATGGCCCGGCGCGAGGCCTCGGCCACCATGTACGACAGGGGCTCGTCGTCGCTGGCCCAGCGGCGCTCGATGATGCCCGTGCGCTGCTGGATCCACTCGTCGCTCGAGTCGATCATCGTGCACATCTCTTCGTTGGTGACGATGCGACGGGGGAGGAAGGAGCCGACGCCGGCGATCCGCGAACCGGCGGGGCCGGTACGGATGGTGAGGGGAGCGGTCACGCGAGGTTCTCCTGGATGCTGGACGGGGACGGATGAAGGCGAAGCAGCGGCTGGCCAGGAGCGACCGGGTCGTCGTCCTCGACGAGCCACTCCAGGACCACGCCACCATAGGTGGCGGACACGGCGATCTCGTCGCGGAGGTTCTTGACCGAGCCGATCGACGTGTGAGCGGCCAGCCTGTCGTCCACGTTGATCGAGGCGTCGCGGGTGAAGCGGCCCTTGCCCGGCGACACCACGAGGCGCCAGCTGGGCGTGGTCGACAGATCGTAGTGGGAGTCGTCGGCGTGCCGGTCGACGAAGTCGCGCGCGTCGTCGAGCTGGTCGGGGGTGTTGAGGCTGAAGAGCTCCACGCCCTTGAGGTTCCGCTTGGCGATGCCGGTGAGTGTGCCTGCCGGGGGCAGCTCGAGCAGGCCGGTGACGCCCAGCTCGGCCATCGTCGCCATGCAGAGGTCCCAGCGGACGGGGTTGGCGATCTGGCGGACGATGCGCTTCAGGTACTCGGCGCCGCTCTGTACGACCTGACCGTCCGCATTGGAGAGGAGACGGGTGCGCGGGTCCTTGGTGGAGACGGCCTTGGCGAGCGACTGCATCGTCGAGACGGCAGGCTCCATGTGGACGGTGTGGAACGCGCCGGCCACGCTGAGGGGCACGATCCTCGTACGGTGCGGCGGGTTCGCGGCGAGCTCGGCGAGCTGCTCGGCCGTACCGCCCGCGACGACCTGGCCGGAGCCGTTGTCGTTGGCGGCGGTGAGCCCGTACTTCTCGAGCGCGGCCATCACCTCGTCGCGGTCTCCGCCGATCACGGCGGACATCGACGTGGGCCAGGAGGCGCTGGCCGCGGCCATCGCCTTGCCCCGCTCGCGGACGAGCACCATCGCGGCTTCGACGCTCATGACGTTGGTGCCCGCGGCGGCGGTGATCTCTCCGACGCTGTGGCCGGCGACGACACCAACCTTGCGGAACGCCTCGGACGGCGACGGCAGCAGCTCGAGCACGGCGGTGAGGCCGGCCGCGACAAGGAGGGGCTGAGCCACCGCAGTGTCACGGATCGTCTCAGCGTCAGCCTCGGTGCCGTAGTACGCGAGGTCGAGGCCGGACACGGCCGACAGCCACGCGAGGCGTGTGGCGAACGTAGGGAGTTCCAGCCAGGGGGCGAGGAATCCGGGTGTCTGGGCACCTTGGCCTGGGGCGACTATTGCGAGCACAGGAACATCGTTTCGTGAATAAGCAGCAAACTCGGTGCCGGACACGACGAAGTTCCTGCGCGTGTCTTTGTAGGAATACTACAAACCGCACCGTTTCAACGTCAGGAAGCGAAGAGCCGGCCCACAGTGACCGCGAGTCGTAGTACGTACGCGTCGCGCGCTGCCGACGGGTTGTAGCCGCTGACCTCCTGTATCCGCCTCAGGCGGTACCGGACGGTGTTGGGATGCACGTACAGGGCGCGGGCGGACGCCTCGATGGAGCCGCCATGGTCGAGGAAGGCGATGAGCGTGGTCAACAGCTCGCCGCCGGACTGCTCCAGCGGCTGGTAGATGTCATGGGCGAGCGCCCGGCGTGCGTGGCCGTCTCCGGCAAGCGCCCGTTCCGGCAGCAGGTCGACCGCCGAGACGGGCCGTGGCGCCTCCGGCCAGGCGGCAGAACTTCTGATGCCGGAGAACGCGGCCCGTGCGGACAGCCCGGCGTCGACGAGCTGCTCGACAACGGGTCCGACGACGATCGGGGCATCCCCGAAGAAGCTCTGCAGCTGTGCGACGACGGCGACCGGGCCTTCGGCGTCAGCGAGGGGGGCACCGCCAAGGACGACGACCAGGCGCTCACCCTGCGTGGCGACAAGGGCGTCCAGCCCTGCCCGGGTCGCGGCCTTGCGCAGCTGCTCGACGGCGGACTCGTGTCCCTCGGGGGCGAGTCCGACGGCGACGACGACCGCCTCGGGGGAGTGCCAGCCGAGGGTCGAGGCTCGCGAGACGAGGTTCTCGTCGGCCTCGCCGCGCACGACGGCGTCGACGACGAGGCTCTCCAACCGCGCGTCCCAGGCGCCCCGGCTTTCGGCAGCCGTCGCGTAGAGCTCGGCTGCGGCGAACGCGACCTCGCGGCTGAAGTACACGATCGCCGCGGACAGTACAGCCCTGTCGCCGCGTGGCATCTGGGCGACGGTCTGCTCCACGACCTCGACGGTCGTCCGTACGAGCTCGACGGTCTGCTTGAGCGAGATGCGGCGCATCACGGACCGAGGGGCCGCATCGAACAGTCCTGCGGGCGTCACAGGCTCTTCGCCCTCGTCGGCCAGCCAGTCGACGAACAGGTCGATGCCGGCCCGCGCAACGATGCCGATCCACGACCGGTGCTCGGCCTCCATGTTGCCGAACCAGTCGTGGCGGGCGTCCATCTCCGCGAGTACCGCAGTCGTCATCACCGCGGCCTGCGACGAGAGACGGCGCACCATCGCGGTACGGGATCGGGAGGACGGGATGAGCGTCCGACCACTGACCCGTACCGGTCCTGTCGGAGAGCCCTTCGCCATGAGCCACAGCGTAGGGTGAAAAGCGTGGTGAATGATCGCGTACCAGCCTCGCCTGCGGCTGCGCTTCGCGAGATCTCNNTCCGCCAAGATCCTCGACGCCATGGATCCGGAGGAGTACGCCCTGCGCGGCGAGGCCTCGAGCTGGTCCGACATCCCCGGCATCGGACCGAGCTCGGCCGGGGTCATCCAGGCGACCCTCGCCGGCCGGGTCCCTGACTACCTCGCGAAGGTACGGGCCACTGCCCGGCCCCTCGCAACGTCGGGCCAGGAGCTGCGGAGCCGCGTGCGCGGAGACCTCCACTGCCACACCGACGAGTCGGACGGGAGCGCACCGCTCGAGGAGATGGTCGCAACGGCGGCGATGCTCGGTCACGAGTACCTCCTCATCACCGACCACTCGCCGCGTCTGACGGTGGCGCACGGCCTCACGGCGGAGCGCCTCGCCGATCAGGGCCTACGGATCGATGCCGTCAACGAGGTCTCACCCGTGCGCGTCCTCAAGGGCATCGAGGTCGACATCCTGGACACGGGAGCCCTCGACCAGTCGCCGGCCGCCCTCGCCGCCCTCGACCTCGTCGTCGCGAGCGTCCACTCGAAGCTCAGCCAGGACGCTGAGTCGATGACGCACCGGATGATCGCCGCGATCGCGAACCCGCGCACCAACGTGCTCGGGCACTGCACCGGAAGGCTCGTCGAGGGGGAGCGCGGCCTGCGCAACGAGTCGAGGTTCGACGCGGAGGTCGTGTTCGAGGCGTGCCGGCAGCTCAACGTGGCCGTCGAGATCAACTCTCGCCCGGAACGGAGGGACCCGCCGAGCCGCCTGATGGAGCTGGCAAGGAATATCGGCTGCCTGTTCAGTATTGACACTGACGCCCACGCCCCCGGCCAGCTGGAGTTCCTCGACTACGGTTGCGAGCGCGCACAGAAGATGGGGATCCCGGCCGCACGCATCGTCAACACCTGGCCACTGGAGGAGTTGATGGCATGGGCGAAGAGTTGAAAGACGACGTCCGCTTCGACCTCACGGGCTGGGGCTCAGGCGCGAGACATGACAAGATTGGCCCGAGAGTTAGAGCGACGAAAGGTATCTGGTGATCCCACGCGACGAGGGCGGCCCCGTACTCAACGGACTGCCCACGAACCTCCCCGACACGGACCCGGACGAGACGGGCGAGTGGATCGAGAGCCTGGACGGGCTCATCGAAAAGGGTGGTCGTAACCGCGCCCGGTACGTGATGCTGCGCCTGCTGGATCGTGCGCGTGAGAAGCAGATCGGCGTGCCGTCTCTCACGGCGACCGACTACGTGAACACGATCCCGAAGTCGATCGAGCCGGCGTACCCCGGTGACGAGGGNNGTCGGCTTCAACCACTTCTTCCGGGGTAAGGACGCCCCCGGCGGCGGCGACCAGGTCTTCTTCCAGGGCCATGCGTCCCCCGGCATGTACGCGAGGGCGTTCCTCGAGGGACGTCTCAGCGAGGACCAGCTGGACGGCTTCCGCCAGGAGCACAGCCACGTCGTCAACGGCAAGGTCGAGGCGCTGCCGAGCTACCCGCACCCGCGCCAGATGCCCGACTTCTGGGAGTTCCCGACCGTGTCGATGGGCATCGGCCCGATGAACGCGATCTATCAGGCGTCCTTCAACCGCTACCTCCACAACCGTGGTCTCAAGGACACGTCCGACCAGCACGTGTGGGCGTTCCTCGGCGACGGCGAGATGGACGAGCCGGAGTCGCGCGGATTCCTGCAGTGGGCGGCGTACGAGGCGCTCGACAACCTCACGTTCGTCGTCA
>PMBM01000034.1 GCA_003153855.1 Propionibacteriaceae bacterium
TGCCGATGACAGGACGTCCGGATCTAGCCGAGAGTCGGAAGTTCACACGTACGTAATGCACCCAATGGAACGAGCCGATGACCCCAAGAAGCTCCAAGGTTCGCACAGCGATATTCCCAGCCATTCGATGCGCATCGGGCCGTGAAACATCACCCCATTTGGGTACGAGCCCGAGCCTGTCGATCAAGTGGAACGACTCGTGTCAAGCGGCATCCAGACTCTCGTGATCATCGTCCTCAGTCACTAGCTAGTACATCACTTGCCGTCGTGTATGAGGTCGGCACTGACCGAGAATATCGCTCTGCCGTCCGGCTGTAGGCATGTGGCGGCAATGTGTGTAGTACCGACAGGGTTCAGTATGGCGCCACCCTGTGCCCCCAGTGACTTGCTACACCGTGTGAAGGTTAGAGACAACGGCGTCTTGGGGTCGGCTTGAGCATGGAAAACGTTCTCCACGGCGCCGTCATCCCGCAGTGAACACTTCCCACCAATAACGACACTGGTACCTTTTACGACCAATGTGAATGTCGCGGCACCGTCGCCGTCAATCACCAACGTCGCAGGACCACTGAGCGAACACTCCTGCCCCGTGCCGGGCGTGGTGGTCTGTACGCCGGTGCCGCTGAAGGATTCGTTGTTTTGGAACGTCAATACTGGTGCTAACTGTTTGGAGTCTCCCCCAGCAGGTAGACCGGTTGGCCCCTCTTCTTTGTTAGCACAACCTGTCAGGATTGTGAGCACTACGGCCATACCAATGAGTGCCGACGAGTACCGACATGTAGCTGTTTGGGTACGCAAGCTTCTCATAGATCTGACATCCCCTCGTCCATCATCACCCTGTCGAAACCATGGACATCCCGGCGACTCCAGTATATCAGCTGGAAGATGAAGCCAGCCACAATTGGTCGCCCCGCGCCCGCGCCCACCCGCTGGGAGCGCCGTCGAGGTAACGCCAGCGTTCTGCCCGGTAACCCAGACATTTCGGATAACGAGGGAGCGATAGCCGTCTACGAAGGCTTCAGCGGCTCTCGGGGCGGTTAAATCCGGCGCGCGTGGAGGCTAGGTCAGAGGACGCTCGCGTGGCATCCGGATAGGTCCGGACCGGTGCCGGGTGATGATCAGGAGGTCTCTGAGGTGAGCGCTGTGCGGACGTCATGACACCACAGTGTTTTGAGGCTAGCTTGCCGGTCAGATCGACGCTTCCGGACCCACCTCGTTACGACGACAACAAGGTTCCGAGAACCGAACCACACATCCGGACATGCCCGCGGTCATCGCGGTCGATCGTGCCGAATACTGGATGGTCGTGAGTCGCAGGCGGAACTTCAGTTGGTCGGCTCGGCCGCTGGGCAGGAAGCCCGGCGCTCTGCTTGAGACTCGTGGCAGAGGTTGCGAGTTCGGGGTGTCGGCATCCTCCAACGGAGCCGACGGTTTGCGCGCGCGGGACTGGCGTGACCCACCGCTCCAACCGCGAGTCGGCGGTTGGCGCGACCCCGGACCCAAGATCAGATCGGGAGATGCCAGGATCTTCGGATTATCCTTGGGCAATGAGCACAGATGGAGCGGCCCGGGCAAACGAACGACTCTGCGACGATCTGATCGACTTGATGACTCACGACAGTGAGAACCTTGAGCGCACGTTAGCAATGATGTCCGAGGACTGCATCTGGGTTATGGAACCTGGCGGTACCGAATACCACGGCAAGGAAGAAATTCAGACCTTCGCCGACATAGCCATGTCGCTCCGCACCCACGACACGGGCGACAACCGGCTGGAAGTAACGAATCGCTTCATTTCTGGCGACCAGCTGTGCTTGGAATACAGCCACGGCATGGTTGGCACTAACTCGCTCACAAAGCTCCTCGTGACCGGCTTTCGTGGAAAGATCCGAACCGGGGTGACACGGTATTGCATGGTCTATCATATGCGCGACGGGAAATTCGATAGCGTGCATGAGTATATTAACTCCACTTCGGTATGGCAGAGTGTGTTGCTACCGATAGGCATGAACTACCTGCACTGGGCCAGTCTGAGGAAACTGGCTCATCGCAGGTGAGCGCGTGGCGACCATGGCGGTGCGGCGTCCAGTGCGATGAGCTCCGCACTGGAACGCTTTTGGGCTACTTCCGCGAGCGACGACGCGCGGAGTGCGCGCCACCGGCTCCTCCACCTCCCAGGACCATGGACGCACCTATCAGAAAGCCGAAGTTGTACCAGGCTCCGTTGTTGTGGACCTCGTAGATGCTCACCCCGTGGTTGAACAGCGACACGATGAACGTGATCGGGCAGATGAGTCCATGCCAGAATCCCAACCAGAATCCGGCAGCCTCGGGCCCACTGATCGCTGCCCCATTGGGCCCCGGGGCGCACGCTGTGAGCACAACCAGGGCCAGCGCCAGCAAGACGAATGAAGCACCACGTGCTTTCATGCAGTCCAGCATGGCACTCGCAGGGTTCGCCGGCGCCCTTCATGCACGATCACCAAGGTCTAGCTGGACCGGTGCCAACAGTGTGTTCGTCACTGAAGACAAGGTCTTCCGCACATGCCGCGACCTGCACATGCCGTGGGAACGTCCTGATCTGCCGCGGCACGGGTTCATTTTGCCGAGGTGAGGGCGGTGGGCCTGGATAGGTTTGCCGACGAACGAGGCCAGGGTGCGGCATGATCGCGGGCATGGGCGTAGTCACACACCTCGCGTGGGGTGACTCGTGGCGACGTCCCAAGGAAGGCTTGGGTCGGGTCGTCGATGGCATCCAAGCGAAGTCGGCGGAGCTGCCAAAGCCCACGGAGGCAGACGACCCGTCGGTCGACATCTACATCTACGTCTCTGGAGCCGTGTGGCAGCACAATGCTGACGGTTTCAAACTGGGCAAACTCAGCTCACGTGGCCGTAGTTGGCTGCGAGTGATGATCTACGTGCCTGACAATCTGAAGGACGAGGACGAGTCCAAGACCTTCTTCACAGCGACCTTCGAGAGTGTCGCCGATGCCGTCGAGGCGCGCCTGCGGAAACGTCGGCCAGATTGGCCCGTAGACACGCTGGTCCAGCAAGTCCGGCTTCTCAAGCCCTTCGCCTGAACGCGCGCATCTGCCGCACCGGGAGTGGTGGAGGTCTTGACTGTCGCAGCGAGAGCGCCCAGGCGAGACGGGAGCCGTAACCGGACGTGCCGATTCGGTCAGGGGTTCCGCAACGAGCGGCCCGCCGCGCTGACCCTGGTCGACGCCGCAGCGACCAAGCCCGGGCCTCAGCCCACGCGCTGTTGCCGGGGGCCCGTCGCCAAGCGAGACTGGACCCGTGGCCATGGAGGAGACGCCCCGCCAGCGGGCGAACGCCGAGCGCGTCAAGCGGATGCCGTTCGCGGCCTTATACCCCAGCTATGTGGCGAAGGTCGAGCGCAAGGGACGCACCCGCGGCGAACTCGACACGGCGATCCGCTGGCTCACCGGGTTCAGCGAGGCGGACTTCGAGGGCCACCTCGACGCCGGGACGACGGTTCGCGACTTCTTCGATGCGGCCGACCTGCACCCGAACGCGGTCACGATCACCGGAGTCGTCTGCGGGGTGCGCATCGCCGACATCACCGACCCGCTCATGCGCCGCGTCCGCATCCTCGACAAGATCGTCGACGAACTCGCGAAGGGCCAACCCCTGGAGAGGGTTCTCCGCGCCGAGACCTGACACCCGACCCGACTACCGCGAAGCGCTCATCGCCTCGACGCACCAGTACGGCGCGGCGATCGCCGGGAAGCCGGTCCGGATGTCTGTGCGCACCCTCGCGGATGCCGGCTCGGCGCGACCCGTGGGGTTGGCGATCTTCGAATCGGAAGCAGACTTCGAGGCGCTGGCTCCCCTNNGACGGGCTGCGACTCAACGAGGTGTGACGCGTCCTCCCGCTCACTCGGTAGCCGAACCACGACATCGAGGGCTCCTGCTGCCGTCGAGGGCTCCCCTGAGCAGGAGCCCTTAGAGCGACGGGGTGCCCTCAGCGAAGAACGCGCGGTCATGCCGCTGACTTCGCGGTCGACCAAGCCGATACCAGGCGCGGGCCTGCTCAATCGCCTGACGCGGTCGCGGGTCCTCCATCTCGCCGATCGCCGCCGCGTCGTCATCGGGCGCGAGAAGACGAAATCGAGACGCCGGTCACCGCGGCGTCGACGCTGCGGCGGTCAGCTGCTCGCGGAGCGCGGCGGGGTCGGTGACCGGCAGACGACAGGCGAAGTCGCGGCAGAGGTAGGCGGTTGGCCGACCGTCGATCATCTCGCGACCGGCCAGCAGCGGGACGACGGATGAGGACGGGGCAATCGAGCCAGCGAAGACCAGCGTCGGCCGGAAACGCTCGTTCCGGACCGCCGCGAGCGCCGCGGTTGCCTCGTCCTCGCGGAATCCCACGATTGCCAGCTCATCGATCCCCTCCACGGCCAGGTGGGCCGCCGAAAGCCAATTCGCGAAGCCAGTCGGGTAGCGGGCGAGGTAGGGTGCGACGGTCGCGAGCGCGCCATCGGCCGCGACTCGGTAGCGCACCTCGCCCGTGAGCGCGGCAAGCCTCAGCAGGACTGATGCGGCCATGGAGCCGCCGGCCGGGACGGCGTTGTCCTGGACGTCTTTGGGGCGAGTGACGAGCGCCTCGTGATCGTCGGCCGTGTCGAAGAAGCCGCCCGCCGGGTCAGCGAAGTGATCGAGAATCACGTCAGCGAGCTCGCGAGCCGCGACAAACCAGCGCTCGTCCCAGGTCGCCTCGTACAGGGCAAGAAGGCCGTCGGCCAGGCCCGCGTAGTCCTCGAGGACACCCTCGCCGGTCGATCGGCCGTCCTTCCACGAGCGCCTGAGGCGGCTGTCCTTGCGGCGCAGCCCCTCGAGGACCTGGTGGGCCGCGACGATCGCCCTTGTGGCGTACATCGAATTCCCTAGGGCGTCGGCCTCGGCAAAGGCTGCGATCGCGAGACCGTTCCAGGCAGCCAGCCCCTTGTCGTCGCGGGCCGGCTGGGGTCGCGCCCCGCGGTGCGCGAGCAGTCGCGCGCGGGCATCGGCGAGACCCACCTCAGCGGCCGGGTCGCCGGTCGGCGGAACGACCCGCGACAAGATGTTGGTTCCTTCCCAGTTGCCGGCGTCGGTGACACCGTAAGCCTCGAGGAAGGGCGGGGCGTCGGCCCCGAGAACGCCGCGGATCTCGGCGGCCGTCCAGGTGAACGTCGCACCTTCGACCCCCTCGGTGTCGGCGTCCTGGCTCGCCGCGAAGACCCCGTCGTCGCGACGAAGCTCGCGGGCCAAGTACTCGAGAGTGCCCTCCGCGACCTCGCGATAGCGCGGGTCGCCGGTCAGCTGCCAGGCGTGGATATACACCCGGGCCAGCTGGGCATTGTCGTAGAGCATCTGCTCGAAGTGCGGCACGAGCCA
>PMBM01000203.1 GCA_003153855.1 Propionibacteriaceae bacterium
GCTCCGCGGTGGCGCCCCGGGCGGCCATCGGCCCACCGGGCGGGTTGTCGTCCTCCGTGCTGGGACGGCCGGGCACGATCGGCGTGCCCGATGCCAGGACGATCGGCTTGCCCGTACCGGCGAGCGCCTCGAGCATCGCCTCGACCCCTTGGCGCTCCGTCGCCGCGGCAGCCACGAGGTCGTTCATGTTCTCGTGGGGGAACGCCAGGTGGATGACTCCGTCAGCAGCCGCGACCGCGTCGCGGAGCGCGTCGGGCTGGGTGAGCGACCCCCGCACGACCTGCGCGCCGAGTGTCTCGACCTTGGCCGCCGACGCGTCGGAGCGCGCGAGCCCGGTGACCGTGTGGCCGACCGCGATGAGCTCGGGGATGACGGCTGAGCCGATCCAGCCGGAGGCGCCGGTGACGAAGACATTCATATCGTGTCCTTTCGGGATGTCAGAGTCTGACATCACGCACAGTACACGGTTATGTCAGAGCCTGTCATCACCTAGGATGGGCGCATGGGTCGCTGGGAGCCGAACGCACGGGGACGTCTGGCGCGCGCTGCGCTCGTCCTGAGTGCGGAGAAGGGCTACGAGAACACGACCGTCGCCGAGATCGCCGCGGTCGCTGGGGTGACCGAACGGACCTTCTACCGCTACTTCGTGGACAAGGCGGATGCCCTCTTCCCGGACAACACCCAGCTGCTGACGCTGCTCGCGACCGCAGTCGGTGACGCCCGACGCGCCGGTGACAGGCCTTTTGACGCCGCGCTCGCCGCCGTGCGTCAGCTCGCGGGGTACGCGTCCCAGGAACCCGAGCGGCCACGACTGATGGCCCAGGTCATCCCGACTGTCCCGGCGCTGGTCGGCCGCGACCTCGTGCGTCAGCGCCAGATCGTCGGCGCTGTCTCGAGGGCGCTCGTCGACGACGGCGTTCCGACCATCGATGCGCAGCTGGCCGCGGAAACGGCTCTCGGCGTCTGGCGGGTCGCGGTCACGGAATGGGCTCGAGAGTCAGCCGTCGGTTCACTGCTCGACATCGTGAACACGACCGCAGCCGTCGCTCGCGCAGTCGCCGGCGCGTGACTGCGGCCCCCAGGCGGCATCCTTCGTCACGTCCACCTGCCCACAGTGGCCCGTACAGGCCTGCCCACCGCGCACGGCGAGCGTGCATCTGCCACTGAATGCAGGTGACAGCGCTTCGATCAGTGGCCGAAGATCGCCGGCCGGTGCGGACGGCCCGTGACGGGCGGCTCAGGGGGTGTGGACTGCCCCTTGCTTGGCTCGTCGTCTGGAGTCTCCACATGGGTGGGGTCGAGGACGCGACGCAGGAACGTACGTGTCCGCTCCTCCTTCGGGCTGCCGATGACCTCGGAGGGCGGGCCCTGCTCGACGATGACTCCGCCGTCCATGAAGATCACGCGGTCGGCGACCTCTCGGGCGAACGCCATCTCGTGGGTGACGACCATCATCGTCATGCCACCCGCGGCGAGGTCGCGCATGACCGACAGCACGTCGCCGACGAGCTCCGGGTCGAGCGCGGAGGTCGGCTCGTCGAACAGCATCAGCTCGGGGTCCATCGACAGCGCTCGGGCGATGGCTACGCGCTGCTGCTGGCCGCCGGACATCTGGAGGGGGTACGAGTCGCCGCGGTCGCCGAGGCCCACCTTGTGCAGGTTCTCCATGCCGACCTCGCGCGCCTGGGCGGCGCTCATCTTCTTCACCTGTGTCAACGCGACCGTGCAGTTCTCCAGCGCCGTGAGGTGTGGGAACAGGTTGAACGACTGGAACACCATGCCCATGAGGGTGCGCAGGTGGTCGACGTCGGCATCCGGGTCGGTGATCTCCTCGTTGAGGATGAAGACGCGGCCCTTCGTCGGCTGCTCGAGCAGGTTCACGCAACGCAGCAGCGTCGACTTGCCGGAGCCGGACGGACCGATCACGCAGACGACCTCGCCGCGGTGGACCGTCAGGTCGATGCCGGTGAGCACCTCGAGGTCGCCGAACGACTTGTGAAGGTCGTAGATCTGGATCTCGTCCTCGCGGTTGCCCGTGGGGATCTTCTGCTCTGCGGTGACGCTCATTTCGACCTCGCCTGACGGGCTTCCATCTTCCTGACGAGGAAGGTGAGGGGGAGTGTGATGACCAGGTAGCACAGCCCGGCCATCATCAGAGGGGTGAGGTTGGAGTGCGTGTTCGTGAGGTCCTTGCCGTACTTCGTGAGGTCNNTCGTTGGTCAGCGGGGGCAGAACTATCCGGAACGCCTGCGGAAGCACGATCTTCCGCGTGGCCATGCCCGCCGGCATGCCGAGCGAACGGGCTGCCTCGATCTGGCCCTTCGGCACGGCCTGGATGCCGGCGCGGATCGTCTCCGACATGTACGCGGCGGACACCAGCCCGAGGGCGGTCCACACGGTGCCGTACGGGTCGAGCGGGATCTTCAGACCTGGCAACGCCAGCGGAAGCAGGCCGAACGTCAGAAGCACGATCAGGGCCGGGACGCCACGGAAGAACTCGACATAGATGGTTGCGAGCCAGCGGTACGGGCCGACCTGCGACAACTTCATGAGCGCCAGTACGGTGCCGCCGACAAGCCCGAAGACGAACGCGCCTGCAGTGAACGCCACCGTGTTGAAGAAGGCCAGCGGCAGGTTGCTGGTCAGCGTCTTCGCGATCATGTCGGGCCGGAAGAACACCTGCTGGACCTGGTGCCCGTCGATGAACAGGACACCGATCAGAAGGAGCACCACGAGCGCTCCGTACTGGACGATCCTCATCCGCCGGGCCCGCTTGCGAGGGGACAGCTTCTTCTTTCGGGGGGTCTCCACCGTCGTTGCCGTCATTCCGACCTCCTTCGTACGACTGGCCGCCCACCCTCGAGGGTGAGCGGCCAGCACGTCGTCGTCACTTGGGGGCGTCGACCCCGAACCACTTCTTGTAGATCGTGTTGTACGTGCCGTCGGCCTTGGCCGTCTTCAACGAGTCGTTGACGACCGCCAGGAGCTTGGTGTTGTCGAGCGACATGTTGAACCCGTACTGCTCGCCGGTGTTGAACTCCTTGCTGACGGTCGTCTTCGGGTTGTCCTTGGCGTAGTCGTAGACCACGCCGTTGTCGTTGATGGCCGCATCGACCGTGCCCGCGAGCACCGCGTTCGCGCCGCTCGTCATGTCGTCGAACACCTTGACGGTGTAGCCGAACTCCGCCGAGTGAGCGTTCGCGTAGTCCTGACCCGTGGTGTCGGTCTGGACGGCCAGGAGCTTGCCCTTGAGAGCGGACAGGTCCTTGATGGCCGAGTCGCTCTTCACGAGCAGCGCCTGGGTGGCAGAGAAGTACGGGTCGGAGTAGGCCGCCGCCTTCTTGCGGTCATCTCGGATCGTGATCGCCGCAGCACCCAGGTCGCACTTCTTGGCCGCGAAGACCGCGCCGGAGGTGATCTGGCCGAACTCGATGTCGACGATGTCCTGCGTGACGCCGAGCTTCTTGGCCACGACGTCGACGAGATCGACGTCGAAGCCGACGATCTTGTTCGAGTCGTCCTTGTACTGGAACGGCTTGTACGCGAGGTGGGTGCAGACGGTGAGCTTGCCCGCGGCCACGAGCGTCGGAACGTCGGTGCTGGCCGAGCCACTGGCGGCAGTGGTGGAGCTGGAGTAGTTCGCACAGCCCGTGAGCGTCAGCGCCAGCGCGGTGGCGGCTGCCGAAAGGGCCAGGAGTCGCTTCATGAGCGTCCTTTCTCAGTATGAATGCGGCACATACTGCCATCGGTTCTGTTACAGATGTGCGTCGGACGAGGAGGCGAGATTGGCACGGTCAACCGGATCGTGGACATATCCGTCCCATATTTGTGACCGAACTGTTGTCCCGATGGGCCCGAGCTAGCCTTCCCAGCGCCGTACGGTGCCGTGCATGAGGCTCGTACGGATCGCCGCGTGCTCGCTCCTGCTGGCGTCCGCCCTCGTGCTCGTGCCTCGGCCCGCGGCCGCCTGTGCCTGCGGTGCCCTCATCTCCAACTCGGGCGCGGCCGTCGGCGCCGAGACGTCTCTGATCACCTGGGACGGCAGCACTGAGACGATCGACATGGTGATGGTTCTGGACGGCAGGGCCGACGACGCTGCGTGGATCATGCCTGTGCCGCGCGGGACCGTTGCGACCCTCGGCGATCGGACCGTCTTCCCCAAGCTGGTCACGGCGACCTTGCCGCGGGTAGAGAAGCAGTACACGTTCTGGCCGACGTTGGGGTTCGGGAACGACGGCGCGGTGTCCGGCGCACAGCGTCCCGGCGGGTTGTCGGTCTCGACCTCTGAAGTAGGTCCTTTCACCGTCTCGACGCTTTCCGGCACCGATCCGGAGGCCGTGAACACGTGGCTGGACGAGCACGGCTATCCGACGAAGCCCGCGCTGACGACAACATTCGCCGACTATCTCGCCGAAGGCTGGTCGATCGACGCGGTGAAGCTCACGAGCCCCGGCGGTCAGCTGAGCGGCAGCCTCGACCCGCTGCGCATGACGTTCGCGACGACCGCGCCCGTGTACCCGATCAAGCTGAGCAACTACGCGAAGGACGTGCAGGGGGTCGTCCTGTACATCGTCGCCGCCCACCGCATGGCGATCACTCAGGAGGCGAGCCCCGGCTCGTACGTGGAGCCGATCTTCGCGGGCACGGTGGCCGCCGCCGATCTCGGGCTCAAGCCCCTCGACGGCAACGACGTGTACCTGACGGCGTTCTCGCAGACCCTGCAGCCCGGCTCGGTGACCGCCGACTACCAGTTCGGGCGGGCCGCCGACGACACCCCGTACCAGCGGGTGACGTACGAGACCGTCGACCTCAGCTGGGTGACGTTGCTCGGAGCGATCGTTGTCGTGCTCGTCGTCATGGTCGTCGTGATCGCCCTCGCGATCCGCCAGAGCCGCCGCCGGTCGACCTGGACGCCCGGCTGGCCGCGCGACTGACCGCGGGCGCCTGATCGCGTCCCCGCGCGTCGCGCCCTGGTGGTCGCTCAACGCCCGTCTCACGGCACCCGAAGGGGTCGAGATCACGATCTTCCAGGAGCTCGGAGAGGCCAGCGAGGTCCCCTCGGCTACCGAGTAAGGGGTCAGCCCTCTCGTACATGGTCGAAGAGCTCGCTCGACACGTACCGCTCTCCGGTGTCGCAGAGGAACGTGACGATGGTCTGCCCCTGGTGCTCGGGGCGGGCGGCGACGACGCGTGCCGCGGCGATGTTGGCGCCGGCCGAGACACCGGCGAACAGGCCCTCGACGGCCATGAGCTCGCGCGCCGTGTCGATGGCGACGTCGCTGGGGACGGCGATGACCTCGTCGTACAGCTCGGTGTCCAACACCGGCGGGAAGCCGTTCCCGCCGATGATCCCCTGGATCTTGTGCGGGCTGAACACGCCACCGCTCAGCACCGGCGCTTCGCCGGGCTCGACGGCGTAGATCCTGAGGTGCGGGTTCTTGGACCGCAGGTACGAGCCCGCGCCGGTGATCGTGCCCCCGGTGCCCACTGTCGAGACCAACACGTCGACCTGGCCTCCGGTGTCCTCCCAGATCTCCGGACCGGTGGTCTCGTAGTGCACCTTGGGGTTGGCGGGGTTCCCCCCTTGGCCCGAGAGGAACGCTCCAGGCGTGCGCTCGAGGATCCGCCCCGCCTCCTGGTTGGCGCCGGCCATGGCGTCCGGGCCGGGGGTGAGGACGAGCTCGGCGCCGAGCGCACGCAACAGCGCGCGGCGCTCGTGGGAGACGTCGTCGGGCATGCAGATGATGACCTTGTAGCCGAGCGAGGTGCCGATCCACGCGAGCGCGATGCCGGTGTTTCCGCTTGTCGCCTCGAGGATCGTGCCACCCGGCTTGAGGCGTCCGTCTGCCTCGGCGGCCCGCACGATCGACAGTGCCGTACGGTCCTTGACGCTCCCCGCCGGGTTGAAGAACTCCAGCTTGCCGAGCACCGTCGCGTCGGGGAACAGGTTCCCGAGTCGCAGCAGCGGCGTACGACCGACCAGCTCGGTCGGGCTCTCGTACACCCGGGGGAACTTCGACTCCATGGCTGTCCTCTCTGATCTGTGCGAGGTACATCGTGGCGTTCAGGGCTGTGAGCGCGTGCCCAGTCTCACGAAGGCCCTTCGCGGGACCCTCGAGCCGTGTCGGTCGCGTCGCGTAGCGTGACCGTCCGTGGAAGCACTCACCTGCGAGCAGGCGCGCCGGATCGCGGTCCGGGCACAGCTGCTGGACGCGCGGCGGCCTCAGTCCGTGATCGAGGTCGTCCAGAGCCTCGGCTTCCTTCAGTACGACGTCACGAAAGCCGTCGCCCCCAGCCAGGACGTGATCCTGTGGAGCCGTCTGGGGCAGTCGTACGACCGCAGCGACCTCCAGGAGCTCCTCGACACGCAGGAGCTCGTCGAGCTGCACATGGTGATGAGGCCTGCGGCGGACATCGCGCTCTTCCGTGCGGAGATGGCCGCCTGGCCGACTCCGGGCACCTGGGAGCAGAGGGTGGCCGACTGGGCCGCCGCGAACGCCGGGTGCGCCCAGGACATCCTCGACCTGCTGAGGACCGACGGACCCCTGCCGACCACGGAGCTNNCGCCGAGAAGGGGCGATGCCGTGGTGGGACCTGGCGGAACGGGTCTATCCGGACGTCCCTCCGGTGCCTCTGGACGAGGCCGTACGAGTGCGGGCGCGGCGCCGGTTGGCGGCGTTGGGCATTGCCCGCGCGAGGACGGTTCAGACGCCGGTCGAGCCGAACGACGTCGGCGCGGTGGGTGTTGAGGTGGTGGTGGACGGCGTCCGAGGGAAGTGGCGGGTCGACCCGGAGCAGCTCGAGCGCGTCGACGAACCGTTCGAGGGCCGCGCGGCGCTGCTGTCGCCGCTCGACCGGCTCGTGTTCGACAGGAAGCGGCTGGCCGAGATCTTCGAGTACGACTACGCGCTGGAGATGTACAAACCGGCCGCGCAACGGATCTGGGGCTACTGGGCGTTGCCCGTCCTGTACGGCGACCGGCTCATCGGCAAGGCCGACGCCATCGCCGAGCGTGAGGAGGGCGAGCTCATCGTGCATGCGCTGTACGAGGACGAGCCCTGGTCGCCGGAGCAGCGGACCGCCGTCGCCGGAGAGCTGGAGTCCCTGGCCGAGTGGCTCGACCTCGCCCTCGTACTGCCTACATCCACTGGCAGATATCGGGTCGCCGGTGCGTATATCGATCGACGACCGCGTACGTGCCACTGAATGGAGATCCCCACGGGCCAGGCGGAAGGATCCGGTCTTTGGGCTGCCGCCACCGGGGGCAGGGAACGGAGACGATCGTGGATGGTCGACCTGAGCAGATCACGCGGTACGCACTCGACGCACTCCCGGGCGGCGTCACGCTGAGGTCCGTCACGGCCGAGCTCTCCGACGTCGCGGGCCGGCCGGCGCTCCGCGTCTCGCTGACCGAGACCGTCCGTCGCGAGGGGAAGCCGGGCGTCGACTTCGTCGACCAGCCGACCTTCGTGATCATGCCCCTCGACCTAGCGGCGGCACGCCTCGAGGTCGACATCAACGCGGACCTGCTGCCGGACGCGCCCGACTACGCACGCGGTTTCGCCGGTCTCGCGTTCGCGGTCGACGCCGACTGCACGGCGTTCGAAGCGGTGTACGTGCGTCCGTACAACGGGCTGACGGTCGCGCCGGACGACGTGAGGCGCCACCGGGCGGTGCAGTACTTCGCCTACCCCGACTGGCCCTTCGACCGCCTCCGGCAGGAACGTTCCGACGAGGGCTTCGAGGCGGCCGCCGACATCCGGCCGGGCGCGTGGCTGCACCTCGTCGTGGAGTTCGACGCCGTGCACGTACGAGCCGAGGTCGACGGCGTCGAGCTGGTGAGTCGTGACCGCGTCGCCGCAGGCGGTGGGGCGATCGGCCTGTTCGTGGACATCGGTACGGACGCCCTTTTCGCCGACCTCGTGGTGGAGCGGATCTAGCGAGCGAGCCTCAGCTGCCCGGCGCCGGCAGCAGCATGAGGAGGGTGCCGGCGAGGATCAGGACGAGGCCGACAACGGCTCGGCGCCTGAGCTTCTCGTGGAGTACGAAGGTGGCGAAGGCGATCGTGACGAGGATGCTCAGCTTGTCGATGGGCACGACCAGGCTGGCTGGGCCGAGCTGCAGGGCCCGGTAGTAGCAGAGCCACGAGGCTCCGGTCGCGACGCCGGACAGGACGATGAAGGTCAGGTCGCGCCGCGCCACCTTCCGCAGCTGCGGCACCTCGCCGGCCACGCCGACCACGATCCAGGCCATGACCAGGACGACCACCGTGCGCAGAGCCGTGCCGAGGTTCGACTCGACGCCCGTGATGCCGATCTTGCCGAGGATGGAGGTGAGCGCCGCGAAGACGGCCGACCCGATCGCGTACACCAGCCAGCCCTTCCCCCGTACAGCCCCGGGCGTCGTGGCGCGGCTGCGGTCGATCATCAGGTACGTACCGACGCCGATGACCGTGATGCCGACCAGCCGCATGAACAGGTTGGTCGTCTCGCCGAGCAGCACGATCGCGAACAGGACCGTGAGGATGATGCTCGACTTGTCGACGGGCGCGACCTGGTTGACGTCGGCGAGATGGAGGGCCCGGAAGTAGCAGAGCCAGGAGGCGCCGGTCGCCAGCCCCGAGAGGAACAGGAACAGCAGCGTCTTGGCCGAGAGCTGGCCGATCGTCGTCTGCGACCCGACAAGGAACACGACCAGCCAGGCGAACACGAGGACCACGGCCGTACGGATCGCGGTCGTCAGGTTCGACGGGGTGTTGCGGACGCCGATCTTGGCGAGGATCGCGGTCAGGCCCGCGAACACCGCCGACCCGATTGCGTACGGTAACCAGATCACGTCAGCAGCTCATCCATGTCGCTCGGACGTTATCGCGCATTCCCTGATGCGACGCGGGCGACCCACTCCGGACGGACAACCCACCGGACAGGCAATCGGTACGGGTGAGGCGTCTGCACCGGCGCGTCGCGTCGCGGGGCGTCCCCTTTGCCTGTCCGACGGGATGGACCGGGCGGCAGCGGCCCGAACCTGCAGGCTGGTGGATGACATGTCAGGATCTCCTCATGTCGGCGGCGATGGTGGGCTTCCTGGGCCTGTGCCTGGTGATGACGCTGACCCCTGGCCTCGACACCGCGATGGTGATGCGCAACGCGTTGCGGCGAGGTCCGGGAGCGGGTGTGCTCACGGCCGTCGGCTGCGCACTCGGCCTGTTCGTACATGCCGCTGCCGTCGCCCTCGGCCTGGCCGCGATCCTGCTGCGCTCGGCGATGATCTTCGAGGTCGTCCGCTGGATCGGAGCGGGCGTCCTCGTGGTGATCGGCGCGCTGTCCCTGCGCGCCGCGATCACAGGACGAGGGATCGAGACGCCTGACCTGGATGCCGAGGTCGTACGTACGTCGCGCCGCTCGTCCTTCGCGCAGGGGCTGCTCACGAACCTCACCAATCCGAAGGCGACGCTGTTCTTCCTGTCGGCGCTGCCGCAGTTCGTCAATCCCGGCTCGTCGGGACAGGCGCTCCCGCAGGCGATGTCGCTGGCCGTCATCGCGGCGACCTTCAGCGCGGTCGGGCTCAGCCTGGTGGGACTGTTGGCGGGCAAGGCCCGACGCTGGTTGTCGAGCGTACGAACGCACCGCATCCAGGAGGGCGTCATGGGCACGGTCCTCGTCGGCCTCGGCATCAAGGTCGCGCTCGACCGTCCCTGATCCNNACAACCTTTCGAGTGCCCGCACAACCCCTGTGACCACGTTTTCGCACCCCAAGGTTGTGCGCGTCGCATGCTGAGGGGTGGAATGGCCGCCACAGGGGGTAAGGTTGAGCCTAGTACGCTCAACTTTCGAGGAGATGACTGAGTGGACACTTCCAAGCTCACGGCCATGAGTCGTGACGCGGTCTCGATCGCGTTGCGTTCCGCCCTCACCCATGGCAACCCCAACGCCGAACCCGTACACCTGCTCGAGGCTCTGCTGACGATCCCGGACAACACGGTCGGGCCGTTGCTGGACGGGCTCGGGGCCGACCCGCGCATCGTCGACGCCGCCGCCAAGGGTGCGATCACGAAGCTGCCGTCGGCGCAGGGTTCGTCGGTCGCGCAGCCGAACCTCTCCGGCGCCTTCGCACGTGTCGTCGCCGACGCGGAGACCCGGGCGACGCAGCTGGGCGACCAGTTCGTCGCGACCGAGCACCTCCTCATCGGGCTCGCGTCCGTGAACTCCGATGCACGCAAGATCCTCAACGACCTGGGCGTGACCAGCGACGCGATCGTCAAGGAGTTCAACGAGCGCCGCGGCTCCAAGCGCGTCACGTCGGCGGAGGCCGAGGGCGGCGAGTCCGCGCTCGACAAGTACAGCGTCGACCTCACGAAGAAGGCACGCGAGGGTCGCCTCGACCCGGTGATCGGCCGCGACCAGGAGATCCGTCGCGTCGTACAGGTGCTTGCGCGCCGTACGAAGAACAACCCTGTCCTCATCGGCGAACCGGGCGTCGGCAAGACCGCCGTGGTNNGCGAGCATGGTGGCGGGCGCCAAGTACCGCGGCGAGTTCGAGGAGCGACTCAAGGCCGTCCTCAACGAGATCCGCGACGCCGAGGGCCAGATCATCACGTTCATCGACGAGCTTCACCAAATGGTCGGCGCGGGGGCGTCAGGCGACTCGACCATGGACGCCGGCAACATGCTCAAGCCGATGCTGTCCCGCGGCGAGCTCCGGATGATCGGCGCGACGACGCTCGACGAGTACCGCGAGCGCATCGAGAAGGACCCNNGCGCTCGAGCGCCGGTTCCAGCAGGTCTACGTCGGCGAGCCGAGTGTCGAGGACACGATCGCCATCCTGCGTGGGCTGAGGGAGCGGTACGAGGCGCACCACAAGGTACGCATCACGGACGGCGCACTCGTCGCCGCGGCACAGCTGTCCAACCGGTACATCACCAGCCGGCAGCTGCCTGACAAGGCCATCGACCTCGTCGACGAGTCGGCGTCGCGGCTCCGGATGGAGATCGACTCGTCGCCCGAGGAGATCGACCAGCTCCGTCGCCAGGTCGACCGGATGACGATGCAGCAGTTCGCCCTGCAAAAGGAGAACGACCCCGCATCGGTCGAGCGGCTGTCTCGTCTCGGAGCTGACCTCGCCGACGCGCAGGAGGAGCTGCGGTCCCTCGAGGCGCGCTGGGAGGCCGAGAAGGCCGGCCTCAACCGGGTCGGCGACCTCAAGGAGCAGCTCGACAAGCTCCGCGTCGAGGCTGACAAGGCCCAGCGTGAGGGCGACCTGACGCGCGCAGCCGAGATCCTGTACGGCCAGATCCCCACGATCGAGGCGCAGGTCGCGAACGCCGAGGGCATCGACCGTCAGAAGTCGATGGTCTCCGAGGAGGTCGGCGCAGTCGACATCGCCGAGGTCGTCTCGGCCTGGACCGGTATCCCCGTCGGCAAGATGCTCCAGGGCGAGAGCGAGAAGCTGCTGGCCATGGAGGAGCGGATCGGCTCCCGGCTCATCGGGCAGAAGGACGCTG
Organism: Propionibacteriaceae bacterium; assembly: GCA_003153855.1. GTDB lineage: Bacteria > Actinomycetota > Actinomycetes > Propionibacteriales > Propionibacteriaceae > Fen-668. Next base: position 11,502 of record PMBM01000203.1, read on the forward strand.
TACGGTCCGTGGCCGACGCCGTTCGTCGCGCACGCGCCGGCATCTCCGACCCGAACCGTCCGACCGGCTCGTTCCTGTTCCTCGGCCC
>PMBM01000080.1 GCA_003153855.1 Propionibacteriaceae bacterium
CGGCCTGCCCCGGTCCCCCTGGACCCCACGCGGCGACCCCGAGACCGGTGACCCCGCCCAGCGTCGTGACGAGCGTCGACAGTCGCAGGTCGGTCGAGTCGGTGGTCAGCTCGACGGCCGTACCGGTCGTCAGCGGCACCTGCAGGGTCGTGCCCGGGTTCACGGACAGCGTCTGGGCGTCGACCGTCGCGCTTCCGTTGAGCAGGGTCACGGAGAGGGAGGCGGTCGCCGTGCCGGGGTTGGACGCGACGAGCACACTGCCCGCGATCAGCGGGACGACGGATCGTCCCTGGAACGCCGGTCTCGCAGGTGAGACGGCGAGATCCCCGCCGGTGCTCGTCGACCACAACGCCGCAACCACTGGCTGCGTCGCGGTGATGCGCAGGCCGGAGACGTCACCCCCGATCGCCGCGTCGAGAGGGATCGTCACTGTGGACGCGGCTTCGACGGCCACGGACTCGGCGCCGGCCGCGGCGAACGTCGAGCTGGCCGCGAGCACCTCGACGCTGACCGTCGTGCGGCGGTCGGACGTGTTCGTCACGACGAGGTTGCGCGCTCCGGTGCCACCGGGAACCCCAGCGATCGTGGCGACCGTCGCAGCGGACGCCGAGGCGGAGACCCAGTCGGACCCGCCCGCGCCGGTCACGCGGGCGTACGTCGACGCCCGTCCCTGCGACGCGGTCACCACGGCGGTCACGGCCCCCTCGCCGTTGACGAGCGGAGCCAGCGCGAGCTGCCTCGTGCTGTTGCCCAGCACGGTGAGGCCACGGGAGCCCTGGGTGGTGATCCGGCCCTTGGCGCCGTAGAACGCGATGTCGACCGTCGCCTGCGTGGGGTCGGGGTTCGTGATGAGCAGCGACACGGTGTGCGTCGTGTCGGCCACGAGGCCCACGAACGACTGCTCCACCGCCGCGGGGCTGCAGGCCGCCATCCACAGCCCCTTGAGGTCGCCGGAGCTCGCGGTTGCCGAGGACAGGCCGCCGATCGCCTGGCTCCCCGACACCACGTGCGGCTGGGCTGTACCGGTGACGCCCGCGGCCGGGACCGTCGCGGACGTGGTCCCGTCGATGGCCCTCCCCGTGACAACGCCCGTGTCGGTCGCCCGTACGGTCGTCGACAGCACGGCCGGGTCCTGGGACGGGCACACCAGCGACTGGGTGCCGGTCACCACCACCGACGTTCGCGGCACGGTCCTGGACGGGACGAAGGTCAGGCCGGCGGCAATCATGGCCACGATCACGAGGCCCACCGCGGCCCGCCACAACCGAGGGGTCATGCGACTCCCTCCATCGAGTGGCGGCCGACGCTGTCCTCGGGCTCCGCGGAGCGGCGCCCCGGACGGAAGTCGTCGGACTCGCGACTCACGGCGGGAGCCGCGAAGAGGGCCAGCAGCAGGAGTGCCAGCAGCTGCGCCAGGGCGATCCACCCCGACCAGGGCTCAGGCGCCAGCCGTACGGTGACCTGTCCGGTCTGGCCGGTCAACGCGAAGGCGGGGCGCCAGTCCGGCGATGTCGTACGTTCCAGCGCGACGCCGCCGACGCTCACCTGCCACCGCGGGTCCGACGCCTCGGAGAGCAGCAACGTGCCGTTCGCCGCGCTGTCGATCGACGCCGTCACCGACTGCGTGCCGTCCGCCTGAACGAGCAGGACGCGGGACGGGCGGCTCGTCACTGTGAACACCGTCACCCCGCTCGTCTCGCCACCGCGCGAGATGCCGGGAGACGCGGCCAGGGCCCCGCTCACCTCGGGCGTGACGCCACGCACCTGGACGTATAGGACGCCCAGCGCGCTCAGCTCGGTCGCCACCTCGTCGTCCTGCCGGGCGGCCGCGATCTGGGCCACGACCGTCTCGGCCGCGGCGCGCACCTCCGGCTGTACGGGCGACAGCCCCGTCTCGCCGTCCCCCCAGACCGTGTGGTCGGCCTGGTGGAGCAGCCACGTGACATGGGAATCGCCAAGATCCACGATGAGCGTGCGGGCCTGCAGGCTGCTGCGCTCGGTGTCCGAGATGTATGGGGGCAGAGTGCCCGACTGCCCACGGTGGAGGGGCGCGCCGAGTCCGCCGACCACGTACCACCCGAGCGCGGCCAGCGTGAGGAGGATCCCGACGCCGGCCACGGTGGCGCTGACGGCCTGTCCGATGCCGAAGCTCTGTGCGGCGAGNNGCCACCAGCCACACGGTGACCTCCGGCCGTACATGTCCGGTCGCGACCGGCACGACCGTACGGCTGAGGAGCGCGGCGAGCACGACGAACGCCGTGCCGACGGACGCGAAACGCCAGCTGCCGGCGGTCTGCGCTGTCGCGAGGGCGGCGCCGAGCCAGATCAGGCCGACAGCGACGGCGGACAGCCACAGCGGGGGCAAGCCGACGCCGGCCGAGCGGCCGAGGAACAGCCACCACGCCGGCACCGTGTCCGTGCTCGCGAGCAGGGGATCCGGTCCGGTCACCAACCGCCAGGGGTACGCCACGAGAGAGGGCAGCCACGATGCGAGGACGACGAGCGGCAGCAACGCCGCCACGATCGAGCGCATCAGACCGTCACGACGGATACCCACGACGATCAGGGTCGCCGCGCCGACGACGTACGAGATCGGCGCGATCGCCGCCGCGACCGTCAGCAGGAGCGCCGCCCACGCGGGTTCACGCAGCCGGTCCACGACGGTGCCGGAGCCGGGCCAGCGGTCGAGGCACGACCCGTACAAAGGGAGCAGGACGACCCAGACGGCCAGCCAGACCTGCCCGCGTGCGTAGCCGCCCACGAGAGCGGGCAGCAGCGCGTACGCGAGGGCGGCGGTCCAGCGGAGCGGTGCGCTCCGTACGAACGGCTGAAGGAACGAGGCCATGGCGAGGCTGGCGGCCGGTACGGCGAGCCACAGGGCGGCCACGGCCGCCCAGGTGGGGAAGATGCCGACAACCGAGCCGATGGCCGCGAGCCCCTCCCAGGGAGCCGACGACACCGCTGCGCCGGCGGGATGCTGGATGTACGCGCTCACGGCGGCGGCCACCGTGTCGGGCGCCGAGAGCAGGTCGGTGGAGGTGAGCACGCCGTTGCCGATGAGGCGCCGGCCCGCTACTACCAGTGCCACCAGGCCCACCGCGCCGGCGACCCACGGCCAGACAGCCTTCGCCCGGATCGGACCGCCCGCGTAGTCGTCTCCTGTGAGCTCGTCCAGAGACATGTCGCTCGAGGCGGCGAGCAGGCGCAGACGGTCCTGCGACTTGGCCCACACGCCGTCGGCCGCCCGTGCGATCCCTGAGAGCGTGTGGGGTCGTAGCGAGGCGACCTTGCGGCGGGTCTCCTTCGTGACACCCAGCGCGGTGATGCGCCGCCGCAGCGCGCTCGTGCCGCTGCCCGACGCGATGAGGTCCCTGAGTGCCTGCAGCTCCTCCAGGCTCGCCTCGGGCCGCTTGCCGAGAAGCAGCCCCAGCGCGCGCGCCAGCGTGCCGAGCGTGAGGCGGAGGGCCACACCGACGGCGACCAGCCCGCGATGGTGCGCGAGGACCGTCCGCATGCCGAGGAACTGGTCGTAGCCGGTCTCCGTACGGTGCCGTTGCTCGGCGAGAGTCCCGGCCCTGAGCCCACGCAGGGAGGCCTGGCGATGAACGATCCGGGCGTCAGGGCAGGTCATCACGGTCGCTCCGGCGAGCGTCGCCCGCCATCCCAGGTCCACGCCGTCGCGATGCATGGGGATGGCCGGGTCGAACCCTCCCAGTCGCTCGAACATCGACCAGCGCACGAGCATGCCGCACGTGGAGCCGCCGAGCACAGGTCCGGGATCGTGCTGGCCCTGGCCGATCTCCCCGGGTTCGAGACCCAGCTCCCGATGGCCGGCGTGGGAGATCGAGACCCCGAGCTCCGAGATGCGTGGCGCGTCGTGGCGGCGGCTCGGCCGCAGCAGCATCGGGACGATGACGTCGGCCTCCGGGGAGCGCGCCGTCTGGGTGAGCAGGCGGTTCAGCGCATCGGGAGCGATCCGGACGTCGTCGTGGAGCAGCCAGAGCCAGTCCGTCGGCTCGCATCCTGCAAGGGCCGCCGCGACCGCCTGGCCGAACCCCCACGTCGCGTTGCCCTCGACGACGACGTCGACGGTGGTGCCGACAGCCTCCGCGAGGATCTGGGCTGTGGAGTCGTCCGAGCCGTTGTCGACGGCGATGACGCGTCCGGGACGCGTCGTCAACGTGGCCAGAGAACGGAGGGCATCTCTCACCCAGGACTCGGCGTTGCGCGCCACCAGGACAGCCGTCACCACGGCCCCTGCGGGCACATCGGGTACGTGCTCGGGCTCGGCGTCGACCCAGCTCCAGAGCTCCGCGGTGGTCTCGGTCATGCGCTCCCTCGATCGGCGGACGGTTTCCCGGCCGCGACCGGTCAGCCTACACAACCCCTCTGATGGGGCCGGGAATCACCTCGAGCGCGGCCCGTGATCGACGGGTGCGCGAGGCGAGGCGTCAGACCGCGCGCTTCTTGAGCCGGCGCCGCTCGCGCTCGCTCAGACCGCCCCAGATTCCGAAACGCTCGTCATGGGCCAAGGCGTATTCGAGGCACTCCGACCTCACATCGCACGAACGGCAGACCTTCTTCGCCTCGCGGGTCGAGCCACCCTTCTCAGGGAAGAACGCCTCGGGATCCGTCTGGGCGCACAAGGACCTCTCCTGCCAGCCCAGTGTGCCTTCGTCGGCGTCTACGCCGACCTCCCACACCTGCTGCATGCTGCCTCCCCGCCAGTTCTTGCGACCACCTAGGGAGAATTACACGCGTGTGACTCGCATTAGTCAACCGGAATGGACGAATCGACAAAGATCCTCATGTTCATGTGAGGTACGTCACATCAACGAGGGGGATCTTGGTCCCCTTCACGGGGCTCGCGATCCCGTCTGGTGACGTCGGCGGCCGGGTCCCAGCTGGGCGGACCGGATCGAGGCGGGGACTGCGTCGAGTGGGACCCGATGATCCGCGGGCTGGTCGGCTGGTCGGTCTTGGTCCGTCGTACCGGGGGCAGCTCCGCCGCCTCCTGCGGTACGTCCCAGCTCCCGCCCGACGATGTGTACGTCCCGGCGGCTGCTCCGCTCGCGGCGTCCGACGCGCTCCGCCAGACCACGCCCGTCGCCTCGTCGGCCTGCCAGATGGGACGACTGGAAGGTTCGTCGGCCGGCGGCTCGGGAACCTCAGGCACAGGCGTCGCGGGCACTGCCTCAGGCAGCGCCCCGGACCCTTCGGCAACGCGCCTACCGAGGAGCAGCACGTACCCCATCAGCCCCCTCAGAACGATGTCCGTCAGACCACCGATCGACTCCAGGATCCGCGACACGGACCCCTCCCCCGCTGCGAGCAGGGACAGGACGAGGAAGACGAGACCGACGACGGCACCGAGCCACAGCAGGAGGGACGCGGCCAGCGTGAGCTGCCGAGCGTGACGGGTCTGAGGTCCCACCAGCACGCACGCGAGCGCCAGGACGGTGAGAACGAGCGCGTCGACGAGCCCGTACAGCCCCGTGACTCCGCGCAGGACCTGGGCGAGCGGATACGTACGGAGGTCCGTCGCGATCCGCCCCGAGGTCGTGGCGATGCCCACCAGGACGACGACGATCGCCACGATCGTCGCGGGCTCCCGGAATGCCTTGATGCGGTCGATCATGCGTAGGTGTCGCCGGCGGCCTGCATCACCGAGGCGACCAGCTTCTTGACGTCCTCAGCACGGTCCTTGGGGCAGACGAGGGTGATTCCGCCCGCGGTGACGACGACGGTGTCGGTGAGGCCGACCACGGCGACGAGCGCATCGCTGCCGCCCCGGTTGACGATGACGTTCCCCTCGCTCTCGAGGGACACGACGCGTCCCTCGACGGCGTTGCCGTCCTGCTGCGCCAGGTGCTCGGCGAGAGCCGCGTACCCGCCGACGTCGTACCACTCGATGGGCAGTCTCACGGCCACGACGTGCGCCGAGGCCAGCCCGTTGGAGACAGGCTCCATGACGGCGAAGTCGACGCTGTTCTTGGGCAGCGTGGGGTAGATGCGCTCGAGCGCCTCGGGATGGTTCGCGAGCTCGATGACACCCGCGTACGTGACGGGCTGGAGCACCTCGAGCTGGTCCAGGAGGGTCTGCGCACGCCAGACGAACATGCCGGAGTTCCACCAGTAGTCGCCGCTGTCCACGTACGTCACCGCGGTCGCCTGGTCCGGCTTCTCCTTGAACTCCTCGACCACGTACGTCTCGGGCAGCCCTTCAACCTGGGCGCCGCGCTTGAGGTAGCCGAAGCCGGTGTGCGGCCCGGTCGGTACGACACCGAACGTCACCATCGCCAGAGGATCCGTCTCGGCGGCGCGGAACGCCTCGTCGAGTGCGTCCTGGAAGGCCGGGATCGGACGGATCACGTGGTCCGCGGTGAGCGTGGCGACGACGGCCTCGGGGTCGCGNNAGCTCGGGCAGCTCACGTTCGACGACATCGAGGTAACCGGCTCCGGCGCACACGAGGATGTGCTCGTCCGGTACGGCTCCCGCCACCCGCTCGTACGCGATCCGGAGGAGCGACTTGCCGCCGATGAGGCTCAACAGCTGCTTGGGCATGCCGTGACGCGAGAGGGGCCACAGGCGGGTGCCGGCGCCGCCGGCCATGATGACGACATAACGCATGACTGGCAGCCTACGGGCGAAGCCGTCGCCTGTCCCGACGGGACCCGGCCCGGCGTCTACGCTGACGCCCATGACAGCGCTCGTGGCCGCGCTCGGTCGGCGCGTTCGCCGCGACGGCGCCCGGCCCCTCATCACGTACTACGACCTCGGCACCGGCGCCCGTACAGAGCTGTCGGGACGTACGTTCGCGAACTGGGTCGACAAGACGTACCACCTGCTGGTCTCCCTCGAGGTCCAGCCCGGAGACGAGGTGGCCATGCCGATCGCCGCGACCCATCCGGGGCACTGGGTGACGTTCGCTCTGACCGCTGGGGCGTGGCAGGCGGGCGCGGTCGTGGTGCCTGGCGCCTCGGAGCGTGCCGTGGTGACCGCGGTCGGTCCCGAGGGCGTGACCACCCCATCGAGCGGCACCGTCCTGGCATGCTCGCTGCACCCGCTCGGCTTCGGTTTCACAGAGCCGCTGCCGGCAGGCGTCATCGACTTCTCCATCGACGTGCGCAGCCAGCCGGACGCGCACGCCGAGGAGCCGGTGCCGGAGTCGGCGCCCGCCTGGCGTGACGGTACGGAGGTGCTGAGCCATGCGGACCTGTCCGCGGCGTACCCGGTCTCAGAACGGGTCCTCGTGCGTCCCACGACCCCTCTCGCCACGCTGACCGCCGGCTATCTCGCCCCGTTGTTCGGTGGAGGGTCCGCCGTGGTCGTCCTCGGCGACGACGAGGACGCGGTCTCCCGCATCGTCACCGAGGAACGCATCGGCTAGCTGTCACCCTCCCGGCGACGCGCACAACCTTTGTGGTCACGAAACACGGTCACAAGGGTTGTGCGCGAGCTCGAAAGGTTGTGCGCGCGGCTGACTACACCCGGGCGTTCAGCCCGGCGAGCATGCCTTCGACCTGCTCCAGCGGGATGCCGGCGAAGCCGATGAGCGCGGCCAGCGGAGTGTCGAGCATCATCTTCGTCATCTCCTCGTCGGCCTGGTCGAAGGGAAGGCCCGCGGTCATCTGCGCCATGAGCTCCGGGAACCCCGGGACGGCCATGGCTTCGCGGATCGTGGACTCCACGGTCACGATGCGAACCGGCTCGTTGCCGCTGACGTCGACCGATGCGGAGAGCCGCAGGTCGCGGCTCGACGACCCGACAGCCACCGTGTAACGACCGGACTCCACGACCCACGCCTCGTCGACAACGCTCCAGAAGGCGAGCTCCTCGGTGGGGATCGAGATCTCGACCGTGGCGGACGCGCCGGGCTCCAGCGTGACGTCGGCGAAGCCCTTGAGCTCGCGCGGGACCCGTACCACCGTGGACTCCGCGATCGACACGTACGTCTGGACGACCTCACGGCCCGCGGTGGGTCCTGTGTTGGTCACCGTGACCGAGACGGAGATCCCGTCGCTGGTCGCGTTCACGGCCAGGTCCGAGTATCCGAACGTCGTGTACGAGAGGCCGTGGCCGAACGGGTACGCGACCTCGGTGCGCGTGGCGTCGTACCCGCGGTAGCCGACGAACAGGCCCTCGCCGTACCTCACTCCGGTCGTGTCGCCGGGGAAGTTCACGAAGCTCGGTACGTCCTCGAGCCGGTACGGGATCGTCTCCGTGATCTTCCCGGACGGGTTCACGTTCCCGTACAGCACGTCGGCCGTTGCGGGCCCGCCCGCCTGGCCGAGAAGCCAGCCCTCCACGATCGCGCGGACGCGGTCCTTGAACGACGTGACGATCACGGACGAGCCGTTGCTCAGCACGACGACGACGTTCGCGTTGACGGCCAGGATGCCCTCGAGCACGGCGAGCTGCTCGGCGGGCAGGTCGCACGTGGTGCGGTCGAACCCCTCGGACTCGTGCGCCTCGCCCAGACCGAGGAACGCCAGCACGACGTCCGCGTCCTTGGCGACGGCGACGGCCGCGTCCAGGGCGCCGTCGGCGACCGGGACCTTCGGGTTGGTGCTGAAACCCGGCGCGAACGGCACCTCGTGCCCGACGATGGCCGCGATGGCATCGAGGGCGTTGTCGAGCTTCGTGGGGTTCACGTGGGACGATCCCGCGCCCTGGTAGCGGGGCGTACGGGCGAACTCGCCGACGACCCCGACCTTGGTCTCCGGGGCGAGCGGCAGGATGCCGTCGTTGGACAGCAGCACGATCGACTGCTCGGCGGCCCTGCGGGCGAGCGCGTGGTGCGCGTCGACGTCGAACGTGTCGGGCGCTCCGTCGAGGCTCGCCTGCGCGAGCCTCAGGATGCGCTCGATGCGCGCGTACGCGGTGTCGATCGTGGCCTGGTCGATCTCGCCCGACGCGAGCGCCGCGACCACTCCGGCCTCGTGGCTCGCCTGCGCGGGCATCTCGAGGTCCAGTCCCGCCTTGAGGGCCCGGACGCGGTCCTGGACAGCGCCCCAGTCGGACATGACGAACCCGTCGAAGCCCCACTCGTCCCGCAGCACCTCGGTGAGCAGGAAGTGGTTCTCGGACGCGTGCGTGCCGTTGACCTTGTTGTACGAGCACATGACGGTCCACGGCTTGGCCGTCGTGACGACCTTCTGGAACCCGCGCAGGTAGATCTCGCGGAGCGTACGGATGTCGACCTGAGAGTCGCGCCGCATGCGGTCGGTCTCCTGGTTGTTGGCCGCGAAGTGCTTGATCGACGTGCCGATGCCCTGGGACTGGATGCCGTTGACGAGTGCGGCAGCGAGCTCGCCCGCCACGTACGGGTCCTCGGAGAAGTACTCGAAGTTGCGCCCGCACAGCGGGGACCGCTTGATGTTGAGGCCAGGGCCCAGCAGCACACCGACCTTCAACGCGCGGCACTCCTCGCCGAGGGCGTTGCCGACCTCCGTGAGCAGCGCGGGGTTCCACGTCGAGGCGAGGCCGACAGCGGGAGGGAAGCACGTGGCCGGTATGGAGTCGTTGATGCCGATGTGGTCGGCGGAGCCGTCCTGCTTGCGTACGCCGTGTGGCCCGTCGGTGAGCATCACCTCCGGCAGCCCCGCTTCCGGCACCGCGTGGGTGTGCCAGAAGTCCGACCCTCCGGTCAGTGCGATGGAGGCCATGATGTCAGGCATCGAAACCCTTCTCTCTCGTGAAGATGTCAGGGGCGGGTGACCCGCCCGGAGCTCGGTAGGACACAGAACACCGCGCGGTACGTACGCCCGCGCGGTGGCCTGTTCGTTAGTTCGTCAACTCAGTGCGTGCGCTTCTTCAGGCTGCCCTTGAGGTCCGGGACGTCGGCCAGTAGTCGCTTGGTGTAGGCGTTCTGCGGGTTGAAGATGACGTCGTCGGTGATGCCCCGCTCGACGATCAGGCCGTTCTCCATCACGACGACCTCGTCCGCCAGGTAGCACGCCTGGCCGATGTCGTGGGTGATGAAGAGGACCGTGAGGCCCAGCCGAGAGCGCAGGTCCTGAAGCACGTTGAGTGCACTGACACGCAGGGACGCGTCGAGCATCGAGGTCGCCTCGTCGGCCAGCAGCACCTTCGGGTTCATCATCAATGCCCGTGCGATCATGACGCGCTGACGCTGTCCGCCGGACAGCTGGTGCGGGTACTTGTTGACCGCGTCCGCCGACTTGAGGCCCACGTAGCTCAGGCAACGCTCGATGAGCTCGTCCAGTGACTCGTCACCCTGCTTCGCCGACATGCGGCGGCGCAGCGTCTGGCCGACGGTGAAGAACTGGTTGAACGACGAGAACGGGTCCTGGAACACAGCCTGTACGTCGCGCCAGTAGGCGCGCAGCTCGTTGCCCTTGATGCGCGTGACGTCCTTGCCCAGGTACTTGATCGAGCCGCTGGTCACCGGCATGAGCCGCAGCAGCATCCGGGCCAGGGTCGACTTGCCCGAGCCGGACTCCCCCACGACGGCCAGCACCTTGCCGGCGTGGAAGTCGACGCTCACGTTGTCGACGGCGGTGATGTGACCACCGGCGACCTTGAACTCCTTGACGACGTTNNGGGTTCTTCTCAGCCCACCAGCAGGCGATCTGGTGGTTGCCCTCGGACAGGAACGCCGGCTCCGTCGTCACGCACTCGTCCATGGCGAACTGGCAACGTGGGTGGAACCGACAGCCGGACGGCGGGTTGGCCAGGTTGGGCGGCGAGCCGGGGATACCCAGGACGTGCTTGGTCCTGGTCTCGACCGTCGGGTCGAGCACGGCGGCGAGAAGAGCCGACGTGTACGGATGGCGCGCATTGTGGACGAGGTCCTCGGTGAGCCCGTTCTCGATGATCTTGCCCGCATACATGATCGCCAGACGATCCGTGACCATCGAGAGGACGGGCAGGTCGTGGGTGATGAAGATGACGCCACGCATGATCTTCATCTCGATCATCTGCAGCAACATCTCGATGAGCTGCTTCTGGCTCGACACGTCGAGCGCAGAGGTCGGCTCGTCCGCGATGAGGAGCTTCGGGTCGAGGAGTGTCGAGATCACCGTGACCATGCGCTGCTTCATGCCGCCCGACAGCTGGTGCGCGTACTGGTCGAGCACCCGGGTCGGCATGGACAGCATCTTGAGCCGGTCCGTTGCCCTGTCCAAGGCCTCGGCCTTGGTGACGTTCTTGTCGTGAGCAGACATGACGTCCATCACCAGGTCCCGGATCCGCAAGGTCGGGCTGATGGCGTTCATGGCGCCCTGCGGGAGCAGGGACACCGTGGCGCCACGGTACGGCCGGTGGAGGTTGTTGGAGTCCTTCGCCAGTGTGGTGAGGTCGATCGTCTGGTCGTCGATCTGCATCGACCCGGCCACGACGTACAGCGGCGGGTTGGCGATCATCGCCAACGCGTTGCCCAGCGTCGTCTTGCCACAACCGGACTCGCCGGCGAGACCGACGATCTGCCCCTCCGGCACTTCGATCGTCACGTTGTCGACCGCAGGTACGTCCTGCCCCGTGTCGGCTGCGTACACAGCCGTCACGTTGCTGGCGCGCATGAGGATTCCGCTCACGAAAGGACCTCGACCTTCTCGTTCTGCTCGGCCAGCTTGCGGGCCGTCTCGGCACGACGCGCGGCGGCAGCAGCAAGGTTCTTCTTCTTGCCGCGACGGAGCCTTGGGTTGAACACCTCGTCGAGCGAGGACTGGAGGTACAGCAGGCTGAAGCTGATGAGGGTCAGGATGATCGTCGGCGGCAGGAACGCCCACCAGGCACCTGTGGAGACAGACTGGAAGGCGAGCGCCCAGTGGAGCTCGATGCCCAGCGAGTCGACCCCGGAAGGACCCAGGCCCAGCATCGACAGCGTCGACTCCGCGAGGATGGCGCTGGCGAGCTGAAGAACCCATGCCATGACGACGTAGCTCGCGAGGTACGGCAGCACGTCGCGGATCAGGATGCTCGGGGTGCGAGCGCCCGAAAGCTTGGCGATGTCGATGTGCTCACGTGTCGCCACAGAGCTCGCCTGTGCACGTACGGCTCGGGCCGTCCACGGCCACGACGTGATGCCGATGACGAACGCGAGACCTCCGATGCCCTTGAGGAAGCCGATGTTGGTGTGCTGCAGAGACATCGAGATGAGGATCAGGACGACGATCGACGGAATGGCCACCACGATGTTCGTGATGCCCATGAGTAGCTCCTCGATCCACCCGCCGACGTAGCCGGCCAGGATGCCGATGAGCACGCCGAGGAACACCGCGAGGGTGCCGGCCAACAGGCCGTTGAGCAGCGAGTTGCGCGTGCTGTTCATGAGTACGGCGATGATGTCGTGACCGAAGTTGTCGGTGCCGAGGAGGTGCGCAGCGCTGGGCTCGTCGTACAGCGACCCCACCTTCAGGGTGCTCGCGTACGGATACACGAAAGGTCCGACCTCGGCCAAGAGCACGATCAGGATGATGATCGTCAGGGCGACCCACATGCGGGGGCCGAAGTTCAGGTTGCGCCACGACGGGCGATTCGCGCTGATCGACTTGTCAGCGCCTCCGCCGCCGGGTGTCGGCTCGACTTCCTGAGTGAGAACTGCCGCTTGCGGAACACTGCTCATATGATCACTTCTCCCCGGACTTCGCCGCGCGGATACGTGGGTCGATGAACCCGTAGAGGACCTCGACGAGGTAGTTGGCCACGAGGACCGCGACCGTGATGATCAGCGTCACGCCCTGGATCACGGAGTAGTCGCTCGACGAGATCGCGTTGAAGAGTAGATACCCCATTCCGGGATAGCTGAACACGAGCTCGGTGATGAGGGCGCCGCCGATCATGGCACCGATGCTCAGGGCCAGTCCTGTGATCTGCGGCAGCATGGCATTACGGAAGATGTAGGTGGTCATCTTGCGGTCACCGATACCCAGGCTGCGCGAGTAGTTCACGTAGTCGGAGCCAAGCTCGTAGATGGCCATCGAGCGCATGCCGACGGCTTGGCCGCCGACATTGATCAGTAACAGACTCATGAACGGTAACCAGTAGAAGGTCGAGGCGTCGGCTATGAACCCCCACGTCATCGATGGACTGGTGCCCAGTGAGTACGCGCCGCCCACGGGAAAGGCCCCGAGGACGACGGCACCCACGTACAGCAGGATGAGAGCCAGGCAGTAGTACGGTGCCGAGCTGAAGACGAGGCTCGTCGTGAACACCGACTTGTCCCAGGCGCCGCCCTTGTAGGCAGCGACGGCACCCAGGACGTTGCCGATGATCCATCCGAGCAGAATGGCAGGGATTTGGAGCGCCAGGGTCCAGGGCAGCGCCTGGCCTATGAGGCTGTTGACAGGGGTTGGATAGTTCGCGAACGACTTGCCCAAGTCTCCGTGGAAGATCGCCACCACGTACGTGATGAACTGCTGCCACATCGGCTTGTCCAGTCCGAACTGCCTGGTGAAATCCGCATAGATGCGCTGCTGCGCCTCGGAGCTGAGGCCGCCACGGCCGAGCTGAGAAACGATGACGTCGACCGGGTTACCCGGGATGAGCCGTGGTAGCAGGAAGTTCAAAATCACTGCTACCACGAGCGCACCCAGATACCACACGGTCTTACGCGCCAGATAGCGACGTAGACCCATGGCGATCCAACTCCTTTGTTAGTCGGCCGTCAGATTCAGACGAGCTCAGCCGGCGATCTTCTTGATCTTGTACATCCACGTGTTGCCGGCGCCACGGAACATCGGGGGCGCGTAGGTGTTCTTCTCGTCAGCCCAGTTGTAGAAGTTCACAGCTGAGTACTCGTAGAACTCGTCCGGGCGGTACATGATCGGAGCTGCCGGGATCTCCTTGCGGTAGAGCGCGTCGAGCTTGTCGTACGCGGCCTTCTTGGCCGTGTCGTCAGCTGCCTGCGCGGCAGCCGTGAGGAGGGCCTCCGCATCCGCGTTCTTCCACCGGCCGTAGTTGGCGAAGGTGGTCGTGCCCACGGGCTTCATGAGCGACTGGCTCATGATGTCGCGGAAGCGCGCCCACGGGCTGGAGGGGTTCACACCGGAGACGTACCAGACGCACATGTCGAAGGTGCCGCCCTGGATCGCCTGAGTGGTCTCAGCCTGCTGCGGGAAGTTCGTCGCCACCTCGATGCCGATCGCCTTGAGGCTCGACGCGATGATCTCGCACGAGGCGTTCCAGTCGGTCCAGCCGGTCGGGGTGATGATCTTGTACGGTCCGAGGCGCTTGCCGTTGAGCACGTAGATGCCGTCGCTGCCCTTGGTGGCGCCGGCGTCGGTGAGGAGCTTCTCAGCGGCAGCCTTGTCGTACTTCCAGCCGTTGGCCGTGGCGTCGGACTGGTTGAAGAACTTCGACTCGGCACCGGTCGGCAGGATCAGGCTCGCCTGCACGGTGGCGGAGTAGCCGGACATCGCCGTGTCGGAGATCGACGCGTAGTCGATGGCCGTGACGATGGCCTTCCGCACGACCGCGCTGTCGAGGCCGGGCTTGGTGGAGTTCATGATGAGCATGGGCAGGCTGCCGGGGACGTAGTACGGCTTGGCCTTGAGGTAGGTCCCCGTGGGCTTGCCGGCCTCCCAGGTCTTCCAGATCTGGCTCTGGAACGTCTGGCAGATGTCCAGGCCACCGTTGGTGAACTGGAGGTTGGCGTCCTCGTTGCCCTTGAAGATCGGGTGGATGATCGTCTTCATCACCGGGACACCGCCGTAGTACGTCTTGCCCCAGTAGCTGCCGGTCTGCGTGAGCACGACCTGCGTCTGGTCTGCGGTGTCGACCTTGAACGGGCCGGTGCCGACGGGGTTGGTCATGATCTCCGAGGAGACCTTGTCAGCCGCGAGAGCCGAGAAGACCTTCTCCGGGACGACGTAGTTCTCGCAGAGCATCTGGAGGACCTGGCCGACGTTCTTGGTGGTCTGGTTGACCTTGATGACGATCGTCTTGTCGTCGGTGGCCTCGATGGAGTCCGCCGCCTGGAAGAAGGAGGCGACCGAGATGCCGGAGGCGGTCTTGCCGATGTTGAAGGAGAACGCGGCGTCCTTGGCGGTGCACGGGCTGCCGTCGTTGAACGTGATGCCGTCCTGCATGGTCAGGGTGACCGTGCTGGTGCCGTCGACCTTGTAGGACGCGGCCAGCCCAGGCATGATCTCACCGGTCAGGATGTTCCAGCGGAGCAGCGACTCGTACACGATCTGCATGACGTTGGAGCTGGCCGGCCATGCGGCGGTCGGCGAGAAGGGGTTGTACGTGGTGGGCGGGCCCCACTGGAAGCCCGCGACGAACAGGGTGTCGGCGTTGGCGCCGGTGCGGCCCTTACCGACCTGGCCGTTGTTGCCGATACCCGGCAGTGTGCCCGCGGAACCCGTGCCCGTGGCACCGGTGGTCTTGCTGGAACAGGCTGCGAGAGCCGCCCCGCCAGCCACCACTCCACCGAGCTTCAACAGCGTTCGGCGAGAGGGGGTGAAGAAGACTGAGTCCGACATTGTTACCTCCGTTGGTTTGGCCCGGCGATGGGCCCATTCAATGACTGGAAATCAAGGTGTGTTGCGTGTTGCGAGTGCTTTCCGGAGCGGCTTTCATGTCGGCTGCACTGCCGACACCGCGATGGTGTTAGGCCCCCCTCATGTGGCCTCGCTAAGAGTCAACGGTTTCGTCACGGAACGCAACACCGGCCGTGACGTGAGGTCGGGGTACGCGTCTTCGGGGATTTCCCCCGCGACTATGAAGGTGTGTGTGTCTCCGGGGAAGAGGTCGACGAGCAGGTTGTCGACCCAGGCATCCTCGGACACGCGGTCTGGGAACAGGCAGAGTGATCGAAGGAAGCTTCGTGCGGTCACCGAGACGCTAACTCCATCGGTGGTCCGAGCGACCGTCGTCTCGAAAAGTGGCTCGGGCAACGCCGTGTCCACGTCCTCGACGAGCAGCTTGACGGCCCGTTCGGCGCCTTTGGCGGTGACAACGATCGCCACGTCCGTGCGATCGAGGGCCGGCAGGTCTGTCAGCGGCAGGTCCTTGCGTGAGCGCGGTGCCAACGTCTCGTCCAGAGCCTCCGAGTAGAGGACCTCGCCGTCGAGAGCGCGTACCTCGATAGTCCCTGTCGCCGCCCACGTGTCGGTACCGTCGTTGACCAGGACCGCGCGCCAGCCGGCCTCGTCGTGCTGGACGGTGATGAGGTGGTCGGCGTACGCAGAGCGCACCGCGTACCAGAGGGGCTTGCGCCGAGCGACCGGCTCACCCGCGGCGTTCGTGCCGAGGTCGAGCGCGGCCCAGCTGGTGACGGGCCAGCAGTCGTTGAGCTGCCAGATGACCGAGCCGAGGCAACGGCCGCGCAGGGAACGCCAGCGCTCGATGCCGTACCGCACGGCTCTCGCCTGCTGGACCTGCATGGCGAACAGCCACTCGTCGAAGTCAGCCTTCGTCTCGCCGGGAGCGGGAAGGTGGCCGTTGATGCCGTCGTTGAGCTTGGTGTTCCCGCCGGCGGCCTTCTGGTGCATGAGCATCGCGGCGCTCGCCGCACTCCGGTCCTCGGGCGCGAGCGCGCGCGCCCACGTGGCGTACGTCGCGGGGCCCTGGTAGCCGAACTCCGCCACGAACCGCGGCGAGTAGTCGTCGTAACACGTGTAGTCGCGCGCGTTCCAGACGTCCCAGATGTGGATGCAGCCGTAGTTCGGGTCGTTCGGGTACAGGTCCTTGGGACCCGATGACGGGCTGCCCGGCCAGTACGGACGACTCGGGTCGAGCTCTGCCACGATCTCGGGGAAGAGGCGGTAGTAGTAGTCCGCACCCCACGTACGGCCCTGGAGCTGCGCCTCCCAGCCCCAGTCCTCGTGACCCCACAGGTTCTCGTTGTTGCCGTTCCACAGGATGAGCGACGGGTACGCGGAGAGGCGGATCACGTTGTCGCGAGCCTCGGCCTCGAACTCGAGGGCGAACGGCTCCTCCTCGGGATAGGCGGCGCACGCGAGTGCGAAGTCCTGCCAGACCATCACGCCGAGCTCGTCGCAGGCCTCGTAGAAGGCCTCCTGCTCGTACAGCCCGCCGCCCCAGACGCGGAGCAGGTCGACGTTGGCGTCCTTGGCCTGCTGCACGCGCTCGCGGTAGCGGGCGGGCGTGATGCGGCTGGGGAAGCAGTCGTCGGGGATCCAGTCCATGCCGCGGGCGAACACCGCGACGCCGTTGATCACGAACCCGAAGTTGGCGCCCTTGCCGTCTGCATCCGGCGTCGTGTCCAGCTCGACCGTACGGAAGCCGGTGCGCTTGTGGACGGTGTCGAGGATGCGCACGTCGTTGTGGAAGACCACCTCGACGTCGTACAGGGGCTGCTCGCCCAGGCTGTGGGGCCACCAGGGCTGGATGTCGGTCAGCGTCAGCTCGACCTGAGTCCAGTCCTCGGCGATCACCACAGCCTCGCTGGACGCCCCGTTCCCCCTGACGCGTACGGTGACCGCGCCGAAGCGTGTCTCGCCCTGGATCTGCACGTCGACGCGAAGGTTCCCCTGCCAGTCGCCGGCCTCGTTCTCGGTCGCGGTGGCGAAGACGCCGACATCGGTGATCCGTGCGTGGTCCCAGCTGCGGAGACCGATCGGCTTCCAGATGCCGGCNNCAGCCGAAGTTGCAGGCCATCTTGCGGATGAGGTTGAACGGGTGCTTCTCGACGTGGATCCTTTCCCCGACGAGCTCCGCCATCTGCGTCGTGTACTCGAGCGCAGGCAGGAAGATGATCTCGATCAGGTTGGGACCGACGCCGATGTTCGGACGGATCGGGAAGACGTTGCGCCGGTGCATGTTGGCGGAAGTGCCCATCGTGCGGCCGTTGACGCGGATCTCGGCGATCGTGTCGAGTCCCTCGCACACGAGGTCGCAGTTGTCGGCGTACAGCTCCTCCGACTCGCCGTCGAGGTCCAGCGTGAAGCTGTAGCTCCAGGTCTGCTGCCCGACCCACACCTGGTCGGCCTCGTTGGTGCTGAAGTAGGGGTCAGCGAGCAGCCCGGCGGCCATGAGATCGGTGTGGACGCAGCCAGGAACGGTGCCGGGGATGCCGAAAGCGAGGGAAGTACGAACAGCCTCCGGCACCGCGGACCACGCTGAAGTGGTCGGGTCGGCACGGAGGATCCACGCGCTTCCGGTGAGGTCGAGCCACCCGTCTGCAACGCGGACGGACTCGTCACCGAGGCTCTCGATTCCCATGAATCCTCTCCATTGAGGCTGGTGCGGTCGTACAGTTACTGACCAGACAGTAACACCGCGAACTGCGAGCCAGGTGCGGGGTGACCGTTTCGTTATCGTTCGATCTCGTCAAAGGGGACGCGGTGCTCTCGTACAGGGACAGTTGCCTCGCGACCACTGATCGCGTCGCGGATCTGCTGGCCCGGATGACCCTCGCCGAGAAGGTCGGCCAGTGCATGCAGCTCGACGCACAAGGCGACCTCGATGACCTTGTGACTAGGCAGAACGTCGGTTCGCTGCTCCACATTCCCCCTGACCGCATGGCTCGCGCGATCGAGCTCGCCGCTGCCACCCGGCTCGGCATCCCCCTGCTGCTCGCCGACGACTGCATCCACGGACACTCCTTCTGGCCCGGCGCGACGATCTTCGGTACGCAGCTCGCCGTCGCCTGCAGCTGGAGGCCGGAGAACGCACGCCGGATGGCCAGAATCACTGCTGTGGAAGCGACGAGCACCGGTTTCAAGTGGACCTTCTCCCCCGTGCTGTGCATCGCCCGGGACCTCCGCTGGGGCCGCGTCGACGAGACGTTCGGCGAGGATCCGTACCTCATCGGCGAGCTCGCGTCCGCGATGGTGGCCGGCTACCAGGGGTCCGAACTGCGAGACGAGACCTCCATGCTGGCGACCGCGAAGCACTTCGCGGGCTACTCCGAGACGCAGGGCGGCAGGGACGCCTCCGAAGCCGACATCACGCGGCGCAAGCTCCTCAGCTGGTTCACCCCTCCTTTCGAGCGCGTCGCGCGCGAGGGTGCGGGGACGTTCATGCTCGGCTACCAGGCCATCGACGGGCAGCCGATCACCGTCAACCGGTGGCTTCTCGGTGACGTGCTCCGTGGCGAGTGGGGCTACAGGGGAGTGCTCGTCACTGACTGGGACAACGTCGGCCGCATGGTGTGGGAGCAGAAGGTCTGTGCCGACTACACCGAGGCCGCCGCACGGGCGATGAACGCCGGGAACGACATGACCATGACCACGCCGCAGTTCTACGACGGCGCGCAGGAGGCTGTACGGAAGGGGCTGCTGAGCGAGTCGACGCTCGACGCCGCCGTGGGCCGCATCCTCGCGTGCAAGTTCGAGCTCGGCCTGTTCGAGAACCCTGGCGGCCCCGACCTGGAGCGTCAGAAGGCCGTCATCGGGTGCGAGGAGCACCGGCAGACGAACCTGGAGATCGCGCGAGACTCCCTCGTGCTGCTCAGGAACGACGGCACGCTCCCCCTCACCGCATCATCGGGCACCGTCGCCGTGATCGGACCGAACGCCGACGCGGCCGCGACGCAGCTCGGCGACTGGGCGGGCGGCTCGGGACAGTGCTCCTGGCTGGGCCCCGACTACGTACCGGAGAACGTCGTCACCGTCCTCGACGGCGTACGGCAGGTCGCGTCGGCCCATGGCTGGCAGGTCACGCACGCGACGGGCTGCAGCATCGCGACGATGACCGGATCCTGGGGGGTCGGCGAGGACGGACAACCGATCTATCCGTCGATCACGCCCGTTCCGGCGGACGAGGACGAGCTCGCGGAGGCCGTCGCGGCCGCGTCGTCGGCCGACGTGGTGGTGCTGGTGCTGGGCGACAACGTGTTCCTGACCGGCGAGGGCAGGTCCACGGCCACCCTCGAGCTGCAGGGCGGGCAGCTGGCGCTCGTGCGTCGCATCGTCGGTCTTGGCAAGCCCGTGGTGGTCGTGCTGATCAACGGCAAGCCACTGGTCCTCCCGACCGAGCTCGCGAACACCTCGGCCCTCGTCGAGGCGTTCAACCCCGGCGACGTCGGCGGTCAGGCCATCGCCGAGCTGCTCTTCGGCGACATCGAGCCGTGCGGACGCCTCCCGATCTCCTTCCCCGTACATTCCGGCCAGCAGCCGACCTACTACAACCAGATCCGCGGCCAGCACGGCAACCGTTACGCCGACCTGACTCAGGAGCCTGCCTTCGCGTTCGGCCAGGGCCTCACGTACAGCCGGGTCGAGTACACGGACCTCCGTCTGGAGGCCGGGACCGTGCGGAAAGATGGCTCGGTCCGGGCCACGGTGAGCGTCGCGAACACCGGCGCGCGCACCGCGACGGAGACCGTGCAGTGGTACGTACGGGACCTTGTCACGTCGGTCACGTGGGCCGACAAGGAGCTCAAGGGGTTCGAGAAGGTTACCCTCAGTCCCGGGGAGTCCGTCGACGTGACGCTCGACCTTCCCGTGTCGGACTGCACGATCGTCGACGCCGACGGAGTGCGTGTTGTAGAGCAAGGAGACTTCGAGGTACTGGTCGGCCCGGATTCGCGGGACGCCAGTCTGCTCGACGCGAGATTCGCCGTGGTGGCGTGATGCAGACGAACGCCGGCAGCGATAACTTTGATCGATCAAAGGGCGCTGTCGACACAGCACCCGCTCACAGCGAGGTGAACACCATGGCAGGAGGCTCTGCGTCGACTCTCCGGGTTCGGGGAGCGCGCAAGTCCACCCCTGAGCGACGCCAGGAGATTGTTCGAGCGGCCGCGAAGACATTCGGGACCAAGGGCTACCAGAAGGGGTCCTTGATCGACATCGCGGCGCAGGTGGGCATGACGCACGCGGGCGTACTCCATCACTTCGGCTCCAAGGAGGCGCTGCTCATCGCCGTGCTCGAGTACCGGGACGAGGAGGGCCTCGAGACGCTGTCCGGGCAGACGATGCCTCTCGGGCTCGACCTCTTCCTGCATCTGTACCGGACCGCCGCGGAAAACGCCAAACGTGAGGGACTCGTCCAGACGTACGCGGCGATCACGGGCGAGTCCGTGACAGAGGGTCACCCTGCCCGGAGCTTCGTCATCAGCCGGTTCACCGCTCTGCGCGGCCTCATCGAGGACGCTCTGCGGCTGATCTGCGGCCCGGACCTCCCTGACGACATCCGCACCCATGCCGCGACCTCGGTCATCGGCGTGATGGACGGCGTCCAGCTGCAGTGGCTCCTCGACAAGGAAGCCGTCGACCTCCCCGAGGCCACCCGGTTCGCGCTCGAAGCGATCCTCGTAGCCGCCATGGCCGGCACGAAGCGGCCACGCCCGTTGACCGAGACCTGAGCCTTACCAGGTGAGCCGGTCGGCCCGGCGAGACGCGGAGACGACCGCGGTCATCTCACCCTTCGACAGCCGACGGCCGAAGAACGGCCCGTTGGCGTCCAGCAACCAGGCACTGCGGCCGTCCAGCTCGACAGGGTCGAAGCCGAGCGCGTCGACGAGCGCCGCCACCTCGCCACGTGCCTCGACGTCGTCGGACGCGACGGCGACCGCCATACGGAACGGAGCCCCGGCCGGTTCGGCGTACGCCAACAGCTCCTCGTAGGCGACGTGGTTCAAGGACCTCACGAGACGGATCCCAGGACGCCCCCTCAAGGGTGACTCGGGAGGGTTCGCCCCGTCCGCCTCCAGCCAAGGGTTCGTCGCATCGATGATGATCGCGTGGGCGAGCTTCTCGGGGTCGAGGTCGCTGACGTGCGAGTACGGGATCGCGAGCAGCACGATGCCGGACGAGGTGAGCATCTCGTCGACGCCCACCAACCGTGCGCCGGAGGCGACGGTCGACACGATGAGCTCGATCATCGGGCCCGTCCGCGCGTCGGCGATGAGGACGTCCCAGCCCGCGCTCGCCGCGAGCCGTGCCACGGTCGTACCGAGCTTGCCGGCGCCGAGGATGCCCAGCCGATCGCCCACGTGTCGTCCTTCCAGATACTCCCGCGCCACAACGTACGATGCGGGTGATCGGTTGGGAAATGGCGACCGTCCAGCAGACTCGGAGACCCCCATGGAGCTACAGCTCGGCATCGACACCTTCGGGGACGTGACGCTCGATCCGGACGGCGCACCGGTGAGCCACGCCCAGGTCATCCGGAACGTCGTCGACGAAGCCGTACTGGCTGAGCAGTCGGGCGTCGACGTCATCGGCCTCGGTGAGCACCACCGCGACGACTTCGCGATCTCCTCCCCGGAGACCGTCCTGGCGGGCATCGCCACGCGTACCGAACGGCTTCGTCTCGCGAGCGCGGTCACCGTGCTGAGCTCGGACGATCCCGTACGTGTCTTCGAGCGTTTCTCGACCCTCGACGCACTCTCGAACGGCCGGGCCGAGGTCATCGTGGGCCGGGGCTCGTTCACCGAGTCGTTCCCGCTGTTCGGCTTCGACCTCGCGAACTACCAGGAGCTGTTCGAGGAGAAGCTCGCGATGTTCGTCGAGCTCCGCAAGCAGGGCCCCATCTCCTGGGAGGGCGAGCTCACCCAGACGCTGCGCGGTATCGAGGTGTTCCCGCCCGTCGAGAACGGGCCGCTGACCACCTGGGTCGCGGTGGGCGGGAGCCCCGAGTCGGTGATCCGCGCTGCACGACACGGGCTCGACCTCATGCTGGCGATCATCGGCGGTTCGGTGGAGCGGTTCACTCCGTTCGTCGAGCTGTACCACCGTGCGCTCGACCAGCTCGGTCAGCCGCAGGGCCGGGTGGGCTTCCACAGCTTCGGCCACGTGGCCGCCACCGACTCAGAGGCGATCGAGCAGTACTTCGGCCCGTACGTGTCCACCATGAGCCGGATCGGCCGCGACCGGGGCTGGCGACGTCCGACGAGGGAGTCGTTCCGCTACGAGCTGGATCACGGCTCGATGGTCGTGGGGTCCCCCGAGACGGTCGCCCGCAAGATCGCCGCAGGGGCGAGAGCGCTGGGTGCGTCCCGGTTCTCCATGAAGGTGAGCACCGGACCGCTGTCCCACGAGCTCGTCAGCAACAGCATCGAGCTGTACGGGACGAAGGTCGGTCCCCTCGTCCGCGACATGCTCTCCTGACGCAGGGCCCGTTCCGCACAACCTTTGTGGTGCCCGCACAACCCGTATGACCAGGCTCGCGCGCCACAAGGGTTGTGCGCGTCGAGGACCGTCCGCCGCCCTCAATGGGCCGCGCACACCGCCGACAAGTCGTCGGTCGTCGTCGCCACCGACTCGTTGGCGTACGCGGTCTTCTTGCCGGTGGCCACGGCCGTCGCGGACGCCGTCGGCGTCTTCGAGGTGGCGGACGCGGTCGGTTGAGCGGATGCCTTCTGACCCTTCGCGGCCGCGTCCAGGGCCTCGGACGTCGCGACCTTCTCGGCGACCGTCTGCCGGATGAGCGCGAAGTTGGGGCTGCCCGGTGCAATGAGGGGCGGCGCGAAGATCACGTTGGCGATGTCAAGGTTCCGGGTCTTCGTGGCGAGGTCGACGAGCGTGCCCACCTGGTCGGACGGGACGTCTGTCACGAGCACCTGCCCGGTCGCCGCGGCGATCTGGCTGAACTTGGTGGCGACGGTCACCGGATCCATCTGGTGCAGCATCGCCGACATCACGCACTTCTGACGCTGCATGCGGGCGTAGTCGGTCGACCCGGTGCGCTGCCGCGAGAACCACAGGGCCTCGGCGCCCGAGAGGTGACGGTTCGGGCCGGGCTCGATCCAGCTCTTCGCCGCCACCTGGTCGCCGCCGACGGGCACCTGCACGTTGGTGTCGATCGTGACGCCTCCGAGAGCGTCGATGAGGTCCTTGAACCCGAACATGTCGACCATGGCGTAGTAGTTGATCTGCAGGCCGGTCGTCGCCTCGACGGCTTCCTCCACGGCCTTCACGCCAGGATCCTTCACGCCCGGATAGAGCTTCTTGTTGTCCCAGCCCAGCTTGTAGATGGCGTTCAGCAGGCACTCGTGCGTCGCGCAGCCGTAACCGTGGGGGTACAGCGCGTGGAGCGGCGAGGAGTCGATGAACGGTACGTCCTCGAGGTTGCGCGGCAGCCCGAACAGGACGGCACGTCCGGTCTGGGCGCTCACGCTCGCGATGGTGACGCTGTCGGTGCGCGTACCCTCACGGTCGTTCCCCGCGTCACTGCCCAGCAGCAGGATGTTGTAGCGGCCGGCCTTCACCTTGGTGTCGCCGCCCCCCGCCAGCACGGTCGAGACGAGCGTGCCCGACGACCGCAGCGCCGACGAGGTGAGAGCGGTGCCCCACAGGACGACGCCGGCGAGGACGAGCGCGACAGCGCCCAGGATCCCGCCGCGCACAGCGCCCATGTCCCTCGGCCGGGCAGCCCACCAGGCGTTGACGATGATGAAGGCCCAGAACAGGCCCAGCGCCAGCACGACCCACGACGCGACCCACAGAACCCACCCCGTGGTCAGCACGTTCAGCAGCAGGTTCCGGGCCGCGAACAGGGAGATCAGAGCCACCAGACCGGCGACGAGCAACGCGATCCAGATCCGTACGCCCCAGCGCCCGATGCGGCGGTTGCCGGCCGCGAGCTGGGCCGAACCGGGGACGATCGCGGACATGGCAAGCATCGTCGCGCCGCGACGGAAGACCGTCGACTGACTGCGACTCCAGACGTCCGCGATGTGGTCGGTCGCCTCGCTCGATGCCACGTGGCTCTCCTTGCGGGAGGGATCGTTGAGCGCCTACCAGTATGCGCAGCGACGCCCAGTGGACCCGGCCGCCACGCTGGAGGAGGGCACAACCAGGGCTACTTTCCGCGCACGACGGCACCCTTCGCCTGCGCGCTGGCGCGCAGGGCGGCCTGGAAGTCGACCATCTTGGCGGTAAGTACGGGATCGCCGGTCGCCAGGATCCGTACAGCCAGCAGTCCCGCGTTCCGGGCGTTCCCGATGGCGACCGTGGCGACAGGGACGCCTGCCGGCATCTGCACGATCGACAGGAGCGAGTCCATGCCGTCGAGGTACTTGAGCGGGACCGGGACGCCGATCACCGGCAGGGGCGTGAGCGCCGCGAGCATGCCCGGCAGGTGCGCCGCGCCACCGGCTCCGGCGATGATCACCTCGAGGCCGCGCTCGTGAGCGGCCCGGCCGTACGCCACCATGTCCTCCGGCATCCGGTGAGCGCTGACGACATCGGCCTCGTACTCCACCCCGAACTCGGCGCACGCCTCGGCGGCCGCCTGCATCGTCGGCCAGTCGGAGTCCGACCCCATGACGATCCCGACCCGTGCGCTCATGACTCGCTCCTCAGCTCCGATGCGCCCTGGCGCGCGCGGCGACGGACCTCGTCGAGGTCTTCGCCGACAGAAGTGACATGGCCGACCTTACGGCCCGGCACGACGTCCTTCCCGTACAGCTGGACTTTCAGTCCCGGGTCGCGCGCCAGGACATGTCGCAGCCCGTCGACCAGGTCCGTACGGGTGCCGCCGAGCACGTTGTGCATCACCGTCCACGGGGCGCGAGCTGCCGGGTCGCCGAGCGGCAGGTCGAGCACGGCACGGAGGTGGTTCTCGAACTGGCTCGTGACGGCGCCGTCGATCGACCAGTGGCCCGTGTTGTGCGGCCGCATCGCGAGCTCGTTGACCACCACGCTGCCGTCGGCGCGCTGCATGAGCTCGACGGCGAGGATCCCGGTCACCTCGAGGTCGCGCGCGATCTCGAGCGCCATCCGCTGGCACGCGGTCGCCTGCTCCTCGGTCAGACCGGGCGCGGGAGTGGTCGTCTCGACACAGATCCCGTCCGCCTGTACGGACTCGCTGACCGGGTAGGCGACGGCCTGTCCGGACGGCGACCTCGCCACAAGTGCGGACAGCTCACGCGTGAAGGGGATGTACTCCTCGGCCAGGATCTGTACGCCGGGGGCGAGGTCGGCGAAGGGTTCGCCGGCCGTCGAGGCGTCGTCGATCTTCCAGACGCCCTTCCCGTCGTACCCGCCGCGCGACGTCTTCGCGATCACCGGCCAGCCCGTCGACGCGCCCTTTTCGGTTCGCGTACGGTCGGCGAACGCAACGAGCGCGTCAGCGGTCGCGACGACCTCGAAGGTCGGTACGGGGATGCCGTGGGCAGCCAGGCGGGTGCGCATGACGACCTTGTCCTGTGCGTGCACGAGGGCCTCGGGCCCGGGTCGTACGATCACGCCGCGGCTCTGAAGGTCGTGAAGGAGCGTGGTCGGTACGTGCTCGTGGTCGAACGTCACCACGTCGCAGCGCTCGGCGAACGCGATCACGGTCGCCGGATCGGTGTAGTCGCCCACGGTCACGTCATGCACGACCTGTGCGGCGGACACGTCCGGGCCTTCGGCGAGCAGTGCGACCCGGATGCCGAGGCCGATGCCAGCGGCATGCATCATGCGGGCGAGCTGGCCTCCGCCGATGATGCCGACGACTGGGGTTCCCACGGGTCCAGAGCCTATCGGGGCGCTCCGTCAGTGCCGGAAGATCACCGTGCGCTGGACGACGAAGTTGACCGTCGTGGCGACGCCCTGCGCGATGACGAACGCGACGACCTGTGCGGGCGTGTAGCCCCAGCGGTCGAACAGCCAGGGGTAGAGCAGCGAGAACAGCCCGACCTGTACGACGAAGGTCGACCCGTACAGGGCAAGCACCCCGATGAAGGACTTCGTCGAGCCGGTGGCGCCGAACGTCCAGCGACGGTTGATGAGGTACGCGGTCGTGGTTCCAGCGACGAAGGAGATGGCCTTGGCCGGCGTGTGGCCCAGCCCGAAGTGCATGAGCAGCCACAGGATGCCGAAGTCGACGCAGGCGCTCAGGACGCCGACGGCGACGAACCGTGCGAGCTGGTGGTGCAGCGCCAGTCGTTCGGTGGCGGGCTGGGTCACGTATCTTCTCGACGCGCGGTGTCGGCCTCGGTCATCAGCTCGCCGAGGCGCAGGTGTGTGTGCTCGACATTCGGGATGTCACGCAACGTCAGCGGGTCGTCGGCTGCGGTGGTCAGCGTCAGGG
>PMBM01000018.1:0-1705 GCA_003153855.1 Propionibacteriaceae bacterium
CTGACGCGGTGCGCAGGGGCCACGGCGTGCCGTCTCGCGAGACGTGTGCGCCGTTGCTCGTCGGTGATGCGTGGCCGTGCCATGGACACAGCCTGCCAGGAGCGTCGGACAGTCCGGTTCAGGCGAGCAGTGCGCCGAGGACCCGACCCGCCTGTACGGAGTCGTCGTGGCTCACGTCGAGGTGGGTGACGGCCCGTATCTGGTGAGCGCCGACCGCAGAGATCGCCAGACCGGCCTGGCGAGCGGCAGCCACAACCTCGGCAGCCGTCCTGGCGCCGGTGCCGATCACCACGATGTTGGTCTCGACGTCCTCGACGCTCACCGCCTCCGGCGCGGCATCGGAGACGGCCTCTGCGAGTGCCCGCGCCGCGGCGTGGTCGTCGGCGAGCCGGTCGATGTTGTGGTCCAGCGCGTACAACCCCGCGGCAGCGAGGATGCCCGCCTGTCGCCAGCCGCCTCCCAGCCGCTTGCGCTCGATCCGGGCGCGCGCGATGTTCTCGGCGGAGCTGACGAGCACGGACCCCACCGGGGCGCCGAGGCCCTTGGACAGGCAGAGCGACACGGTGTCCGCGAGCGACCCGTAGTCGGCGAACGACACTCCGGTCGCGACGTGCGCGTTCGCGAGGCGCGCACCGTCGAGGTGGATCTTGACGCCTTGAGCGGTGCAGCGCTGACGCAGCTCGTTCAGCGCCTCGATNNGGCTGGACCGTACCGCCACCGAAGTTGTGGGTGTTCTCGACCTCGACGACCGACGTCTCGGTGATGAAAGGCCCCGTGCCGATGGACAGCATGCTGGTGACCGTGTCGGGGTCGAGCCGACCACGTACGGACGGGAACGTCCGTGTCGTCACCCCGTGGAGCATCGCGTGGGCCGCCATCTCCGCACGCACGATGTGGGCCTGCGCGTCGCACAGCACCTCGGTGCCGGGCTTGGTCAGGAGCCAGATGCCGAGCAGGTTGCACAGGCTGCCGGTCGCGCAGAACAGGCCTGCCTCGTGCCCGAGGAGCTCGGCCACCCGGCGCTCCAGAGCGTTGACCGTGGGATCCTCGCCGTAGACGTCGTCGCCGACCTCGGCGTTCGCCATCGCGTCCCGCATTTCCTGGTTGGGACGCGTCAGGGTGTCACTGCGCAGATCGATCACAAAGGTCCTTGTCAGAAGTCCATCGGGGAGAAAATGGGTCGGGCATTGCGGCGGCGCCGAGCTCCCGCTCCGAGCCGGTCGGCCACGAGGAAGGCCAGCTCGAGCGACTGCTGGCGGTTCAGGCGCGGGTCGCACACCGTCTCGTACCGGTCGGCGAGCTGCGCCTCGCTGACGTCGACGGTGCCTCCGACGCACTCGGTGACGTCGTCGCCGGTGAGCTCGAAATGAACACCGCCGGGCCACGTGCCGAGCGCCTCGTGGACGTCGAAGAAGCCGTTGAGCTCGGAGACGACGTCGTCGAAGGACCGCGTCTTGTAGCCGGTCGAGGAGCTGTACGTGTTGCCGTGCATGGGGTCGCAGATCCAGGCGACCTTGCGCTCCGCGGCGGTGACGGCCTCGATGATCGGCGGCAGCGCGTCGCGCACCCTGTCCTTGCCCATGCGGGTGATGAACGTCAGGCGCCCAGGTTCCCTGTCGGGGTCCAGCCGGTCGGCCAGGGTGAGCACCTCGGACGGCGTCACGGACGGCCCGAGCTTCACGCCGATCGGGTTGCGGAGCTTGCG
>PMBM01000018.1:1738-17500 GCA_003153855.1 Propionibacteriaceae bacterium
AGCGCCCGGTCGATCTCGCTCGTGAGCTCCTCGTACCGGGCGGACACGTTGAGGTTCTTCACGAAGTCGGAGTTCCAGGAGTGCATGCTCCGCAGGTCGGCGAAACCGCCCTTGACGAACGCCCGGACGAGGTTGAGCGTCGCGGCGGACGCGTTGTACACGCCGAGCAGGCGGCCGGGGTCGGGCTCGCGGGACTCCGGGGTGAAGTCGTAGCCGTTGACGGCGTCGCCCCGGTACGCGGGCAGCTCCACCGCGCCACGTACCTCCGTGTCGGACGACCGCGGCTTGGCGAACTGGCCGGCGATGCGGCCGATCTTCACGACCGGGACCTGCGCGGCGTATGTCATGACGACGGCCATGCTGAGCAGCACGCGCAGGCGGCCGCGGATCGAGGCGGCGTTGACGCCGTCGAAGGTCTCGGCGCAGTCGCCGCCCTGGAGGATGAACGCGTTCCCGGCGGCCACCGTCGCGATCTGCGCACGAAGCCCGTCGCACTCGCCGGCGAACACCAGCGGTGGGAGCCGCCGCAGCGAGGTGAGCACCTCAGCCAGGCGCGCCTGGTCCCGATAGACGGGCTGCTGCACCGGGTGAAGGGCATGCAACGCGTCGAGTGCGGGGATCTGGTCGGTCACGATCGTTCAGGCTACCGGTGCGGCACCCACGACGCTCGTCCGTTGCGCCCTCTGGTCATTCCCGGACGCTTTTCTGGCGCCTGCCCAGGCCTATGGTGATCGGCGGTCAGGGATCGACGAGCCTTCACGTGCCCTGGCATCCCTCCAGCACCGGCGTGTCGTGACCCCTCGAAATGGTCAGCTGCGCCCGCACATCGCGAACTAGTGCGCCTCGCCGGAGTAGCCCTGCTCGATCGCGTACAGGGTGAGCTCGACGCGGTTGTGGAGCTGGAGCTTGCGGAGCACGTTCTGTACGTGGTTCTGCACGGTCCGATGGGAGACGAACAGCTCGTCGGCGATCTCGCGGTAGGCCATGCCCTTCGCGACGCGGCGCAGCACCTCTGTCTCGCGGGTCGTGAGGATCGGGCCCTCGTCGTTGTGCTTCGCGGCGTCGGTGACCATGCGGCGGAACTCGCCGAGCACGAGACCGGCGAGGCCGGGCGTGAAGACGGCGTCGCCGTCGGCGGTGCGACGAACGCCCTCGAGCAGCTCGTCCGGAGTCGCCGACTTCACGAGGTAGCCCTTGGCGCCGGCCTTGATCGCGCGGAGCACGTCGTCGCGCTCACCCGATGCCGAGATCACCAGTACGTGCATGTCCGGGAACTCGCGCAGGAGGATCTCCGTACAGGTCGCTCCGTCGGGGTCGGGGATCTGCAGGTCCATGACCATGACGTCGGGGCGGGTGGCACGCGCGCGGCGCAGCGCCTCGTCGCCGGTCGAGGCGGTGGCCACGATGCGGAAGCCGGCGGCTTCGAGGTCGCCCGACATCGCCTCGATCCACACCGGGTGGTCGTCGACCA
The DNA here is from genome assembly GCA_003153855.1 of Propionibacteriaceae bacterium. GTDB lineage: Bacteria > Actinomycetota > Actinomycetes > Propionibacteriales > Propionibacteriaceae > Fen-668. The sequence continues at coordinate 3,210 of PMBM01000018.1, forward strand.
ACATCACCCGCGGGCCCTCCGGCTCGGTCATCAGCTCTCCTCGTGTCACGCCTACTGGACCGGAATCCGGAGCTCCCAGTCAACTCCCCGGCCCGGCGCGGCGCGTACGACCGCCTGCCCGCCGAGGTCGCGGATCCTGCCCAGGACCGAGTCGCGGACACCGATGTGCCCGCGTTCCCCCGCCTTCGTGATGTCCTCCGGCTTCGCGCCGACGCCGTTGTCGCGCAGGGAGATGATCAGCTCGCGTCCCTCGTGCTCGAGCAGCACCCATGCTCGTGCCGTAGGTCCCGCGTGCTTCGCGACGTTGGCGAGGATCTCGGTGACCACGGCGTCGATCTCCAGAGCCTCCCGGCTCGACACCATGACCCGCTCCGCCATGGCCGAGACCGTGACGGTGCTGCTCTCGTGCCGGTCCAGGACCGACGTGATGTCGACCTGATCGGACACCGGCGCCTCGAGCGGGTTCCGGTCGAGGAGCAGCACGCGCAGGCGGCTCTCCTGCTCGCGGGCCAGCGATGCGAGGCGTACGCCACGGGCCCCCAGGCCTGGCCCCTCGCGCTCGACCAGAGCGAGGACCTGCAGCACGCCGTCGTGGACGATCCGGTTGAGCCGCTCGCGCTCGGCGAGGGAGGCGGTCTCCGCGAAGGCGCGGTCGCGCTCCCCCACAGAGGCCAGCAGCAGGTCGACGAGCACGCCGATCCCCGCGCCGAGAAGCCCGAACACCACGACCCAGCTCCACAGCGCGGGCTCCCAGGACGGAGTGACGACGATGAGAATCCCGCCGACGACGGCACCGGCGACGGCACCAGGCACGACGCCGTACGCCATGGCCACCACGAGCGGTGCGCAGACGGCCCAGTAGACGGGAAGTGCGAGGTAGTCGGTCGCGAAGACCGACGTGCCGAGGATCGGCCCGGACAGCCCCATGAGCGCGCAGGCGACGACGAGGTCCGCCACGATGAACGCCTGGCGGCGGGATGCGGGCCGTGCGTACGCGATGGCGGCGAGGGCCGTCCAGGTCACCATCCAGATCATTGCCGCGACCAGGAGCCCTCGATGCGTGGCCTCGTGCCAGCGGAGGGCGTTGACGAGGAGCGCGTGCACGCACAGGGCGATCCGCAGCCAGTTGACCACTCGGAGCAGCGGACGCAGCAGGACCTGGGAGGCCGCCGAGTCCCTCCGCGAGATCCACACCGGCCCGGACCGCATCAGGTGGGCTCGGGCTCGGCGCTGGGGATCTGGGCGCGTGCCGAGTTGCTGTACACGGGCACGTACTCCTGACCGGTCAGCTCCTGGATCGCGAGCATCACGGCGTCGGTCACCTCGCGGTAGACCGACCCTTCGGTCGAGCCGAAGTGCTCGGAGAAGTCCAGCGGCGTGCCGATCGTGATCCCCGGTCGCCTCATGAGCGGGATCCCGAACGGTCCGCGAATGAACTGGGTGTTCGAGAAGCCGACGGGGACGACGGGTACGCCCGCGTTCAGCGCCAGACGGGCCACGCCGGTACGGCCGCGGTACAGGCGGCCGTCGCGCGACCGGGTCCCTTCGGGGAAGATCCCGACCACGCCGCCGTCGGTGAGGACCTTGTAGATCGGGCGAAGGCCGTCGGCGCTCGCCCGGCCTCCGGAGCGGTCCATCGGGACCTGACCGACACCCTTGAGGAACCAGCCGAGCACTCGGCCCCAACCCTTCATGTGGAAGAGCTCCGCCTTGGCGGGGAACGTCATCGGGCGCGTGATCATCGCGGGCAGCAGGTACGTGTCCCCCGCGGAGAGGTGGTTGCCGGCGAGGATGACGCCGCCCGTCTCGGGGATGTTCTCTGCGCCCTCGACCCAGGGCCGGAACGCGAGCACGCACACGGGCCTGACCAAGAGGTACTTGAACAGCGTGTACAGCAACCCCGGCCCTTTCACTCGTCTCCGCAGGACTGTAGCGCCCGGCGGCCCGCCGAACCGCGCCAGCGCGCCTACTCTTGTGTCGTGACCACCACCGCAGGCCTCCTCGAGGGAGCCGAGCCCTTCTCCGGAGGCTCCGGCACGATCGGCGTTCTGCTGATCCACGGCTTCACCGGCAGTCCTCGTTCCCTGCGTCCCTGGGCGGACGACCTCGTGGCGCGCGGCTATCGCGTCGAGCTCCCCCTGCTCCCCGGGCACGGCACCCGGTGGGAGGACATGGACCAGGTCGAGTGGACCGACTGGTACTCGACCGTCGAACGCGCGTACGACGCGCTGGCTGCCCAGACCGACAAGGTCTTCGTCGGCGCGCTGTCGATGGGCGGGTCGCTGGCTCTCGAGCTCGGGGCCCATCGCCCCGTCGCGGGCCTGATCCTCGTCAACCCGTCGGTGCGTACGAACGACAAGCGCTTCCTCGTCCTGCCGCTGCTCTCGCGCGTGATGCGGTCGATCCCCGCCATCGGCAACGACATCGCGCAGCCGGGCGGCGACGAGGGCGCCTACGACCGCACGCCCCTCAAGGGCGTCGTCCAGCTCACCAGGCTGTGGCACGCCGCCCAGGGCGACCTCGGCAAGGTCACGGCACCGGTGCTGCTCTTCCGTTCCCAGACCGACCATGTGGTCGACCCGTCGTCGGCCGCCACCATCGTCCGCGACGTCTCCTCGCACGACGTCCGCGAGGTGATGCTCTCCCGCAGCTACCACGTCGCCACCCTCGACTACGACGCACCGGAGATCTTCGCGGGCTGTGCCAGCTTCATCGCATCGCTCGTCAGCGGATGACCGACAACTTCGACGACGAGTTCCGCCAGATCGTCGCGTCGCAGCTCGCTGACCTCGATGAGGAGTCGATCGACGACCTCGACATCGAGCTGCCGCCACCCGTAGCACCCCCGCCGGCGCCGACAGTGACGTACGAGCTGACGGCGCCGCGGTCCTGGAGCCCCGGGCCGGAGCCGGACGACTTCGTGCCCCCGCCCCCGCTCCCGCCCGCGAAGCGGCCCTCCGTGATCGCCTGGGGAGGCATCTCGTCGATCGTCGCGGGTGTCATCCTCCTGGGCGGCGTCCTCCTGGGATGGCTCGCCGGCTCGTGGGCGACCCCCGTGGGGTTCATCGTCCTCTGCGGGGGGATCCTCGTGCTGTTCACCCGGCTGCCGAAGGACCGGGACGCCGGTCCGGACAACGGCGCCAAGGTCTGACCTACTCGGCGAGGAAGCCGTCGCGAAGCCGGCGGCGGCGTGTGCTGAGCGTGCGGGGCGTACGGCGCCAGGGCCAGAAGGCCGAGGCGAGACTCGGCGGCTCGGAGATCGCGTGCCGGGCGAGATCGGCGGCGCCGATGAGGCCGGCGTCGTTGCGGAAGTGCGCCAGGGCGATCCGGGCGGTGGGCCGGTAGCCGCGCCCGGTCAACGACCTCGCGTACGCATCGATCGCCGGCTTCAGGAGGAGACCGCCTGCCTCGCTGACCCCTCCGCCGATCACGAACAGCTCCGGGTCGAGCGCGGCGGCCAGGTTGGCCATGCCCTTGCCCAGCCAGGTGCCGACATCGGCGATGAGCTCGATCGACGGGCGGTCGCCGGACAGCGCGAGCGCGGTCACCTCGGGACCGCTGATGCCGTCAGGGCCGGCCGCTGCAGCCAAGGCTGCCGCTTGGGGCGCGCCAGCCTGGATGAGGCCGTTGGCCTCGCGGACGAGGGCGTTGCCGGAGGCGTACTGCTCCCAGCAGCCCCTGTTGCCGCAGGCGCACCAGTGGCCGTCCGGCACAACGGTCATGTGGCCCCATTCGCCGGCCATCCCGTACGTGCCGCGGAACACCCGTCCGTCGACCACGAGGGCGCCACCGATGCCCGTCCCCAGCGTGATGCAGACCATGACCCCCGCGCCGCGGCCGGCGCCGAACCGGTACTCCGCCCAGCCCGCGGCGTTCGCGTCGTTGTCGACGATGACCGGAAGGTCGATGCGCGTACGGAGGCGGTCGCGCAACGGCTCGTTGCGCCAGGCGAGGTGCGGCGAGAAGCGGACGAGCGCCTGCTCGGAGTCGACCCAGCCGGCCGCGCCGATCCCCACCGAGCCGACCAGGTGGCCGGCGCGCAGCTCGTGGACGACCTCGACGATCGCGTCCTCGACGCTAGACGGGCTGGAGGTCGGGGAAGGCAGGGTCATGCGCTCGATGACCTCACCGGTGCGCGTGACGACGCCCGCGGCAACCTTCGTACCGCCGATGTCGATACCGATGCTGAGCATGAGCCGCTGACCCCCGAAAGTCCTTGCCTAGCCACACCCTACCGAGCGGTCCGACCTGGCTAGACGATCGACTCCAGGGTCGACCGGAGCCGGAGCCGTACGTGGTCAGCCCCGACGAGGTCGGCGACGTGCTTCCGGCCGGCGAATCCCGCGGCGCGAGCCTTGACAGGGTTGGAGAGCCACCCGATCATCGCCGCGGCGAGGGCAGACGTGTCGTCGGGGTCGACGACGCTGCCCGTCACCTGGTCGATGACAGTCTCGCGGGCTCCGCCCGAGTCCCCCACGACCACGGGAACGCCGCAGGCCGCGGCCTCGCACGCGACCAGCCCGAGGCCCTCTGCGTACAACCCACCCAGCCTGGTGCGTACGGGTGACACGAACACCGACGCGGAGCGCAGCAGGTCCGGCATTCGGTCGTGGCTGACGGGCGGCCGGAACTCGACGTCCTGCATGGCAGCCGCGCGACGACGAAGGCTGGGCCCTTGAGGCCCGTCGCCCACGACGATCAGGCGGCTGTCCGGGACGACCGCGGTGACGCGCGGCCAGGCGTCGAGCAGCCGGTCGAGGCCCTTCTGACGTACGAAGCGGGACGCGGCCACGACCGTACCGACGGGCGCGTTCGTGGCCGGCGAGAATTCGTCGAGGTCGACCGGGGGCGGCAGCATGACGAGCTTCGCGCGGTCCTCCGGGGCGAGAGCGGCCGCGATGCGGCCGGCCGTGTAGGCCGAGATGACGCCGAAGGCGTCGACGTCCCGCCCGATGCGCCGCAGCAGGCTGCGTGCGCCCGGTACACGCGACCACCACACCTCGTGGCCGTGACTCAGGGCGAGGATCCTGCGTGCGCCCCCGCGTCGGAGGCCGGACGCGAGGAGCCCGAGCGGCGCAGCAGCGCCGAAGATGACCTGCTCCGCGCCGTACTCACGGAGCAGCTCGGCCGCTCGGCGTCCTACGGACGGGCTGGGGACCAGGGGCCCCGGCAGCCGGTGGACCGGGAACGGGAGACTCGCGTCGTACGTGAGGGTGGCGGACTCGTCCCGCTCTGTACGGGTGAGGACGACCACCTGGTCGTCGAGGAAGGAGCAGACGTGGCGGAGGTAGGTCTCGATGCCGCCGACGCGGGGAGGGAAGTCGTTGGTGACGACAAGCGTCGTCATCAGCGCGTCAGCCTGAGGTCAGGCGACGCGACGCCCACCCATGAACGGCATCGACGTCACCGACGCGGTCAGGACGCCACTACGCGGGTTGGCCGCGTGGACGATCATGCCGTTGCCGATGTAGATGCCGACATGGCTGATGCCGGAGTAGTAGAAGACCAGGTCACCGGGCGCCAGCTGAGACAGGCTCACCGGCTGGCCCACGCCGAACTGCGCCTGCGACGTGCGAGGCAGGCCGACGCCGGCGGAGCCGTACGCGGTCATCGTGAGACCCGAGCAGTCGAACGAGTTCGGCCCCGTGCCCCCACGGACGTAGGACTTGCCCACCTGGGCGAGAGCGAAGTTCAGGGCGGCGATGGCGCGAGCGCTGCCGCCAGGACCGATGACGACGGTCGAGGCCGTCCGGTTGGCACTGCGCGACGTGTCAGTCGCCACGGCGGCCTTCTGGTTCGCGGCGGCTTGCGCGGCTGCCAGCTGAGCCTTCTGCGCTGTGGTCAGCTTGTCGAGCAGAGCCTGTGCGGCGGCGACCTTGTCGTCGGACTGCTTCTTGAGGTCTGCGAGCGAGGCTTCCTGCGAAGCGATCTGGGCCGTCTGCGCCTCGGTGGCCTTCTGAAGGTCGGCGAGATCGGCCTGGGCGCTCTGGTAGTCCTGCAGGAGCGATGCGGTGTTGTCGTTGGCCTTCTTGATCGTCGACAGGCCGTTGAGGAAGCTCTGCACGTCATCGGTGACGAGGAGCTGGGTCGTGGTGTCGAGTCCGCTCGAGCGGTACTGCTGGAGCGCGATCTGGCTGACCTCGACCTTGAGCGACGCGACCTTGGCCTGCTGGGCCGCAGAGTCGGTACGTGCATCGTCGAGGGCCTTCTGGCTGTCCTGCAGCTTGACCTGTACCTCGGTGTACTTCGCATCGAGGTCCGACTGCTGCTGCTCCAGCTGGTCGAGCTGGGCGCGAGCGCCGTCGACGGTGGTGGGATCGGCATGCGCGACACCTGCGCCACTCAGGACGTAGGCACTGGCGAGAGCGAGCGCGACAACGCCCAGCCCCACCTTCCGCAGCAGATCTCTCACGCACTTACCTCCGAGTTTCGGCCCCAAGCCTGAGAAAAATCTAAACGACTTCCTCAGAGTTGCCAAGTCCGTCACCAGGTTTCCTCATGGAATTCCTGCGCTGACGAGGACAGATCCCCGTCCCGCTAGGGGTAACAGGGCTGTCGCGACTGGCCGGATGCTGAGACGCGAGGGTCAGGTTTTCAGCCGTACAAGCGGTATGGGCTCCTCTTTCTCGGTTCCGGGGTCGACGCCGGCTTCGGGACGAGCCGCAACGGGGGCACCATCCCGGACGCCGCCAGGGCGCCGATGGCGGCCTGTTCGGCGTCGTCGAACGTCAGCTCGTCGTCGGGCACTCCGAGGAGCGCGGACACGATGCAGTCGGAGCACGCGAGCCCTCGTACGGCGCACTGGTCACAATCGATGCTCAACTTGGTCATGGCTCCACACTGACAGCGGCCTCTGACAGTTTCCGTCCACGTCAGTTATCGCGTGTTTGTACGATTCTGTCCGAGCCTGCACGTAGCGTCGTCTTCATGACGAGCCAACCCCTCCTGCTCGAGGCCGGGACCCACCTGTCCGAGGTGGCGTTCTGCGTGGTCGACCTCGAGACGACGGGCGGCGCCGAGGACAGCCGGATCACCGAGTTCGGCGCCGTGCGCGTCTGTGGCGGCGAGGTCACCGGGGAGTTCGCCACGCTCGTCAACCCCCACTCGCACATCCCGGCGGCGATTGCTGTGCTGACCGGGATCACGGACTCGATGGTGGCCGGTGCCCCGCGGCTCGCCGACGTGCTGCCGGCCTTCCTCGAGTTCGCGCACGGCTGTGTCATCGTCGCCCACAACGCCCGCTTCGACGTGGGGTTCCTCAAGCGAGGCTGCCTGGAGCTCGGCTACGCCTGGCCCGCGCCGCCGGTCGTCGACACGGTGGGGCTCGCCCGGAGCGTCATGATGCGCGACGAGGTGCCCAACCATCGGCTCGCCACGCTGGCACGCCATTTCCACGCGGCGGTCGAGCCCAACCACCGTGCTCTCGCCGACGCGCGAGCCACCGTCGACGTGCTGCACGCGCTCATCGAGCGTGTCGGCAACATGGGCGTCCACACGCTGGAGGACCTGCTCGAGTGCACGCGGCGCGTCCATCCGGCGCGTCGTGCGCGCCGCACGTGGGCGCAGGAGGTTCCTGAGAAGCCCGGTGTGTACTGCTTCGTGGCCGAGTCCATCCTCCCTGACGGGCCGCGGCGCGAGGTGCTGTACGTGGGCACGTCGAAGAACCTGAAGCAGCGGGTGCGGACGTACTTCACCGCGGCCGAGACGAGGTCCCGCATCGACGAGATGGTGCGACTGGCGACCGGCGTCGAGACGACGGTCTGCAGGACGCAGCTCGAGGCGCAGGTCCTGGAGCTGCGCCTGATCGCCGCCCACAGCCCGCGCTACAACCGGCGTAGCAAGTTCCCCGAGAAGGGCTCGTGGATCAAGCTCACCACCGAGGCGTTCCCCCGCTTCTCCCTCGTGTCGCGCGTACTCGACGACGGCGCCCGCTACCTGGGTCCGTTCCGCCAGCGCGCGAGCGCCGAGGAGGCGCTGCTGGCGCTGTACGACGCGTGCGCCATGCGCCGCTGCACCGTACGGCTGTCGGTGCGTACGGCCCGGTCGGCCTGCGCGGTCGCCGAGCTCGGGCACTGCTGCGCTCCCTGCGAGCTGGGGGCCGGCGCCGAGGCGTACAGCGCCGTGGTCGACGCCGCGCGCGCCATCTTCGACGGGGATGTACGAACGGTCGTGGCGGCCGCGGAGGCGCGGCTCTCCACGCTCGTCGCGCAGGAGCGTTTCGAGGAGGCGGCGACGGTGCACCGGAGGCTCGAGAGCTTCCAGTCGGGAAGCCGCCGGTCACACCGCGTCCGAGCCCTCGCCGCCTGTACCCAGGTGGTCGCCGCCCGCCCTCGAGGCGACGGGTGGGAGATCCACGTGGTGCGNNGCGGAGGCCGCAGCCGCGAGCGCTCAGTCGGTCTCCGCGCCCGTCCCTCCCCTCCCCGCCGCCACCGTCGAGGAGGCCGAACGGATCGCCGACTGGCTCGAGTCCGACGGCGTACGGATCATCGAGATCGACGGGGAGTGGTCGTGGCCGCTTCACCTCGGCCAGCGGCTGACGCGGCTCGTCCTTCCGCCTCGCCAGCGGGAACCGGCGATGTCTCCTTAGGATGCGGTCATGATCACCGCCATTGTCTTCGTCCAGGCCGCCGTGGATCGCATCCCGGAGGTCGCTGCCGCGATCGCAGCGATCGAGGGAGTGTCCGAGGTCTACTCGGTGACGGGCCGCATCGACCTCATCGCCCTGGTGCGCGTGCGGTCGCACGACGAGATCGCGGATGTGGTCGCCGACCGGTTGAACAAGGTGGACGGCGTCAAGAGCACAGAGACGCACATCGCGTTCAGGGCGTACTCGCGCCACGACCTCGAGGCCGCCTTCTCCCTCGGCGACTGACCCAGGACGCACGAAAGCCGCCCCGAAGGGCGGCCTCCATGTGGTCCTTGGCTGTCAGGCCACGGTNNGGCCCCGCGGTGATGAAGAACTGCGAGCCGTTCGTGCCGGGGCCGGAGTTGGCCATGGCCAGCAGGTACGGCCGGTTGAACGTCAGTTCCGGGTGGAACTCGTCCGCGAACGTGTAGCCAGGTCCGCCGCGACCGTCTCCCCGAGGGCAGCCGCCCTGGATCATGAAGCCGTCGATGACCCGGTGGAACACCAGGCCGTCGTAGAAGTTGCCAGTGGTCTTCGCGCCGCTCGTAGCGTCGGTGTATTCCTTCGTGCCCGTCGCCAGGCCGACGAAGTTCGCCACCGTCTTGGGTGCCTTGGTGTCGAACAGGTCGATGACGATGTCGCCGCGATTGGTGTGCAGTGTTGCCGTGCTCACGCGTGTCCTCTCTTCATGGGTCAGCGCCAACGGTAGCGGGAATTGGTGAGGTCTCATCCCCCATGGGCCTGGGAGGTCCACCCAGGGCCCGGTACGGTGGGTTGTGTCTCCTGTCCAGGAGTCAGTTCCGATATCGGAAGGACAACGATGTTTCGCAAGCAGACCTTGCGCGAAGCCGCCGCAGAGAGCACTCACACGGCCGCTGAGCGGGGAGCCGCTGCCCTCGATGCTGCCATCGAACGGCTTCAGCCGCTCCTCGAGCAGGCCGCCGAGAAAGTCGGTCCCCTCGCGGGCGACGCGCTGAAGCGCGCCGATCACGCCCGAGTGGTGGCCGCCAGGTACGCCGCCGACACGCTCGACCAGGTACAGCCGCAGCTCAACGAGGCCCTCGACAAGGTGAGCCCCGCCGTCGAGAAGGCACAGAAGGCCGTACAGAACGACCTCATCCCCAAGCTGATCGCGCTGCTCCACGAGGCCGCAGAGCACCCGGCCGTTGCCGGGATCCTCGAGAACGCCCGTGACGCAGCCGACGAAGTCGAGAGCCGGGGCCTCGCTACGGTCGCCGCGGTGAAGGGCGAGCTGGAGCTGCCGAAGAAGTCGAAGGGCAAGACGTTCGTCAAGATCGCCGTGGTGGGAGCTCTCCTGGGAGCCGCTGCCGTCGCGGTGAAGACCTTCCTCGGGTCGAAGGACCAGGGGTGGGCTCCTCACGAGCCGAGCCCCGCCTACACCTACACCGATACGCCGACTCCGAAGGATCCTGAGCCGGAGCCTCTCGACGAGGCCGACGACGAGGCCGATGAGATCGTCGAGCCGGAGACCATGCTCGAGGAGCCCACCAACCCGTTCGGTGAGGGCTCCTTCGTGGGCACCGAGCCGCCGGAGGGCTTCACCATCAAGGGCAACGACCGTTCGATGAAGTACCACGTGCCGGAGTCGGGCGGGTACGAGCGGACGATCGCCGATGTGTGGTTCAACAGCGAAGAGGCCGCTCAGGCGGCAGGGTTCACGCGCGCACAACGCTGAACGCATCCCGTACGTACGAGCGGTGGTCATCCCTTCCGGATGGCCACCGCTTGTCGTTGCCTACCGGGTCGGGGTCAGCCGAAGACGGTGGCTCCGTACTTCCAGAACACGAGCGCGATCGCAGCACCCAGCCACAGGGTGACGATCATGATGTCGATGCCCATCCGCAGTGCCGCCTTCCCGGCCTCGTGGGCTCGTGGAGGCAGGAACAGGTTGTTGTCCCTCAGGTTGATGTGCGTGAGCGACGCGAACACCAGGGTCGTGGACAGTGTCACGAGGAGGCACCAGGGGCACAGGGCGCCGATGCCGAACAGGGCCTGGAAGAACAGCCAGTAGGCGAAGATGACGCCGAGCGTGTAGACGATCTGAGCAGCCAGCATGAAGCCCCTGGGGAAGCGCACCTTCGCCAGGCATGCCACGGCGATCGTGATCACCACGGGTTCGGCGAGCAGCCCGAGAAAGGCGTTCGGGAAACCGAACAGGTGCGCCTGCCAGGAGACCCCGACCGTGCCGCAGCTGATCCGTGAGTTGATGTTGCAGGACAGGTTCGCATGCGGGTCCTTCGCCAGCGCGATCGCGTCGACCGAGAGGACGAACGACGCGAGCAGGCTCAGACAGGCGGAGACCAGCATGGTGGAGTAGATCCACACGTTGGACTGCCGGAACGTGTGGACCCGATCGACCAGATCGCTCACTTCGCGGCCTGGATCGCGGTCTTGAAGGCCCCTGCCGTGTACAGGTCGCCCTTGAAGACCGTGCCGTTGATCTTGACCGTCGGCGTGCTCTGGATGCCCTCGTCGAAGGCGGCCTGGTTCGACTTCGTCACGAAGTCGAGGTTCGGCTGGTTCGCGAAGGTGGCGATGACCGAGTCGCTCACCCCGGCTGAGCGGGCGCGGTCGGCGATCTGAGCGTCGGTGAGCCCGTCGGAACCTTCCGCGGGCTGGTCGGTGTACAGCGCCGTGTCGAACGCGAGCGCGGCGCTGGGCTGCTGCTTCGCCACCGTGACGAACGCGTCCGCGGCGCGCGTGGAGTACTTCGTGCCGTTCGACGAGGAGTCGAGGAAGTTCATGACGTGGAAGACGACCTTGACCGACCCCGCGTCGACGAGGGACTTCAGGTCCGCCGACTGGGCACGGTCGAACTGGCCGCAGTACGGGCAGATGAAGTCCTGGTAGATGTCGACCGTCACGGGTGCCGAGTCTGCACCGACGGTCAGGCCGTACGAGCCCGCGGCCGCTGCCTTCTTGCTCAAGGCAGGCACCACGACCGCGATGAGCAGCACGACGAGTCCGATGACGACCACGCCGAGAGTGCCGAAGGTGACGGTCCTTCGTACCTTCCTCTCGCGCTCTTCCCTCTCTCGCGCCTGACGCAGCAGCTCGCGCTGCGTAGCGGCCTCCGCACCGCTGATCTTGGGAGCCTTGTTCGTCGTCGCGCCGCTGAGCGTGCGTGGTTTCTTCTGTTGCGCCATGGTCGTGTCCTTCGGTCCGTATGTCAGGGGTCCGGCTCGCGGGCAGGGATAGAGGACGGCGCGGAGCCGGTGGGGTCAGGTCCTCAGCAGGAGCGGGACGGTGGACCGCGGCGAACCTGGGGACGACTGGCGGTACGGACGGATCGTACGACGATGGGCTCCATGGCCGGCTGCCCGAGCTGCACGACGATCTCCGACGCGGCGACGGCGACCATGCGGAAGCGACGTGCAACCCACCCGCGCAGCTGACGCACGACCCGGCGGGCACGGAGCCCGACGCCGACGGCCAGGGCCAGTGCGAGGACACCGAGCAGCAGCGCTGCCAGCGAGATCGTCAGGACCGCTTGAGCGACGACGTGGTACGAGGCGGCCGGGGCGAAGCTGCCGTGCGGACAGTCAGGCACGGCCGTCAGGAGGCGGAACTCCATGCCCACCGCGGCGCCCATGGGACCGGCTTCGACGCAGTCCGGCATGGATCGCATCAACGCGAGGTGGGCGAGGGGCGAGAACAGACCCTCCACGCCGAGCGTGACCAGCAGCAGGGCGCCCAGAAGACGCGCGATGCGCTGCTTGATCATCAGTCGTCCCTCCGGTCCTCCGGCGCCATCAAGGTCGGTTCACTGTAGTGGACTCCATGATGCGCCTCCCGGGCGGCAACACCGGGAAACCCTTACGAGTCACTCACAAAAGGCCGTCGCCAACGGCTTGTGGGGTGACACGAGGAGATTCTGATGGAGAACAGTCCCCACCTGCCCACGCTCTGGGTCGCTGCCGCCCCTTTCCGCTACCACGTGCAGCACCTCATGGCGGCGACGGGCGTCCCGTGGCAGGTCATCGCCGTGGCCGCCGACCTGCCTCAGCAGCAGGTGCGCACGTTGCTGTTCGGCCGCGACGGTCACCGCCGACCCCGCCTGAGCCCGTACGCGGCCCGACGTCTGCTGGCTCTCGACGCGCTGCAGCTGCGGAAGCTGCAGGTCAGGGACCTCCCGGCCCACTTCGTCACCGACAGCGCAGACGCGTTGCTGGCCCACGGGGTGACGCTCGTCGAGATCGCCACCTGGCTCGACCTGGACCTCTACTCCGCGAGGCGGCTCGTCTCCGGGGGCGGTGAGTGCAGCCGGACGATGGACATCATGCTTCGCCTCGCCTGCGTACAGCGCGGCCTGCTCACGGAGCCCGAGTCGCGTGAGGTGGCGTGACACGGCCCAGAAGCCAACTCTCGTTACGATGCGCTCGTGACCCTGGTCGTGACCTCTTCGCTGCTCGTGGTGGTCTGCGGGGTCGTCGCCGGGCTGCTCGCGCCGTGGCTGCTGCGACGCACGCCCGAGCCGGAGCTGGAGGCCGACGAGGTCAAGACCCCCTATGCGGACCTTGCGACCTGGCGCGTGGCGGTGGCAGCGGGTCTGTGGGCGGCCGCGCTGGCTACAGCGGCCGTCCTCGCCGTGGAGCCTGCGAGGCTCGGCCCGTGGCTCGTGGTGGCGATCGTCGGCGCGCTCGCGAGCGTGGTGGACGTGGCGACGACGTGGATCCCCCGCCGCTGGTTGCACGTGGGCTGGCTGCTCGTCGGCCTCTCAGTGGTCGGGTCGGCGTGGTCCGTCGGGGACTGGGCCGGTGTCGGGCGCGCAGCGTTCGGGGTCGCGATCATCGGCGGGTTGTACGGGCTGGTCTACCTCGTGTCGCTGTGGGCGAACCGAGGCATCTTCGGCTTCGCCGACGTGCGGCTCGGCGTGCTCACCGGCATGGTCGCGGGGTGGCGGTCGATTCCCACCGCGACATCAGCCCTCGTGCTCGGCTCGGTGATCGGCGCCCTCTGGGCCGTGGTCAACCTGGTGCGCCGCCACCGAGAGCCTTACGCGTACGGCCCGGGGATCGTGCTCGGCCCGTACGTGGTGCTGCTCATCGCGGTCCTGACCCAGCGCTGACGCGGGTCAGGCGCTCTGCGTGGCGTCAGCCCAGTCGGCGAGCAGTGCCGACGCCCGTCCGGAGTCGATCGCCGCCCCCGCCGCCGTGAGGTGGCCGGCCAGCTGGTCGGCCACGGGACGCCCAGGGTCGGGACCGGCGTGGGCCAGGAGGGCCGCTGCGGCGTTGAGCAGCACGATGTCGCGTACAGGTCCTGTCGTGCCCTGCAGCACGTCGCGTACGACGCCTGCGTTGTGCGTGGGGTCTCCGCCGACCAGGTCCTCGCGGGTGGCCGGGGCGAGGCCGAGCGTCGCAGGGTCGAGCACGTCCTCGTGGCACGCGCCATCGGCGATGACCCAGACGCGCGAGGTGGTCGTCGTCGTGAGCTCGTCGAGGCCGTCGCTGCCGTGGAACACCATGCCGCGGCTCCCCCGGCCGGCGAGGACGCCCGCCATGAGGGCAGCCATGCGCTCGTCGGCGACGCCGACGGCCTGTCCGATGGGACGGGCCGGGTTGGCCAGCGGGCCGAGGAAGTTGAACACGGTCGCGATGCCCAGCTCGCTCCGAGCGGCCGCCGCGTGCCGCAGTGCCTGGTGGTA
>PMBM01000039.1 GCA_003153855.1 Propionibacteriaceae bacterium
GTGTGGCTGACGTCGGCGAGCACAGGCACGTACGTGGTGGCGGTGGCACCGGTGATGGCCGATCCGTCACGGTTCCACTGGTACGCGTACGAGACCCCCGCCGGTGCCCATCCGGCGACAGCTGCGGTCAGGGTCGAGCCGACCGTCGCCGTACCGGTGATCGTCACGGTCCCGGCGGTGACGTGCGGGTTGACCACGGCTGCCGTGGGCAGGGAGGTGCTCGTCTGATCGGCGAGACCGGACGCGTGTCCCGTGGCACGGACCGTGATCACTGCCCCCAGCTGAGCAGACGTGAGCGTGAGGGACGTCGTCGTCGCCCCTCCGATCGCCACGTTGTCGGCGTACCACTGCCACGAGACCGAGTCCGTGGCCGGCGTCCATGCCGGCAGCGACGCCGTCAGCGTCGTCCCCACCACAGCCGAGCCCGAGATCGTGGGCGCGGGCGTGTTCGTGAAGGTGCCGGTGGCGGTGGTGGTGAAGGTCCAGACGTCGGGCGTCGCGATCGGGTTGCCGACGAGATCGGTCACTGCGGTGGAGATGCTCACCACGTACGCCATGCTGGCGAGCAGTGGCGCAGCCGGGGTCAGGGTCACCGTGGATCCGTTGACCGTACGGGTGGCCGTCACGTCCGTGGACGCAGTGCTGGCGTACAGCCGTACAGAGGTCGCGGTGATGCTGCTCGGGTCCACGGCCTCGCTGAAGCCGATCGTGACTGTTGTGCCGATGGCCACGCCGGTGGTTCCGGGGGCGGGCGTGCGTCCGGTGATCACCGGCGGCGTCTGGTCGGAAAGAACCGAGTAGCCCACCGTGACCGAGGCCAGCTCTGGGGTCGCCCCGATGTCGCTGGTGACGGCATCTGCCCGGTACTGCATGTACCGTCCACGCGTCGTGACGTCGGCGCCGTTCTGGATCTCGGTGAAGGCGGTCCACGTGCTGTCAGGGACCGCGGTGTCGCCGGTACGGACGCTGAGGGTCAGTCCTGTGCTGGTCGGCGTGGCGCCGGTCCATGTGAACGTACCCCAGTCGGCTCGAGCGCCGGCATCGTGGATCCGGGAGAGGAAGCTGCCGCTCTGGGCGTACGGCGTCAGCCGCATCCAGTCGACCGCGAGGGCGGTGCCACCGGCGCTGAGGTCGCTGACCGCCGGTTCCATCTCACCGGTGACCGTCGCGCTCACGGTGGCCACCACAGTGCCGTCGATCGAGAACACGACGCTGTCGGCGAGCCAGTCGATCCTGTAGCGGTGCTGCGAGCCGAGGTAGCTCGCGCCCAGGTCCACCTCGTGGACACCGCCGCTGCCGTTGACCCGGGCCCACAGCGAGCCACCACTGGAGGTGCTGAAGATCGCCCAGCGCTGGGCGACGAAGTCGGCGGCGAAGCCGGCGTGCTCGTTCGCGGTGCCGCTGAAGGTTGCGCCGAAGTCCACCGAGCGCCCGGAGGTGTAGGTGGCGTCGGTACGCAGCAGGCTCCCGTCCACTCGCACCTGCCCGCCGGTGACGGCGCTTCCGCCGGTGCCTGCGCTCCACTGCGTACTGGTCCAGCCGCTGGGCAGACTCGTCCCGTCGAACTCGGCACCCATGCTCGGGGCCAGGATGACCTCGCCACCGCTGGTGTTCGACACGTACGTGCTCGTGCCGGTGGCGCCGGCCGTGAAGTCGGCCACTGTGTCGTCGGTGGCCGCCGGCAACGGCAAGGTGAAGCTCGCCGGGGCGCTGGCCAGGGCGGGCCAGGTCGTGGCGTTGGTGTAGGCATCGGCGGAGGTCACGCGGTAGTAGATCGTGCTGGCGACACCAGGAATGGTGAGTGCGTGCGTGGTCGTCAGCGTGCCGTCGACCTGCGAGGAGGAGAGCTGGTTGGCGGCGCTGCCGAAGTCGACCCGCGACGTGCTCGGCTCGTCGGTGGTCCAGGTGATCGCCACCGTGCCGTTCCCGTTGGCCGCCGCGTGCGTGTTGGTGATCACGGGGCCCGTGGTGTCCGTGCCGTACGTGGCGGTGTAGCTACCGGTGCCGGTCGTGAACACCTTGTACGCCACGCCCTTGACCGTGCGGGTCTCGGTGGGCACTGAGACACCGTTGAGGGTGAGCGACTGCAGCGTGCCGTTGCTCCCCTGGGCCGGCAGCATGGCCTCCAGCCCGTTCGCCCCGGTTCCCCGCGTGATGCTGAAGGTGAGCTTGTTCCCGCTCATGGCGAGGTTGTCGAACGAGGACGCGTTGCGGCCGTCGGTCCAGGTGAGCAGCTGCTTGGCCGAGATCACCGGAACACCCCGTGCCTTGGCGGCGGCGATGATCTGTGCGTTGATCGCCTCGCTGTTGCCGTCACTGTGGATGTTGGCGACGAACGTCCCGTAGTAGCCCTGGTTGATCGCGGCGTCCATCAAGGCGATCGCGGTCTGAGGGTAGGTCTGCAGCGACTCGTCGGTCATCTGCGTGGTGGCCTGGTACACGTCGATCAGCTGGCCATCGCTGGTGGAGAAGCGTTGCGCGAAGCCGGATCCGGTGAACAGGCCCGGCCGGTCGGCCACCCAGCTTCCCGGCCAGTAGTAGTAGTCGGTGTCCAGGTGGATCCCTGCTTGCGTCTGCACCTCTGGAATCGTCGTGTAGTCGCTCCAGGAGACGCAGTGGTTCCGGATGGTTGCCGACGGCACCAGGTCCGGGTACCTGCTCGCCAGTGCAGCGAGCTGGGTGGAGAGCTGGTCCGCGTACTGCGAGGCAGTGGGGCTTTCACACCCGGTGTCGGTGTGCAGCGCGATCTCGAACCCCTTGTCCTCATACGCCTTGGCCTGGGCATCGGTCAGGGAGTTGGCGGAGAAGAGGTAGGTCGTGGAGCGGATGCACGCCCAGTCGGCCACCGAGCAGCCGGCAGGGCTGGCGGCGATCTCCTGGTCCATACGAGCGGCGGCGGAGGCGTTTGAGCCGGCGTCGTGGTTGTCGGCGGTCATCACGATGGCGGCCACCTCGCCGCTGGGCAGATACCAGAACCGGGGAAGCGGGAGCGAGTCGAGAGTGCTCGCTGTCACGACATTGGCGAGCAGGCGTTGCTGCTCGTCGGCCTGCGGGATGTCGACCTTGGTCATGTCGACGTAGTCAGGCTGCGAGTCGCCGGCTGCAGCGCCGTAGTAGAGGTCGTCGCTGCGGTTCGGGCCGTCCTGCCCGTCGCGGTTCTGGTTGATCCACGCGGGGTTGCCCTGCCGTGTCTTGACGACCGAACCTGCCAGGTCGTACGTGAACGCGGCGGCCGAACCGCCCGCTCCACCGACGCTGCGGAGGGTGACCGCGGGGTGGCCAGTGGCGGTGCTGGCGTTGCTGTACAGCTCAGCGACCACCTGGGTGCCGACCTGGGGCGTGTACAGGTCCGCTGTCCCGTGGAACTGCATGGTCGAGCTGACGATCCCTTCGCCCGGCGCGGTGCTGGTGTCGACCTTGATGTAGCCCTCAGACAGGGTGCCCGTGGTCAAGGACAGGCCGAGGAGTCCGGTGAGCCGGGGGTCCGGACGTATCGCGATCAGGTGGCCACCTGCTGTGACCCAGGTGGTCAGAGCAGTCACCTGGTCAAGGGTCAGGGTGGTCTCGCCCAGCACGACCGTCGTGTAGGGCGCCAGCCCGGACGTCGTGAGTGCCGACGTGGTGCCGGACGTGAACAGGTTCAAGCCTTCGGCGCGAAGGATCTCCTTGAGGTACGAGTCGTACGTGCCGGTGCCGGTGGCCACCAGCACCGGGCCGCCAGGGCCGTTGTTCGGGTCGGTACGTGGCGCCTGTGCAATTGCCGTCGTGAAGGACCACACGTAGTCCGATGCCAGCGTGTTGCCGGCAAGGTCGGCCACCCCGCCGGGACCTCCGAGGATCCTGACGGTGTACGTCGCGTGGTTCTCCAGCGACGAGACGGGGTCGATCGTCACGGTGCGAGTGGCTCCGGTGTAGGTCACCGTGGCCGGTACGACCGCGCCCTGGGAGTCCTTCAGGATGGCCGTGGATGCGCTGATGCTCGTGGCGTCCAGCGCCTCGCCGAACGTGGCGGTGAGGTTGGCGGTGGTCGAGATGGCTGCGGCGTTGGCCACCGGAACCGTGCTCACGACCGCGGGCGGCGTGGTGTCCGCGCCGACCGTCGTGGAGAACAGCACGTCGACCAGGTAGTTCGACGAGCCGGACGCCTGGGTCGGGAAGGCTGTCGAGCTGCCCAGCGTGTAGAGGCCGTTCGGCCCGTTGGGTCCGTTCTCGTCGTCCTTCAACGCGCTCAGAGGCGGGTTGTCGACCGAGGCGTAGGTGAACCCGTTACCGTCCGCATAATGACCCTTGGGTGCGTGGTAGGACGCCACGTAGGTGGTGTTGGCTGCAACGGCGACCGGTGCGGTGAAGGTCACGTCCTGCCACCCGGTGCTGCTCTCCCCGGTGAACACGGCGCTGGCGAGGTTGGTGCCGCCGGCGGACCACAGCGAGCCGGTGTGGGTCCCTGTGTTGTCTGCCGTCTTGTAGAACCGGACGCCGGTGATGTACCCGGCGGTGCTGGAGCGGAACTTCACCCCCACCTCGATCGAGCTGCTGTCCGGGTCCTGGAGGTAGACAGGCTCGTTGCTGAGGATCGAGCAGGGACTGCTCTGGCCGCAGATCCGAGCTGTGACGGTGATGGCGCGGGCCACTTCGACGCCGAGGTTGGCGCTGTCGTCCGCGGCCCGCACATGGATGGTGGTGGTTCCCGGGGCGGCGATGAAGGTGTAGCTCCAGTTGTCACGGCCGCTGGCCGGATGCCAGACCACACCATCGGTGGACACCTCGACGACGCCCACGGCACCGCCGATGTCACTGGCCGTGCCCGTCACCGTGACCGGGCCGGCGGGCACGGAGGCACCGTTCGCCGGGGACGTGATCGTCACTGTCGGCGGCGTGGTGTCGGTGGACTTGTCGGCTGCCACGAGGCCGGCCTGCAGTGTGCTCGGCTGTGCTCCCATGTCGGCGAGCAGGTTGACGGTGGCCTGCTGCATGGCGGGGTCAGGGCTGCTGTTGGTCTGGGTGCTGGTGCGGTCGTGGTGGCTGTCCAGCCCCCACGCCCACTGCACGGTGCCGGCGCCGAACACCAGCCCGCCGTTGGATGACCGGTACAGGCTGAGATGGTGCTGGTCGACGCCGGCGAAGGTGGAGACCGCATTGGTCGAGGACAGCAACACCCGGCCTGCCGGGTACCAGGCCATGTACTGCTCGTACTGCGGGCTCCACTCGTAGCCGAGCGTGCCCGACGTGAGCGTGACCGACTGACCGGCGGTCAAGTTGGCGACGGCGGTGTTGCGCCAGAACCTCAGTGACGCATAGTCGCTGGGAACGGTGATGGCGGACGTGTTGTCGCGCCAGCTGATCTGGCCAGTCAGAGCGTTCTCCGGGTGGCCGATCGTCGAGGTCAGCCCGTCATTCGTGGACTCCCGCCACAGGCCCGTCCATTGGCCGCTCGGGTCGCACTGGAAGTTCAGATAGCACCGGCGATGCTCCCCTTCGGGGCTGGGAGCGAGGCTGCCCTCCTTGTACACGACCATCGTCCGCTGGTCGCCCGCCGACCCGAGCAACGAGTCCTCGTAGCGGATGCGCCAGTACACCTCGTTGCCGCTGAAGAAGGCGAGGTTCACGCCGTGCGCCCGAGCGTTCTCCACGGAGTCGCGCTGAGCCTGCGACCAGTACTCGTCATGACCCGACGACATGAACACCCGGTGGTCGAGCAACCTCTCCGGATGGAGCCCGGTGTCGATGTGCGTGGTGTAGCTCACGTCGTAGCCGTTGCTCTCCAACCAGCGCAACATCGGGTACTCGGAGTTGAACAAGAAGTTCTCCAGCTCGCCTCCCCGGGTCGCGAAGGGCCGGTTGTAGCTCAGCTTCCAGGCGTTCCCGTCCCCACCGTTCGCGCTGTCATAGGCGTTGAAGCCGCCATAGGGGTTGTACGCCTGCCAGGTGGTGTCGGAGGTCTGCACAAGAATGTCGGAATGCCCAGTGTCGTCGCGGACGACGAAGGCGATGTGGCTGGCCTTGGCGTGGTCGGCGGTGCGAGTCAGTCTGGCGACATAGATCCCGGACACGGCTCCGCTCGGCACCGGCCAGGAGGCCGTCACGGCCCAGTTGCCGCAGTCGAGGAGCCGAAAGCCCGTGGGATCGGTCAGGGTGCAGGCGGGCTGAGCTGGCTGGGTGATCGCGGTCGGGTCGATGCTGCCGACGAGCCGAGCGCCGTCGCCGCCGTAGTAGCCCAACCGGTAGATGTCGATCCGGTAGCTCGCCGGGGTCGTGGACCCGGTGACTGTGGTGTCGTCGATCTTGAAGTGGACACTCTCGCCGGGCGCGGCGCTCATCTGCGTGGCGAACCCCTGCAGGGTGGGGTCACCCGCTCCCGTGACGTCCCACTCGGAGGCGGGGTTCCCCGTGAGGGCGTTCTCCGCGACGATCCTGTTCGAGGCCGCGTAGGCCGGCTTGGCCGCCACGGTCAGGACTAGGGCTGCGGCCACCAGGACCGGTGCCAGCAGCAGGCTTGTGGCACGCCGAACATGCCGCCAGGAATTCGAGTTCGCCATTGTGATCCCCCAAGATCACAGTCGACCCTCATTACGTAAGTCCGTCGCCTTTGGCGTTCTCGGCAATGCGGTGCAACTGATGTGTGTCCCCTCTGGCCCGGAGTATACGACTTCGGCACCGACCGCAGGCGGATCGCGAAGAATAGTCGAAATTGAACCGCGCGCCCCGGCGCCCCGCCCGTGAGGATCGAAATCCGCGGGGATCTGGGTCCCCGGGTGCCGGGCGATGGTCGCTCATGCCGCTCACAGGCCATGCCAGGACCGCGGCCCTATGCTGCCGGGGTGCCGCACAGCCCTCGCCTCGCCAGGTCCTGGTCGTCCACCGCCGTACGGGTCGCAGAGATCACGGCGACCTTCTGGCTCGTCAAAGGGCTGTCGACCGCGCTGGGGGAGTCGCTCTCGGACTACCTCGTGCTCGCGATCAGTCCCGTGGTCGCTGTGCTGCTGGGCTTCGCGGGGTTCGTCGTAGCGCTGGCCATCCAGCTGAGCAGGGGCCGCTATCGCGCGTGGGCCTACTGGCTCGCCGTGGTCATGGTGGGGGTGTTCGGGACGATGGCCGCCGACGTCGTCCATGTAGCCCTCGGGGTCGCGTACCTCGTCTCGAGCGTGGGCTACGCCGCGGTGCTCGCCGTGGTCTTCCTCACCTGGTGGCTCGTGGAAGGCACGGTGTCCATGCACGGGGTCACGACCTGGCGGCGGGAGCTGTTCTACTGGGCCGCCGTCGCCGCGACGTTCGCCACAGGCACCGCCGTCGGCGACCTGACAGCCATCACGCTTCACCTGGGCTACGCGGGGTCCATCGTGCTGTTCGCGGCGGCGATCTGCATCCCTGCGGCGGGGTACCGGTGGTTCCGCTGGAACCCGACCGCCGCCTTCTGGATCGCGTACGTGCTCACCCGGCCGCTGGGCGCCTCCGTGGCCGACTGGACCGGGAAGCCCACCGCCGTGGGGGGCCTCGGCTGGGGCGACGGCGTGATGAGCCTGGTCTTCGCCCTTGTCATCGCTGTACTGGTCGCTCGGCTGTCGTGGCAGGATCACGCCGAGCGGGCGGCGGCCAAGGAGCTCGTGTCCGAGAAGTAGCCCCGGCGGTGAGGCGAAGTCCCAAGCCCCTCAGCCGGCCTGTCAGGCGTGCACCACCGGGGCGACGCCCAGCTCGGCCAGCAAGGCCAGGACTCTGCCCTTGATCTCGTCGCGGATCGGCCGTACGGAGTCGACGCCCTGTCCTGCGGGGTCGTCGAGGGTCCAGTCCACGTACCGCTTGCCGGGGTAGTACGGGCAGGTGTCGCCGCACCCCATGGTGATCACGACGTCGGAAGCCTGTAGGGCGTCGGTGGTGAGGATCTTGGGCTTCTCTGCGGAGATGTCGATGCCCTCCTCGAGCATCGCCTCACGGACGGCCGGGTTGATGCTTTCAGCCGGCGCGGATCCTGCGGAGCGCACCTCCACGGCTCCGCCCGACAGGTACGTCGTGTACGCGGCTCCCATCTGGGACCGGCCTGCGTTGTGGACGCACACGAACAGGACGGAGGGTCGACGGTCGGGCTGGTTCACAGGGATGCCTTTCGTTGTGGGTACGGAATCGGGAACGTCACGAGCCGGCTCGGATGGACCGGTGGAGCTGGTCGACTCGGGTCTGGAGGTTGTCGCAGGCGCTGACGAACGCCGCGGGGGTGACGGGAGCGATGCCCACCGGGTCAGGCACCGACCAGTGGAGACGGTCCGGCCACGGCGTCATTTCTTCGTGAGCGTGGTCGCAGACGGCGATCACGAGGTCCTCGTCGCGCACCGTGGTGGCGACGGCGTGCATGTCCGGGTCGAGGACCAGGCCCCGCCGGGAGGCCGTCGCGATGGCCAACGGATGCGGGACGCGGGCCGGACTGGTGCCGGCGTCGATGGCAGGGATGCTGCTGATGTTCCGCCAGCAGGCCGCTGCCAGCTTGGACCGTGCGGAGTTGCGGGTGCAGACGAATGCCACGCGGCGTGGGCTTGCCATCATCGGTGTGCCGAGGCTGACCATGGCGACGACCTGAGCATCGTCGCTGCGCAACGACAGGTAGCTTCTGCGAGCGTCGTGCTCACTGCTACGACGCCTGATCAACCCCGCATCGACCAGGCATTTCACGTGATGAGACACCAGGCTCGTGGACAGACCCCACCGTTCGGCGACCTCTCCGGGGGACAGATCCCGGGTCAGCAGCGCCTGCGAGATCTCCCACCGCACACGCTCGGCCAGTGCCTGGTGGGCAAGCAACGCATCCATGGGATTACCTTAATCGCGATTGAGGTAATCCTGGCGAGCGTGGCGTCGCCATGTCAAGAAGACCGATCCACACGATGACCGCTCACTTTGACAGCGGTCGAAGTAAGGACGAGACTCGTATCGACAATCATCAATGCGACCGTGTCTGGTCGCGCGTAGGAGAACAGAGCCGTGCCGAAGATCCGCGTGTTCGAGGGCCCGTTGTGCTGCAACACGGGCGTGTGCGGGACCGACGTCGACCAGAAGCTGGTCGACTTCACCGCTGACGTCCATTGGGCGACCAGCAGGGGCGCGGACGTGGTCCGGGCGAACTTGGCGCAAGACCCGGTGGCCTTCACCGAGAACCCGCTGGTCCTGCAGTTCGTGCAGACCGTCGGCGTCGAAGGGCTTCCCTTGGTGACGCTCGATGACCACACCGTGATCACCGGCCGCTTCCCCACCCGTGACGAGCTCGCCAAGTTCGCCGGTCTCGCTCCCGCAGCGACTCTGAAGCTCGCCGTCGCGGAGGTCGCGTCGTGCTGCGGGGGTCAGGACGCGTCCGAGGGGTCCACCGGCGGCTGCTGCGGTCAGTGAGCCCGTCCATGGAGCTGCTGAACGACGTCCCGCGGTTCGTCTTCTTCACCGGCAAGGGCGGCGTGGGCAAGACGAGCCTCGCGTGCGCCGTCGCCGTCCACCTTGCGGACGCCGGCAAGCGGGTACTTCTGGTGTCCACCGACCCGGCGTCGAACGTCGGACAGGTGTTCGGGCAGACGATCGGTCACCAGATCACCCCCGTGGCCGGCGTCGCCGGGTTGACGGCGCTGGACATCGACCCCGAGAAAGCCGCGGAAAGCTACCGCGAACGGACGCTCGCGCCGGTACGAGCCTTCCTGTCGGCCTTCGACCTGGCGGCAGTGACCGAGCAGCTGTCAGGAGCGTGTACGACCGAGATCGCCTCGTTCAACGAGTTCACGGCGCTGCTGGCCGACGATGCCGCTGCCGACGTCGACCACGTCGTCTTCGACACCGCGNNACGGGCCACACCGTGCGGCTGCTGCAGCTGCCCGGGGAGTGGACCACCTTCCTCGACGACGGCCGCGGAGACGCGTCGTGCCTGGGCCCGATGTCGGGGCTGGAGAAGACCCGCGCGACGTACGCAGCGGCGGTCGACGCCCTGGGCGACCCCGCACGTACCCGTCTGGTCCTGGTCGCTCGTCCGGAGACCAGCAGCCTGGCGGAAGCGGCACGTACGAGCAACGAGCTCGTCAGCAGCGGCATCAGGGCCACACATCTGGTCGTCAACGGGCTGATGCCCGAGGAGGCGCGCCCCGACCCGCTGGCCGATGCGGTGCGCAGACGCGAGTCGGCAGCACTGCACGGGCTGCCCCTGGAGCTGACCACACTGCAGGTCGACCGCGTGCCGCTCGCCGACCACAACGTGGTGGGCGTCGCTGCCCTGCGAGGCCTGCTCACCACCGCGCCGCAGCCGAGCGCCCAGGAGGACGTCAGCAACCACGACGGAGGGACACCGGCGATTGCGGACCTCGCCGCGCTCGTCGACGAGCTGGCTGACCAGGACCACGGCCTGGTCATGTGCATGGGCAAGGGAGGCGTCGGAAAGACCACGATTGCCGCCGCGATCGCGACTGCACTCGCCGATCGTGGCAAGAGCGTGCACCTGACCACCACGGACCCGGCAGCTCACCTGGCCGACACCTTGGGCAGCGACACGCACACGCTCACGGTCTCCCGGATAGACCCCGACCAGGCGACCCAGGACTATCGGGACCACGTGATGGCCAGCAAGGGCGCCAAGCTCGACGCTGCCGGCAGGGCCGCCCTCGAGGAGGATCTGCGCTCCCCGTGCACCGAGGAGGTCGCCGTGTTCCAGGCGTTCTCCCGCGCCGTGTCCGAAGCGGGACGCCGCTTCGTCGTCATGGACACCGCACCGACGGGCCACACGCTGCTCCTCATGGACGCCACCGGCTCGTACCACCGCGACGTCGCCCGCAACCTGGCCCCCGGCATGCACTTCACCACCCCGATGATGCGGCTGCAGGACCCCGACTACACGAAAGTGATCCTCGTCACGTTGCCCGAGACCACTCCCGTGCTCGAGGCCCGGCAGCTGCAGGACGACCTCGAGCGCGCCGGCATCCACCCGTGGGCCTGGGTGGTCAACCAGGCCATCACCGGCACCGGCACCCAGAGCCCCCTGCTGATCACGCGCGCACTCCACGAGACCGGTCAGCTCGCCGCCGTCAGCGAGCAGAGCGCCCGCGTCGCCCTCGTACCGCTCCAACAGAACCCTCCCGTGGGCCACGAGCACCTGCTGAGCCTCACACGGTCCCTGGCGCATGCGTGACATGAGCGCCACATCGACACCCGCAGGTGCGTCCGAACGGTCACACCCCATGGCCCTGCCGATCGCGCCGCAGTCAGACACCTGCAGCGATGCGGGCACCGAGCCTCTGATGCCGTACCCGCAAGCGACCGCCCTCGCTGACACCCTCAAAGCGATCGCCGATCCCACCAGAGTGCGGTTGCTGGACCACCTCGCGTCCGTCCCCGGGGGCACTGTGTGCGCCTGCCACCTCCCGGGGCAGCTCGGCATCAGCCAACCCACGCTCAGCCACCACCTCAAGAAGCTCGTGGCTGCAGGCATCCTCACGCGCGAACAGCGCGGACGCTGGGCCCACTACACCGTCGTCCCCGCCGCGCTCGAAGGGGTCAGGGCCTTCATCACGGCAACCGGGGCTCCGTCCGACATCCCGAGAGCGCCTCGGAACTGAGTTGCCAGAGCGCCGGAGCAGCCGTCCGCTGCGTCAGCGCCAGGAGTACTGCGGGTCGTACCCGAGGACGCGGCGAGCCTTGTCGATCGACAGCAACGTGTCGTGGTCACCGAGGTCGCGCGTGACGGGCACGCCGGGGAAGGCCTCGGCGACCAGCTCGGCGTTCGGCCGTGACATCACGGTGTCGGCCGCGGCGATGATGAAGCGGTCGAAGCCCGCGGTGTCCAGCTCGAGGGCTCTGAGTACGGCCTGTGCTCCATCGCGTCCGTCGATGTAGCCCCACAGGTTCCACTTGCGCAGGGTCGGGTCCGCGTCGAAGGAAGGGAACTCCGCGTAGTCCTCGGGGTTCTTCACGTTGGAGAAGCGCAGCGCGATGATCTTGAGCGTCGGGTCCCAGCGCACCAGCTCGATCGCCATCTGCTCCTCGAGGTGCTTCACCAGCGAGTACATGCTCTCGGGTCGTGCCGGGTAGTCCTCGTCGACCGGGATGTACGGCGGTGGCACGTCGAACGGCAGGCCGAGGACCGTCTCGCTCGACGCGTACACGACGTTCTTGATGCCGGCCCTGCGGGCAGCCTGGAAGACGTTGAACGTGCTGAGGATGTTGTTGTGGAACGTGGCGACGTCGCTGAGGATGCCGGGGGCCGGTATCGCAGCCAGGTGCACGAGGGCGTCGAACGCCGGCCTCGAGGCCTGGTCGGAGCCGGCCGCCGTGTCGTTCTCGCCGAACAGCGCGTCGACCGTCTCGCCGTAGTTCGTCAGGTCGACCCGGAGGAAGCCCGGACCACGCGTCCCGGCCGCGTCGAGGTTGACGACGTCATGTCCGGCCTCGCGCAGGACCGCGACGACCGTGCGCCCCAGCTTCCCCGATCCACCGGTGACAGCGATCTTCATCATCTGGCTCCTCATGACTTGTCTGGTCTGCGTTGTCTCGTGACCCGATGCGGCCGGATACGCCTCCTACGCACGCGGTCAGCGGTACGTCACCACCTGTCGTGGACGTAGCCGCGGATGCCCGAGTCGTAGATGGCCTTGAGCGACGCCAGGGTGGCCGTCCCAAGCGGGGGGACTGCAGCGGCTTCGGCATTCGCGCGCGCCTGTGCTCCGTTGCGTGCGCCGGGGATCGCCACGCTCACTCCGGGCTGGTCAAGGATCCACCGCAGCGCGAGCTGCGCGGTCGTCACTCCCGCCGGCGCCAGGGCGGCGACCTCGCGTGCAGCGGCGACTCCTACCTCGAAGGGGACACCCGAGAACGTCTCGCCGACGTCGAAGGCCGCGCCGGAGCGGTTGTACGTACGGTGGTCGTCCACCGCGAACGTCGTCGACTCGTCGTACTTGCCCGTCAGCATGCCGCTGGCCAGGGGTACCCGGGCGATGATGCCCACACCGGCCGCCGCGGCTGCCGGCAGGACCTGCTCGAGCGGCTTGCGCCGGAAGGCGTTGAGGATGATCTGTACGCTCGCCACGTGCGGCCGCGCGATGGCCGTCAGGGCCTCGTCGCAGGTCTCCACCGAGACCCCGTACGCGTTCATCCGGCCCTCCTCGACCATCGCGTCCAGCTCGTCGAACACCGCGTCGCTCGAGAAGACAGGTGTGGGCGGGCAGTGGAGCTGTACGAGGTCGAGCGTGTCCACGCCGAGGTTGCGGCGGCTGCGGTCGTTCCAGGCGCGCATGGCCTCCCCGGTGAAGGCCTCGGGTACGTGCGGGTCGGCGCGTCGCCCCATCTTGGTGGCGACCGTCAGACCGTCATCGGGGCGCTCGCGCAGCAGCCGACCGACGAGCCGCTCGCTCCGCCCGTCGCCGTACACGTCCGCGGTGTCCAGGAAGGTCACGCCGGCGTCCACCGCAGCGTGCAGCGTCGCGAGCGCGTCGTCCTCGCTCACCGCTCCCCAGTCCGCGCCGAGCTGCCAGCACCCCAGCCCGATGACCCCAACCTGACGACCCGTACGACCCAGCTGTCTCGACTCCATGCCCCGACCCTACGACGGCTGAGCGAGTCGTCGCTCCACGGCTGTGCGGCGGGAGCGGGCTCCGGTCGCCCAGATCTCGCTCTGCGGCAGCCTCTGACGCGATTGCGACCCGTTCGGCTGTTCCATGGACGCCCGATCCGACGCAGGATGGAGGCAGCGATGTTGCTCTTCTGTGTCAGGGAGGATGACCATGCCACGTTCAACGACCATCAACCGGACGGTACCTCTGGAGGGCCTGGCAGGGACGCTCGCCTCTCTCCTCGGGGGTGACCTACCGGTGGCGATCGAGGCGTACGACGGCAGTCATGCCGGTCCGTCGGACGCGCCGGCGACGCTCGTCGTACGGTCTCCGGACGCCGTCCGTCGGGTGCTCTCGTCGCCCGGCGAGCTCGGCATGGTGCGCGCCTATGTTGCGGGCGACGTCGACCTGGACGGGGACATCTACGCCGCCCTCGGCGCCGTGCGCGACCAGGTGGGCGACGTGTTCCGCCGGCCGGAGTCGTGGGGCACGCTGGCCCGTCTGGTGCGGGGGACCGGTGGGCTTCGCCGTCCGCCCGAGCCACCCCCGGAGGAGATCCGGCTGCACGGGCGTCTGCACAGCCGCTCCCGGGACGCCGCGGCGATCGCCCACCACTACGACGTGTCGGGGGACTTCTACCGCTTGGTCCTCGGCCCGACGATGACGTACTCCTGCGCGGTGTGGGACGACCCGTCGGTAGGGCTGGACGCTGCCCAGGAGGCGAAGTACGACCTGATCTGCCGCAAGCTCGGCCTCGTACCGGGCATGCGGCTGCTCGACGTCGGCTGCGGCTGGGGCGGCATGGCCATGTACGCGGCGCGCCACTACGGCGTACGAACCGTCGGCGTCACCCTGTCCCGCGAGCAGGCGGCGCTCGCTCGTCAACGGGTCGCGGAGGCGGGTCTCGCCGACCAGGTGGAGATCCGCCTGTCGGACTACCGCGAGGTCGACGACGGCCCGTACGAGGCGATCAGCTCGATCGGCATGTTCGAGCACGTGGGCGAAGGCCAGCTGGGCACGTACTTCTCCCGCATGTACGAGCTGTTGGCGCCCCAGGGCCGCCTGCTCAACCACGGCATCAGCCGCCCCGCCTGGATCGGTCGGATCAAGCGCAACAGCTTCCTGCCGAGGTACGTCTTCCCCGACGGCGAGCTCGAGGAGATCGGCACCGTCGTCTCCTCCATCCAGCACGCCGGGCTCGAGGTCCGCCACGTCGAGGACCTGCGCGAGCACTACGCGCTGACCCTGCGTGCGTGGGTGCGCAACCTCGAGCACAGCTACGCCGAGGCTGTACGGCTCGCCGGCGAGGGCCGCGCGCGGGTGTGGCGTCTGTACCTGGCCGGGTGCGCCCTGGGCTTCGAAGCCGGCGAGATCGAGATCCATCAGACTCTCGCGGTGAAGGCCACTGGAGGTTCCAGTGGAATGCCGTGGCGACCGGATTGGGACTAGCCTCGCCGGCTGCCCTGAGGGCCCCCAGGGGCCCTCAGTCCTGTGGGGACTCCTTCACCCGGGCCACCAGCTGGGTCGGGTTCACGAACTTCAGGGCAACCAGCAGGATGACCAGCATCATCAGCATGTACATGACCGCCATGGCGTCCACGGACTGCTGGGCCCGGATGCCGGCCGCGTTCATGGAGTTGAACAACGCCACCACGATGGTCTGGGAGCTGTTGCCACTGGTGAGGAAGGTCAGTTCGAACATGCCCACCGTACGGACCAGCACCAGGATGCCCGCCGCCAGCATGCCGGGCACCAGCAGCGGCATGAGGATGCGCCGGAAGATGACGCCGGTACCGGCACCGCACATGCGGGCGGCGTTCTCCAGCGAGGGGTCCAGCTGTTCCATGAACGGGGTCATCGTCATGATGACGAACGGTACCGAGGGCACGAGGTTCGCGAGGATGACGCCAGACATGTTGCCGGCCAGCCCGAAGCGGTACAACGCGGTGGCGAGCGGGATGCCGTAGGTGATGGGTGGAACCATGATCGGCAGCAGGAACAACAGGTTCAACAAGCCCTTGCCCGGGAAGTTCTTCCGAGCCAGCACATAGCTTGCCGGCACACCGATCAGCAGTGAGATGAGCAGGACCGCTCCCGTCACCTCCAGGGTCACCAGGAACACCTGGCTGAGGTTGAACTGCGTCCAGGCATCGCCGTACCACTGGGTGGTGAAGCCCTGCGGCCACCACGAGTTGAACCACGTGCGGCCGAAGGAGTTGACCAGGACAGAGCCGACCGTCCCCATGAGGAAGATCATGAAGGCGATCACCCCGCCCCACACGACCCACTGGGTCGGCGTGGCCACAATCCTCGGTGTGCGGCGGCCTGGCTTGACGCTCTCGACCCCGGGGTCGCTGACCGAAATGCTGCTCATGCGCCCTTGCCTCCTGTCGTTCCGATGTAGAACGTGCGCCGCAGGGCCTGCACGGCCGCGATCACCAGCAGCTCGACCGCACCCATGACCATCGCGATCGCGGAGGCGTAGTTGTAGTTGTAGTACGTGTAGGCCTGTTCGTACGCCGCGATCGCAATGACATGTTCTTCGCCATGAGGGTTGCCCAACATCATCGCCGAGGGGAAGACACTGAAGGCCATCACGAACGCCAGGCTGAATGTGGTGGCAAGGCCGGGAGCCAGCAGCGGCAGAGTGATCCGCATGAACCGCTGCCAGGGCGAGGCCCCCAGGGTGGACGCCGCACGCTCCAACGTCGGGTCGATGCCCGAGGTGTAGCTCAGGATCAGCAGGAACGCGAAGGGGAACCCACTCAGGATCAGCGAGAGGAACACGCCCCAGTAGTTGTACGTGAGCTTGAGCGGGGCGTCGATCACGTGAATCAGCATGAGGAAGCGGTTCAGCCACCCGGCGTTGCCCAGGAAGTTGAGCAGGCCTTCCGCGGTCAACACCGTGCCCAGCGTGATCGGCACGACGAGCATGGTCGTGACGGCCCGCTTACCCGGGAACCGGCCCCTCATCCAGTACGCGAAAGGCACCGAGGCGAGCGTGTTGAACAACGTCGCCGGGATGGCCAACCGCAGCGTCAGCCAGATCGTGCTGCTGTAGTAGGAGTCGGCGAAGAACTTGGCGTAGTTGCTGAAGATTCCGGTATCGCCCGCGTTAGGTGTGAGAGACAGACTCAGACCGTAGAGGAACGGATAGACGAAGAGGGCGACCACGAAGATGACTGCGGGCAGCAACAGCCACAGTGTCCGGTCGATGCCCCGATCGGCCATCCGGTGCCGCCAGGCACCCCGCGGCTCGGCGGGGACCGCTGTGGCTGGCAGCGCGCCCGCCGACATCAGGAAGCCCCTCCCGCGACCGCTACCGGCGTCACTCCCAGGTCGGGGACCCGTGTGACCGTGTTGTCGTCAGCGAAGGCCAAGGTCCGGTCGGCCTCTGCCGCGACGCTGATGCGCGCCCCGGGACGGAGATCCTGGTCGGTGCGCACCGTGAGGGCGAGCCTGTTGGGCAGGCGCACCTCCGCCACCATCTCGCGGCCCTGGTACTCGACCACCTCGACCATTCCGTCGACCAGCAAGCCCTCCGAGGTCCCGCCGGGCGCCACCACCTTGAGGTCATCGGGCCGGACCCCGACGATGATGGCGTCGCCGACCTTGAGGTCGCCCATTGCGGTGGCGTGCACCTCGAGGCCAGACACGTTGGCGACGACCCGCTTCCCGTCGACGGCAGTGACCTGTGCCTTGAGCAGGTTGCGGTAGCCCATGAAGTCGGCCACGAACGCGTTGGCGGGCCGGCTGTAGAGCTCGCGTGGCGTGCCGATCTGCTGCACCCTCCCCAGGCGCAGGACAACCAGGCGGTCGGCGAGGCTCAACGCCTCCTCCTGGTCATGCGTGACATAGACCGTTGTCAGGTCGAGCGCCTGGTGCAGACGGCGGATCTGGGTACGCATCTCAAGGCGCAGCTTGGCGTCCAGGTTGCTCAGCGGTTCGTCCATCAGCACCAAGGGCGGACGCAGGACGACCGCGCGGGCGATCGCCACCCGCTGTTGCTGACCGCCGGACAGCTGGCCCGGCAGCTTGGTTGCCTGATCCTCCAGGTGCACGAGTTCGATCGCCTCCGCGACCCGCTCCTTGATCTCGGCCGAGGGGGTCTTGCGCATCTCCAGGCCGAACGCCACGTTCTTGCGGATACTCATGTGGGGGAAGAGCGCGTAGTTCTGGAAGACCATCCCGAACCCGCGCTTCTCGGGCCGGGTCATGTCGATGCGCTTGTCGTCCTGCCAGATCGCGCCGTGCGTGAGCGGCAGGAGGCCAGCGAGGCAGTTCAAGGCCGTNNGATCGTCAGGCTGAGGTCGGTGAGTGCATTCGCCTCGCCGAAGCTGCGTCCGACACCGTCGAGCCGCAGTTCACCGAACTGTTTGGCGGGGGCGATGCTCTCGGTCACTTGGCCGCCTTGGACCCAGCGATGTTGCGGTTCCACAGATCGAACGCGGACACCATGGCCGTGTACGGGAGAGGAACGACCGTCGGGTTGTTGGCGATGAGGCTGTCGTACTCGGGGCGGCCGAACTTGGCGATGACATCCTGGCTCGCCTGGGGAGCCATGGAGAGCGTCACATCCTTGATCGCCGGTCCGGGGTAGAAGTACCCCTTGTCGTAGGCCTTGGCCTGCTGGTCCGGCTTGAGCATCCAGGCGATGAGCCGGACGACAGCGGTCAGCTGGTCCTGGGAAACCCCGGTCGGTACGACGACGTA
>PMBM01000213.1:0-18507 GCA_003153855.1 Propionibacteriaceae bacterium
GATCGCCCTCGGCCACGACTGCGGCCACGGGCCTGGTGGGCACGCGTCGGAGGATGCGGTCGTCCCGTACCTTCCGGGTGGCTACGACCATGGTCCCTGGGGCGCCGACGTCGTCCTCGCCCCCCTCAACCTGTGCCGGGAGACGCTCGACGGGATCCGCAACCACTCGTGGTCCCGGCCGGCGCCAGAGACCATCGAGGGCGAGATCGCATCCTGGTCCGATCGCATCGCGTACTGCTCCCACGACTTCGAGGACGCCGTCGGAGCCGGGATCGTACGTCCCGAGGACCTTCCGGACGAGGTCGCGGCGATCTGTGGTCGCACCCGGTCGCAGCAGCTCGGTACGTTCATCCACGCTGTCATGTCGTCGTCCGTACGTACCGGCGAGATCGGCATGGACGAGGAGTCGGCCGCCGCACTGGCGGGCCTGCGGCAGTTCAACTACGACCGCATCTACACCCGGCCGGAGTCGGTGGCACAGGCTCAGGCGGTGATCGCAGTGCTGCGAGGACTGGTCGACCACTACCTCGCGCACCCCGAGGACGTACCGGCGGAGAACGCTTCTCCGGTGGGCGGCGACGACTCCTGGGTGACCACCGTCATCGCGTACGTCGGGGGCATGACCGACCGGTACGCGTTCGAGACGGCCGCGCAGCTGCTCGGCTGGGACCCGGCTCGCATCCCGCGCGGGATCGGCCGCGGAGCCTGACACCCACCCCATGCGGCGATCGTCCGCAACGGCGCAGCCGCAGGGCACTAATGTCGGCTGGCGTCGGGAGGAGACCGCGGATGAGCACCACAACTATCGCGCTCAGTGCGGAGGGGGTCGCACTGTGGCTGGTGGTACGCGACTCGTGCCTGCCGGAGGTCGTCCACTGGGGCCCAGCGCTTCCCCAGTCCACCGCCGACGTGGCGTCCGCGATGCTCGCGATCGAGCCGCCTGCGGCCGAGGGCGGGATGGACGTCCCCGTGCGCGTGTCGGTGCTGCCGGAGTCGGGTACCGGGTTCTTCGGACGGCCTGGAGTCGAGGGACAGCGGGACGGCCGTGACTGGTCGCCCCGGTGGCGTACGGACTCGGTGACCGTTGACGGCGAAGAGCTCAACGAATCCCATGAAGGTGGTCCCGGTGTCGTCCTCGTGACCGCCCATGACGACCGCACGCAGCTCGCCCTCGCGCTCGAGATCGACCTTCTACCGAGCGGTCTGGTGAGGACTCGCGCGACCGTCACCAACCTGGGCGACGACCCGTACACGCTCGCTGCGGTCACACCACGCCTGCCCGTACCGGCTCGCGCAGCAGAGCTGCTGGACTTCGCCGGTCACTGGGGTACGGAGCGCACGCCGCAACGGCTCCCGTTCGCCGTAGGAGCGCATGTCCGTGAAGGACGTCGGGGCCGCACAGGTTTCGAGGCGGCCACGGTCCTGCACGCGGGCGAGCCTGGCTTCGGCTTCCGCTCGGGCGACGTCTGGGGCGTCCACGTCGCGTGGAGCGGCAACCACGTCCACGTCGCCGAGCGCCTCGCGAACGGTCGCTGGCTCGGCGGAGGCGAGCTGCTCCTGCCGGGCGAGATCAGGCTCGCGGCCGGCGAGTCGTACACGTCGCCCTGGCTGTACGGGTCGTACGGCCACGGGCTCGACGAGCTGTCCCACCGCTTCCATGCATACCTTCGCGCTCGGGAGGGCTACCCCACCTCGCCGCGCCCGGTCACGCTGAACAGCTGGGAGGCCGCGTACTTCAACCACGACGTCGACGAGCTCATCCGGCTCGTCGACCTGGGCGCCCAGGTCGGTGTCGAGCGGTTCGTGCTCGACGACGGCTGGTTCGGCTCGCGTCGCGACGACACGCGAGGGCTGGGGGACTGGTTCGTCTCGCCTGACGTGTACCCGCAGGGGCTCCACCCGCTCGTCGACCGTGTCCGCGGCCACGGCATGCAGTTCGGCCTGTGGGTCGAGCCGGAGATGGTCAACCTCGACTCCGACGTAGCCCGCGCGCACCCGGACTGGGTCATCCAGGTGCCGGGTCGGCTGCCGCCGGCCACGCGCCAGCAGTATGTCCTCGACCTCACGAACCCGGCCTGCTACGACTACCTGCGTACGTCCCTGGTCGCGCTCCTCGACGAGTACGAGATCGCGTACTTCAAGTGGGACCACAACCGCGACCTCGTCGACGGCGGAAGCCCGGTGCACGAGGGCCGACCGGCGGTGCACGAGCAGACGCTGGCTGCGTACCGGCTGATGCGCGAGCTCAAGGACCACAAGCCCGGCCTCGAGATCGAGTCCTGCTCGTCCGGCGGTGCCCGTGCCGACCTCGGCATCATGGAGATCTGCGACCGGATCTGGGTGTCCGACGACACGGACGCGGGGGAGCGTCTGCGCATCCAGCGTTGGACGATGACGCTGCTGCCGCCTGAGCTGCTGGGATGTCACATCGGGAGCTCGCCCTCCCACCAGACCGGCCGTCAGTACAGCGCGGCGTTCCGGGCGTCGACCGCCCTCATCGGACACCTCGGCGTCGAGTGGGACCTGCGGGTCGTCAGCGAGGCCGAGCTCGCCGAGCTGAAGATGTGGATCTCCCTCTACAAGGGGCTCCGCTCCCTGCTCCACTCCGGCACGGTCGTCCGGGGTGACGAGGATGGCCTGTGGCTGACCGGCGTCGTGTCGCTGGACAGGAGCCGCGCCGCGTACGTGCTGTCGACCACCACCGTCTCGACGATGGAGCTGACGTTCGGCCGGATCCGGCTCGCGGGTCTCGACCCGAGCAAGCGCTACGCCGTACGACCTGTGGTGGTCGACGGTCCGAGCGCGGCGCCGGCCTTCAAGGCTCCCTGGTTCGGCGAGCCCCAAGGCAGCGAGTTCGCCGGGACCCAGGCGTCCGGCGCGTGGCTCGGCAGCGAGGGACTGGCCCTTCCGGCCCTGTGGCCGGACTCGCCGATCGTCCTGCTCGTACGGGCGGTGTGAGGCTCACCCCGCTCAGACCACGGTGAGGATGGCCAGCAATGGCTCTGCGGGCTGCGACGTCAGCGGACCGTCCTCAGCCACCCACACCGTGGCTCCGGGTTCGTGGCGGCTCCCGCCCTGCAGGGTCGCTTCGCCGTGAACGACGGTGAGGACCGACTCGCCGGGTACGTGGACGGTCGTACCCGGTAGGGCAGCGATCCGGTAGCTGGTGCTCCGCGGGGACGCGTACTCCAGTCGGAGCGCGGGGGTCTCGGGGATGCGCCGGGGCGGGCGATGGCGCCGGAGCTCGATCCCGACCATCCTCAAGGCCCCGTCGTTCGACGACGAGGCGGTCACCCGGTGAACGACCGGATGGGCTGCATGGGGCTGCCACAGGAGTGTGCCGTCCGGCATCCTCAGCCAGCCCACGGTGAGGCGTCTCAGCAGCCAGCCGACGCTGCGCAGCAAGCCGCTGGACCGTCCCGGCCGGGTGACGTTGTGCTGTCGCCAGGTGTTGTCCGATCGGAACCGGCCGCCACGTACAACCACGTACACCGTGTCCTGGTCGTGCCTGTGGTCGAGCGTCGTCGTCCCTGGCTCGATCCGCGCCTCGTACACGCGGACGAGGTCGTTGCCGAAGAGCTCCTCGTGAACGGGTTCGCGGTCGACGGGAACCCACGCCGGCCGGGGCGGAGTTCCGCGCGTCATCGCGTGCCCGCTGTCGGCCGGAGGAGTCCGACCTCGCGCAGCCAGTTGATGGTCTCTGCCAGTATGTCGACGAGCGGAGTGCGTCCCAGACCCAGGCCGGTGCGCGCTTTGGTGTCGTCGACCACGAGGTTCCCCGTCGCGCGGCGGTACTTGGCAAGGCTGAGCTCGGGCTCGGTGCCGGTCGCGGCAGACTTCAGCTCGGTGGCGAGGAATGCGAGGCCGAGGAAGGCCCGCGACGTGGCGCGTTCAGGAACGGGCTTGTCCAGGAGGCGGGCGATGGTCTGTACGACCTCGAGGAAGGTCGCCTCGGTCCCGCCCAGGATCACGTTCTCTCCCTCAAGGGGTGCCTGGGCGGCGGCGATCTGTGCCGCGACCACGTCGTGCACCGAGATCCAGGTGGCGGAGCCGGGTGGCACCACGCGCAGTCCGCTCTCATAGATGGGCAGGATCAGCTGCTGCGACCAGTTGGCGGAGTCGTACGCCCCGAGGATGTTGACCGGGTTGAGGATCACGGAGGAGAGGCGCCCTGATCGGCTCGCAGCCTTGACCAGCTGCTCGGCCGCCCACTTGCTCTTGCCGTAGTTGTCACCCATGCGAGCTACGTTCGTGGACGAATCCTCGCGGAGCCGAACCCCCGGTTGGTAGCCGTACGCCGAGATCGACGAGGTCGCGACCAGTCGGCGGGCCCCAGCGCGCTCCGCTGCCTCGATCACACCCTGGGTCCCGTCGACGTTGTCCCGGAACTGTGCGACACGGTTCCTCGACCATGTGGTCGTGTTCCCGGCGAGATGGAAGACGACGGGGTCCTCGGTGCCGGCGAAGGCCTTGTCGAGGGACTCGGCATCGCCCAGGTCCCCCATGGCGATCCGGACGTCGGGGAGGAGATCCACGCGGTCTCCCTCGCGACAGAACGCGGTCACCTCCCAGCCCTCGGCGACGAGACGCTCGACCAGATGACGGCCGACGAACCCTGCTGCTCCAGTGACGATGGTGTCCGCGGACATGTGCGCTTCCTTCCATACTGATGGTATTCAATACCAATGGTATCGTTTGCGCATGTCGACACAACCCTCTTCCCGTCGTCGCCCGACTCGGGAGCAGACGCGAGCGCGACTCCTCGAGGCCGCCGCAGAGACGTTCTCCGAACGAGGCTTCCAGGCGGCGTCCCTCGACGAGGTGGCCACCAGGGCGGGCCTCACGAAGGGAGCCATCTACTCGAGCTTCAGCAGCAAGGCGCGGCTCTTCTTCGCAGTCATCGAGGAGCGCTGGCAGGAGCGGCTCGAAGGCGCCCGACACGTCACCGGCGACAGCCGACCAGCGGCAGGCCACGCGTTGGGGGAGCGGCTCGCGGCGTTCACGGCGGACGACCCGAACTGGCACCTGGCGTTCCTCGAGTTCTGGGCGGCCAGCGTCCGGGGTGACCGCGCCAACGTCGAGGAGCTCCGCGAGCGTAGGCGGGACTTCCGAAAGGGGATCGAGGCCCAGCTCGTACAGGCCGGGGTCGACGAGCATGCCGACCAGCTCGCGGTGATCATCCTCGCGCTCTCCAACGGCCTGGCCATCGAAGGCGCCATCGACCCTGACAGTACGAAGGATGTGTTCGCTTTCGCCCTGGAACGCCTGGTCAGCAGCTGACCGGCGTTCCTCGTGCACGAGGGCTGACAGGCACGAACCCCAGGCGCACCGAGACGGGCACCTGGGGTTCGACGAGCTGAGAGCCGCTTACGCCTTGCAGCCCCACTGGCTGAGGCCGGACGTGGCGTAGATGCGGTTCGCCACCGTGATCTGCTGCTCACGGGACGCCAGGTCGGCACGGGGGGCGAACTGGGCGCCACCGTGTGCGATCCAGGTCCCCTGGGCGAACTGCAGGCCGCCGTAGTAGCCGTTGCCGGTGTTGATGTGCCAGTTGCCGCCGGACTCGCACTTGGCGACCTTGTCCCACATCGCCGCGTTGGAGAGGTCGAGACCCGCGGTCGACCCGCTGGTGGCGACCGGTGCCGCCGCGACGACGGTGGCCCCGGCCTTGGTGCCGACGGTCGTGACCTGGGCGGTCGCGGGGCTGTCGGCGGACGAGACGAGGGTGCGCGACTCCTCGACGCCGTCGACGGTCACGACCTTGAAGGTGCTGGTCTTCACGCCGTTGACGCCCTTGGTGGTCACCTTGGTCGTGCCCTTGGCGACGGTCCCGTCCTTGACGGTGGTGGAGGTGAAGGCGATCGGCTCAGTGGTCTGGGCGGTGGTGACCACGACCCGCTTCACCGTGACGGTCTGGCCGTCGGTGAGGCCGTCGGTGATCTCGGGGGAGACCCTGTCGGACACGCTCACGGTGACGCCCGCGTCGTACAGCGCACCGGCGACGGTCGACGCGTAGGTGGACAGCGTCGAGCTCGTACCGTCATGGGACACGGTGACCTGCTTGGCGCGGATGCGCGTGACCTTGATCGTCTCGCCGCTCTTCACCTGGGCATCGGTGGCGGGCTCGACGGTGTCCTTCTGCTCAAGCGCCACGGAGTTCTTCGCGAGGACGTCGCCGACGGTGCTGACGTAGCCGTTGACCTTCAGGGACTGCCCGTCAACGACGAGGGTGACCTCCTTCTGCAAGGTCGAGGCAGCCGCCACGCCGGCGCCGCCAATGGCGAACACCGCGGCGACACCGGTGATGATCAGTTTTCTGGGGACAAACACAGTGCTGGATCCTTCTCCGGGGACTAGGACAAGAGGAATCATAAGCGGTCCCTGAGAGAATTCCAAAGAATCTCTCAGGAAAGGTGGCCCCACAAGGGGCGTCGCCGGCTAGGGGCGAAGGGCGAGGCGAAGCTCGGGCGTCACGATCCGTGCGTGCTCGATGAACCGGTGGGCGACAGCCACGGTGGTCGCCTGGCCGGCCATGATCCCGAGGAGGACGAGCACCTGTGCCGCACCCGCCTGTACGGGTGAGCCGCCACCCAGGAGGACGCCGATGAACGCTCCCGGCAGCGTGACAAGCCCCACGGTCCGGGTCTGGTCGTTGTTCGGCATGGTCGCGTCACGTGCCGAGTCAGGATCGGTCAGCCGGATCGACTCGGCACGGGAGAACCCCAGGGAGAGTCCCGCCTCGTACTCGCCGAGGTGGTCCCGCAGGTGCGTGAACGAGTTCCGCGCCACGAGCGTGTGGGCCGTCATCATGTTGCCGATGACGATGCCTGCGATCGGGATCAGCGAGAGTCCGTTGAGCGGTGCGGTACCCGTCGCGTACACGATGAGCAGTACGGGGAGGATGCCCGCTGCCATGGCCACGGACACCCAGGGCCAGCACGCGGTGACGCGGACGCGCTTCGACGTGGTGTAGACGCCGATGACGAACATCACCAGGACGAAGGCGAGCGCGGACCACAGGTGCTGCAAGGCGGCGACGATGATCACCGACACGATCGCGAGCTGCACGATCGCCCGAACGGCCGCCACGACCGTCTGCCGCCCGATCCGCAGGTTGCCGACGCGCGACACGACGAGCGTGAGGGCGACCATCAGTACGAGTGCCAGTCCGAGCTGCCACGTGGGTTCCACGGTCACGTGCCCATCATGACCCGTTGCGGGCCGGTCTCCCGTCTCTGCTCGTGCTCGCCGCCCGTACAGGTGCTCTCCTCAGCCGCACAGGTGCTCTCCTGAACGCGCTTCGCCTCTCGGGAGAATATGTAAGGACATGAGGTTGACACTTGCTTGTGACATGGGTTGAATGTCAGTGACCTGATCCCCGACGAAGAGAACCCCATGACAGACTCCTCGACTCCCCTCGGCATCATGACCGGGCGCGGTCCGACCGTGCTGTGGAACGACTCGGCGACCAAGTCCGAGCTGGCGACCTCGATCTCGTGGGGCGCCGTGGGTGCGACGTGCAACCCGGTCATCGCCTTGTCGAGCATCCGCTCCGACCTGCCGCGTTGGACGGCGAGGATCGCCGAGCTCGGGCACGAGATGCCCGAGGCGAGCGAGTCCGAGATCGGCTGGAAGGTTGTCGAGGAGGTGTCGCTCGACGCCGCGACCCTTCTGCTGCCGGCGTTCGAGAAGTACGAGGGTCGCAACGGGCGGCTCTCGATGCAGACGGACCCGCGACTGGCCCGCAAGGCAGACGCGCTCGTCGCTCAGGCCGAGTACTTCTCGAGACTCGCGCCGAACATCATCGTCAAGGTGCCCGCCACCGCGGTCGGGGTGACCGCGATCGAAGAGGCGACGTACCGCGGGGTCAGCATCAACGTCACGGTCTCGTTCACGCACGCCCAGGTCCTGGCTACCGGCGAGGCGATCGAGCGGGGACTGACGCGGCGCGAGGCCGAGGGCAAGGACATCTCGACGATGGGCCCTGTCGTGACACTCATGGTCGGCCGGCTCGACGACTGGCTCAAGACCGCGTACGAGCGCGACCAGCTCTGCTTCGACCCCGGCTACCTGGAGTGGGCGGGTGTCGCCACGCTCAAGAGGGCCTACGAGGAGTTCAAAGCTCGAGGGCTCCGCGCGCGCCTCCTCGTGGCGGCCTTCCGCAACACGCTCCAGATCTCCGAGTTCATCGGCGGCGACGTCGTCATCTCGCCGCCGTTCTCGTGGCAGCAGCG
The DNA here is from genome assembly GCA_003153855.1 of Propionibacteriaceae bacterium. Classification (GTDB taxonomy): domain Bacteria; phylum Actinomycetota; class Actinomycetes; order Propionibacteriales; family Propionibacteriaceae; genus Fen-668. The sequence continues at coordinate 8,235 of PMBM01000213.1, forward strand.
TTACCAGAACGGTGGCAGTGCCGAGCCGCGCATGGACATCCCCGTCGCGCCGCGGATCCTGGACGCTCTGCGGACCATGCCGGAGTTCCGCAAGGCGTACGAGCCGGAAGGGCTCACCCCGGACGAGTTCCTCACCTATGGTGCCACTGCCCGTACGTTGCGCCAGTTCCTGACAGCGGACGAGGAGCTCGACCAGATCGTGCGTGACATCCTCATCCCAGCACCCTGATCGCTCCCGAGAGGACGCCGATGTCGACAACCATCCGGCTGACCGTCGCGCAGGCGTTGGTACGGTTCCTGGCCGCTCAGTACAGCGAGCGTGACGGCGTCGAGCAGCGGCTCATCGCTGGCTGCTTCGGGATCTTCGGGCACGGAAACGTGGCCGGCGTGGGCCAGGCGCTGCTGCAGGCCGAGGTGCAGCGGCTCGACGGCGACGAGGACGCACCCGACCTGCCGTACGTGCTGATCCGCAACGAGCAGGGCGGCGTGCATGCGGCCGCCGCGTACGCGAAGCAGAAGAACCGGTTGCAGACCTGGGCCGTCACCAGCTCGATCGGGCCCGGCGCGACGAACATGGTCACCGGTGCCGCGCTGGCGACCACGAACAGGCTCCCGGTGCTGCTCCTCCCGTCCGACATCTTCTCGACCCGCGCCGCCGACCCGGTGCTGCAGCAGCTCGAGGACCCGCGCTCGCTCGACATCTCCGTCAACGACGCGTTCAAGCCGGTCTCGCGGTTCTGGGACCGCATCAACCGTCCCGAGCAGCTCGCGTCGAGCATGCTCAACGCGATGCGGGTGCTGACCGACCCGGTGGAGACCGGCGCCGTGACGATCTGCCTGCCCCAGGACGTACAGCCCGAGGCGTACGACTTCCCGGTCGAGCTGTTCCGCTCGAGGGTCTGGCACATCGGTCGGCCGGTCCCCGAACCCGCCGCTCTCGATCGCGCCGTCGCTGCCATCAGGGCGTCGAAGCGCCCGCTGGTCGTGGCAGGCGGCGGCGTCGTCTACTCCGGCGCCTCGCAGGCGCTGCGCGCGTTCGCCGATGCCACGGGCATCCCGGTCGCCGACACGCAGGCCGGCAAGGGCGCCATCAACTTCGACCACAGGATGGCGGTCGGGGGAGTGGGCTCGACAGGCGGCAGCGCCGCGAACGCGCTGGCCCGCGAGGCTGACCTGGTGATCGGGATCGGGACGCGGTACTCCGACTTCACGACCGCCAGCCGTACGGTCTTCGCCGCCGAGGACGTGCGTTTCGTCAACGTCAACGTCGCCCGCTTCGACGCCGCCAAGCACGGTGCGGAGATGCTCGTCGCGGACGCGAAGGAAGCGCTCGACGCGCTGACCGCGGCGCTCACGGGGTGGAGCACGGACGAGGCGTACCAGCAGCACGCGGGCGAGCTCGACGACGCGTGGCAGAAGGTCGTCGACGAGTGCTACCACCGCGATCACACGCCGCTGCCGGCTCAGACCGAGGTGTTCGGCGCGCTCAACGAGCTCATGGGCGACTCGGACGTCGTCATCAACGCGGCCGGCTCGATGCCCGGCGACCTGCAGGCGCTGTGGCGTGCCCGTACGCCTGAGCAGTACCACCTCGAGTACGCCTTCTCGTGCATGGGCTACGAGATCCCTGCAGCCCTCGGCGTGAAGCTCGCGGTGGGCGACGACAGACAGGTGGTCGCGATCGTCGGCGACGGCACGTACCAGATGCTGCCGATGGAGCTCGCGACGATCATCCAGGAGGGCCTCAAGGTCATCTTCGTGCTGCTCGACAACCACGGCTTCGCCTCGATCGGGGCCTTGTCGGAGTCGCGCGGCTCGCAGCGCTTCGGCACGAAGTACAAAGTGCGATCCGCGGCGGGCAGCCTCGACGGCGAGAACGTTCCGCTCGACCTGGCGGCCAACGCGGCCAGCTGGGGCGCCGACGTCCTGCGCTGCGACGGGATCGCCGAGTTCAGGACCAACTTCGCAGTGGCCGTCGCCAGCGACCGTACGACCGTCCTGTACATCGAGACCGACCTCACAGGACCCAACCCTCCCGGCAGCGCCTGGTGGGACGTCCCGGTGTCGCAGGTCTCGGAGCTGGAGAGCACGCGGAAGGCGTACAGCGAGTACGTCGCCGCGAAGGCGGACCAGCGCCCGTACGTGTGACGGCTTGACGGGCGTAAACCCCGCCTCGTAGGGTCGTACATGTCAGGACAAAGACACCGTACGTCACGTCCTGAGCCACTCGAGAGAAAGAGTCAGCGATGCTGCGCCTCGCGATCATCGGGGCCGGTCGAATCGGCCAGGTCCACGCCCGCACGATCTACGCCCACGCCGGTGCCGAGCTGGTCACGATCGTCGACCCGGTCCCTGGAGCGGCGGCAACCCTGGCAGCCACGTTCGGCGCGAGGGGCACGGAGTCGGTCGAGGACGTGTACGGCGACCCGAGCATCGATGCCGTCGTGATCTGCTCACCCACGGCGTGCCACGTCGACCAGATCATCGCGTCGGTCGCCGCGGGCAAGGCTGTACTGACGGAGAAGCCCGTCGACCTGTCGGTCGCACGGGTCGACGAGTGCCTCACGGCGATCAAGGGCAGCGAGCACCGCGTCATGGTCGGCTTCAACCGGCGCTTCGACCCCGGCGTCGTCGAGCTCAAGGCGAGACTCGACGAGGGCGAGATCGGCGAGCTGCGCCAGGTGACGATCATCAGCCGCGACCCGGCGGCCGCTCCGGCCCAGTACATGGTCGACTCCGGCGGCATCTTCAAGGACATGACGATCCACGACTTCGACATGGCGCGCTTCCTCCTCGGTGACATCGCCGAGGTGTCGGCCAGCGGCCACGCCTTCATCGACGACATCCGGGGCATCGGCGACATCGACACCTGCGCTGTCACGCTGACCGCTCCGTCCGGCGCCACCGCGACGATCCTCAACAGCCGGGTCTGCGCGGCCGGCTACGACCAGCGCATCGAGGTGTTCGGCCCGAAGGGTGCGCTCGAGACGACGAACCTCCGTACGACAGGCGTCCGGTCCAGCGGTGCCGGCGGCACCGAGGTCGCCGGCCCGTACCTCCCGTTCTTCCTCGAGCGCTACGCCGACGCGTACACGGCAGAGCTCGACCACTTCATCAGGTCCATCGAGGGCGGTACGGCTCCGTCGCCGTCCGTGCTCGACGGCCGCGCGGCCCTGGTCATCGCGGAGGCTGCGGGCCAGTCTCTCGCGGACCACGCCATGGTGCCTGTGGTCTGACGGCCGACCGTCAGCGCCGACCCCTAGACTCGGCGACGTGGTGGGGCTGATCAACGACGAGGACATTGCGGAGGTACGCGACCGTGCGCGTATCGACGACGTCATCGCCGCGTACGTCTCCCTCAAGCCTGCCGGTGGCGGCTCGCTGAAGGGGTTGTGTCCCTTCCACGACGAGAAGACCCCGAGCTTCCAGGTCACGCCGTCGCGCGGCTTCTACTACTGCTTCGGCTGCGGCGAGTCGGGCGACGCCATCTCCTTCGTCCGCAAGATCAACAACCTGTCGTTCGCCGAGGCTGTCGAGCACCTCGCCGACAAGTACGGCGTCCAGCTGCGCTTCACCGAAGGCCCTTCGGGTCCGCGCGAGAACCCGGGCAGCCGGCTGCGGATCCTCGAGGCGAACGGCGCGGCGGCGGAGTTCTACGCCGAGCAGCTGCTCACGCCGGACGCGGTCGTGGCGCGCCAGTTCGCCCAGGGCCGCGGCTTCGGGCGCGAGGTCGCCGAGAAGTTCGGGCTGGGGTTCGCGCCCACCTCGGGACGTGCGCTCGGTCAGCACCTCCGCGGACGTGGCTTCCGCGAGGAGGAGCTCATCGCGGCCGGGCTCATGCGCCAGGGCGGGTGGGACTTCTTCCAGGGCCGGGCGATCTGGCCGATCAAGGACGCCGGCGGGCTCGTTCTCGGGTTCGGTGCCCGGAAGCTGTTCGACGACGACCGGATGCCGGCCAAGTACCTCAACACCCCGGAGACGCCGGTCTACAAGAAGTCGCACGTGCTGTACGGGCTGGACCTGGCGCGTACGAACATCGGCAAGAAGAGCCAGGCGGTCATCGTCGAGGGCTACACCGACGTCATGGCCGCACACGTGGCGGGCGTCGACACGGCGGTCGCGTCGTGCGGCACGGCGTTCGGCGACGACCACGCCCGCCTCATCCAGCGGCTGCTCGGCGGCGACGCGTTCCACGGCGAGGTGATCTTCACGTTCGACGGCGACGCCGCGGGCCAGAAGGCGGCGCTCAAGGTCTTCTCCGGCGACCACCACTTCGCCGCCCAGACGTACGTGGCGGTGGAGCCGAGCGGGCTCGACCCGTGCGACCTGAGGCTGCAGCAGGGCGATGCCGCCGTACGTGAGCTCGTCGCCCGACGCCAGCCGCTGTACAGGTTCGTCATGAGCAACGTCCTGAGCCAGTACGACCTCGAGCGCGTCGACGGTCGTCTTGAGGCCCTGCGGGCGGCCGCGCCGCTGGTCGCATCGATCCGCGACAACTCCCTCGTGTCCGGCTACATTCGCGAGCTGGCGACGATGCTCGGCACCGACGTCGAGGAGGTCCGGAAGGTCGTCAGCAAGGTCTCCGGGCGACGTCCGACCGAGGCTCCCGCGCAGCAGCGCCCCCCCGTCGCGGCGCCGGAGGACGAGTCGCAGGGCGCGCTCATCACGTACGAGCTGCCCGACCCGAACGACCGCGCGCTGACCGTGGAACGGGACACGCTCAAGCTGATGCTCCAGTACCCGGACTCCTTCGAGGCCGGGTGGCACGGGGCGTCTCCCGACGACTACTCGAACGCTGCCTACCGCGCACTGTTCGCCGCGATCGCCCCGCAGTCGCCCGTGGGCGTGCCCAACTCCGAGTGGTCCCGGCGCGTCATCGAGGCGCTCGACGACGACTCGCTGCGCCAGCTGGCCGTACAGCTCGCGGTCGAGCCGCACCCCATGGCGGTGACCAGGTCCTACTCGGTCTCGTACGTCGCCAAGCTGCGCCTGCTCAAGGTGATGTACACGATCGCCACCCTCAAGTCGAAGCTCCAGCGGACGAACCCGGTGACCGACGAGGCCGTGTACAACCAGATGTTCACGACGATGATCGCCCTCGAGGCGACCCGCAAGGAGCTGCTGGTCCTCTCGACCGGCGAATGAGGTTGTGAGCGGTTCTCCCAACACGGTGTTGTCGGGGTGTTGTCCGGCGAGATCGGTGGATGGCTGACGAAGGCCCTCCTCGGCCGTACATGGTCCTGGCATGACGACCACACAGCTGCTCACCGAGGCCGAGGAAGCCGCGCTCGCCGCCGCCGTCGAGATCGGCGTCCTCGCGGAGGAGGCTCTTCGAGGCGGCTTCGCCGTGGAGGCGTGCCTCGAGGAGCTCGACCTGCTTGCCGCGGAGGGACGCACGGCCAGGCACCGGTTGCTGCTGGCGAACGTAGGCCTGGTCAAGGCGATCGCGCGCGGCGAGTTCGGGGTCTCTCCCGCAGAGTTCGCCGAGGTCGTCCAGGAAGGCCATCTCGCGCTGGCCGAGGCGCTCGCGCGGTACGACCGCCGGCGCGGCCGGTTCGGCCCGTACGCCGCGGCGTGGATCCGGGCTCGGGTCCGAGGGGCTATCGCCACCGAGTGCGGCCGGGTCGGCGTGCCGGCGCGGGACATGGCGCGCTACTTCTCCGTGCGTCGCGCGGAGGTGGACCTCATGCAGTGCCTCGGGCGCTCGGTCGTGCCGTCGGAGATCCCCGGAGCGGACGGTGTGGCGGCCGTCCACGCCATCGTGACGCCTGCGCCGTTCGTGGCAGCCCTGCACGTGCCGGACGAGTCGGCGGTCAGCCACCTCGACCCGGACTCGACGTCCGAGGTTCTCCCGCTCCTCGACCGGCTGCCGCCGATGGAACAGCGGATCCTCAGACGCCGGTTCGGGTTCGAGGGCCCACCGGCATCGAGGCAGGAGCTGGCGGACGAGATCGGCGTGAGCGAGGCGACTGTACGGAGGATGGAGGCGCGGGCTCTGAGCACGCTGAAGACGGCGCTCGACCAGTCCGCCGCCGCGTGAACCCTAGATGGTGCCGGTGAGCCGCTGGAGGACCAGCGACGAGCCCGCGACCAGGATCCACAGCAGCCCGCCGAGCGCGACGGGGCGCCACCCCGCCTGCTTGATGTGCCGGAGGGACGACCCCATGCCGACCGCTGCCATGGCCACGGTGGTGCCGATGTAGGCCAGCTCCTTGATGACGGGCCCCCACGACGCGGGCACGACGCCCACCGACCGTGCGGCCGCGGCGACGAGGAACAGGACGAGGAAGGTCGGGACCAGCTTCCACCACACCGGTCCGGCCCCGGCTTCGGAGCCGCGATGCGTCCGCCACGACTCGTACAGGGCCAGCGGGATGATCGCGAGCGTACGGGTGAGCTTGACGACGACCGCCACCGTCGCGGCTGTGGCTCCATACACGGTCGCCGCTGCGACGACTGACGAGGTGTCGTTGATCGCGGTGCCGGCCCACAGGCCGAACGCCTCCTGCGACAACCCCATGGCATGCCCGATCAGTGGGAAGAAGACGGCGCCGAGCACGTTGTAGACGACGATCACGGTGACCGACAGGGCGATGGCGGTGGCTGGGGCGCCGATCACGGCGCTCATCGTGGCGATCGCGGAGGCGCCGCAGATGCCCGTCCCATACGTCACCAGCGCTCCGATCATCTGTTCGACGTGCAGGAGCTTCGCGAGGAGCCACCCGCCCAGGAGCGCGACGACGAGGGTGCCGAGGAGGACCGGGAGGGTTCGGCCACCCGTGCTGGCCACCTGTCCGAGCGACATGGTCGCGCCGAGCATCACGATGCTGGCCTGCAGGATCTTCTTGGCGGCGAACGCCGTGCCGGCCTTCCAGCTGTCGCGCTGCCCGGCGAACTGGCCGACGAGCAGGCCCAGCAGGATCGCCACGACCGGCCCCCCGAGCACCGGGACCACATGGCCCACGCCGTACGCGACCGCACCGATGAGCAGGGGAGGAAGCAACCCAGGCAGGTACCGTCGCGCAACGTTCACGGTCGTCCACCCTGTCACCCCGAGCGTCTTCCGTATCCCCGGGGGAGCACAGATGAGACGTGAGATCGTTGCAAAACGCACTAACTAGGGGGTCGGCGCCCACGACGCATTCGTCGAGGAGCAGAATGCGACTAGCCTTGGCGACGCTGCCTCGGCTGCCGATGGAGTTCTGCTCCGAGGCACCAGCGCGCTGAAAGGGAGCGTGGCATGTCATTGAAGGCGCATACCTACCCCGGTATCCCCGAGGTCATCAACGGAAACGGCGCCGTCGCCCACGTGATGAAGCACGTGTGCGGTGGCGTGATCGGCTACCCGATCACACCGTCCACCGAGATCGCGGAGACCTTCGAGGCCGCACGCGCTGAAGGGCAGCTCAACGTCTGGGGCAAGCATCCCTTCTTCGTGGAGACCGAAGGCGAGCACTCCGCCCAGAGCGGCGCCATGGGCGCGGCCCTCACGGGCGGCAACTACATCTCCAACGCCTCGTCCAGCCAGGGCATCCTGTACGGGCTCGAGTCGCACTACGTCACCGTCGGCAAGAAGATCGGCGGCTTCGTGCTGCAGGTCGCGGCCCGCGTCGTGACCAAGCACTCTCTGAACGTCATGGCCGGGCACGACGACGTGTACGCGCTGCTGCCGACCGGCTACACGATCCTGTTCGGCTCGAACGCGCAGGAAGCCGCCGACCTGGCGGCCATCTCCTACCGCGCCTCCGCGCTGTCGCTCGTTCCCGTGGCGAACTGCATGGACGGCTTCGCCACCAGCCACGTGATGAGCGAGGTCCTGCTGCCCGAGCCTGAGCTGCTCAAGGAGTACCTCGGCGACCCGGCTGGCCGCATCCCCTGCCCGACCGTCGCCCAGGAGCTCCTCTTCGGTGCGAAGGGCCGGGCTTTCCAGCTCGAACGCTTCCTCGACCGTCACGCCCGCGACTTCGATGCAGGAGACCTGGCCGCGCTGCGCGCTCAGCTCACCAAGCAGGCGAAGGCGGTCGAGTCGGGCGACGAGGGTCTGCTGGCCACAACGCTGTCGTGGGTACCCGCCAGCCTCCAGAACCAGTGGCGCCGCCAGTGGGTCAACGCCCTGACCAAGGGCACCCGCCAGGTCGTACCGGCCCTGGTCGACCCGCACAATCCTGGCCTCACCGGGCCGGTCCAGAACCAGCCCGACTTCCAGGCCGGGGCGGCCGACCACCGGACGCACTTCGCCAGCGCCGTCCCGGCGATCGTCCGGGAGGCGATGGCCGACTACTCGGAGCTCACCGGCCGCGAATACTCCCCGGTCAAGGCGTACGAGTGCGAGGACGCCGAGTACGTCATGGTCGGCATGGGCTCGATCACCGACGACGTACGCGCCGTTCTTGGGCACCTGCGCGCCGAAGGCATCAAGGCAGGCGTGGTCTCGATCAAGCTGCTCCAGCCGTTCCCTGAGGCGGAGCTCGTCGCCGCCATCGGCAACGCGAAGGCCGTCACGGTCCTCGAGCGCTCCGACGACACCGCCCTCACCCGTTCCGTCACCAGCGCCCTGTTCCACGCGCGGGCGAACGGCGAGTCCACGACCGAGCTGTTCGCCGGAGTCCCGAGTCTGTCCGCGATCCCGCGCCTGACCACGGCGATCTTCGGCCTGGGCGGCCACGACGTCCAGCCGCGGCACATCGTCGCCGGGTTCCAGAACATGGTGTCCGGCAACCCGGCCCCTCTCGTCTACCTCGGGTCACAGTTCTTCACGGCGAACCCGACCGCAGCGGTCGCGGTCATGCAGGAGAAGCTGCGCCTGGCCTATCCGGAGACCGAGCTCATGGCTCTCGAGACGGGTCCCAACCCCCAGGTCCTCCCTGCGGATGCCCTGCGGATCCGCTTCCACTCGGTGGGCGGTTACGGCACGATCGCGACCGGCAAGCTGCTCACCGACCTGCTCAGCTCCCTGCTCCACATGCACTCGAAGTCGGCGCCCAAGTACGGCTCCGAGAAGTCCGGAGCGGCGACCAACTACTACATCACGCTGTCCCCGGAGCCGGTCCTCATCACGAACGCCGAGCTCGAGGATGTCGAGGTCGTCGTGGCGCCGGACCACCAGGTCTTTGCGCACACCAACCCCCTCAAGGGCCTGGTCAACGGCGGGACCCTGATCATGCAGTCGACCAAGGACCCGCTCATCGTCTGGCAGGAGCTGCCCGCCTTCGCCCGGCGCGCGATTCGCGAGCGCGGCATCAAGTTCTACGTGCTCGATGCCTTCGCCATCGCCAAGGANNCATGCCGAGCTCGCCAAGAAGTTCGGACGCCGCGGAGAGCGTGTCGTCGAGGCCAACATGGCAGTGATCCGGGACGGGATGACGGCCGCAACACGGATCGACTACGCCGATCCGGCCTTCGTCGCCGTCGAGGAGCAGGTCGTACGTGAGCGTCGCCGGACCCTGTCGCCTCTGATGTCGCCGTCGGTGGCCACCGCGCGTACGAGTGGCCTGTTCGACCCCGCGTACTACGAGGAGATCGTCGCCAAGCCGTTCCGCGAGGGCGTCATCGACGAGGCTCCAGTCATCCCGGGCACCGGCATGTTCATGCCGTCCGGCACGGCTGCTGCCAAGGACAAGGGGATCTTCCGCCGCGACGTACCCCTCTTCGACCCGTCGTCCTGCACCGCCTGCATGGAGTGCACCATCGCGTGTCCCGACAACGCGATCCCGAACGCCGGCCATGAGATCAGCGACCTGCTCGCCTCCGCCATCGCAGCCTCCGGGCTCGTCGAGGCCAAGCGCGCCGCGTGGTACGACCTCGTACCGGCCTGGTCGGACGAGGTACGGCGCCTCTTCAAGGCGACGTCGTCCGCCAGCGACCTCGCGGCCGTCGCGACGCAGGCTGCGTCAGCGCTCGCCGAGGAGTCCGTACCGACGGCCGAGCTCGACCAGATCGTCGCGGCGATCGCGTCCTTCCCGGTCGCTCGTACGCGTCCGATCTTCGACGCCGAGGAGAAGCGCGCGAGCGGTACCGGTGCGATGTTCTCCGTCACGATCGACCCGTGGAAGTGCACCGGCTGCATGCAGTGCGTCGAGGTCTGCGGTCCCGGCTCGCTGACCACGCATGAGCAGGACGACGACCTGCTCGAGCTGCTGGAGGGCCGCTTCGAGCGGCTCACCACGCTGCCGGACACGCCCGAGCGGATCACAGCCGGGGCCACCGCCACCGGCGGCGACATCAAGCGCATCCTTCTGGCGCGCGACGACTACTACTCGATCACCGGCGGGCA
>PMBM01000213.1:18529-33925 GCA_003153855.1 Propionibacteriaceae bacterium
TGGAGCAGCTCGAGAAGCGGCTCTACCTGTACGAGTCGGGCCCGACCGGCAACGGTCCCGCGCCGACCGTCATCGCCAACTCCACAGGCTGCTCCAGCGTGTACGCGTCGACGATGCCGTTCACGCCGTACCTCGACCCGTGGGTCAACGGCCTGTTCCAGGACGCNNGAGCTCGACGGCCTGTACGACCCGAGCGTCCACGACGCGAAGCTCGCGACCCTGTCGTGGCGGGACTTCACACCGGCCGAGCTGGCGCTCGTACCGGCGGTCGTGACGATCAGCGGCGACGGCGCTGCGTACGACATCGGCTTCGGTGCGATGTCACGCGTGCTGGCCGCCGGCACCCCGATCAAGTCGATCGTGCTCGACACCGGCGGCTACTCCAACACCGGCGGCCAGGCCTCGACGGCCAGCTACTCCGGCCAGGACGCCGACCTCGCACGGTTCGGCTCGACCCACGCCGGCAAGCAGGAGTCCCGCAAGGAGCTCGGACTGCTCGCCGCGTTCCACCCGAACGTCTACGTGTGCTCGACCTCGACGGCGTACTACGGGCACTTCCTCCGCGCGAGCGGCGAGATGCTCGGCTTCGACCAGGGCACGTCGCTCATGGTCGTGTACACGCCGTGCGACACCGAGAACGGAATGCCCGAGGACCTGGCGAACTCCCGGGCCCGGCTCGCCGTGGACAGCCGGGTCGCCCCGCTGTTCGTCCACGACCCGCGCAAGGGCAGCTCGCTGTCCGAACGGTTCAGCATCGACGGGAACCGCGAGCCGTCCGGCCTGTGGCTCACGAAGACGCTGACCTACCGCGACGCTGACGGTCACACCCAGATGATGAAGATCCCGTACACGCCTGCGGACTTCGCGCTCGGCGAGGGTCGCTTCGCCAAGCAGTTCCACTGGCTGGCGGCGCACGAGGAGGATGGGGCGATCCCGATCGCCGAGTACGTGGAGCTGTCTCTTCCCCAGCGCGCGGCACGGACGCCGTTCGTGTACACGACCGACAAGCACGAGCACCTGGTCAAGATGTCCTGCTCGGCCGGTGTCGTCGCGATGGTCGAGGACCGCAAGCACTACTGGCAGACCCTGCAGTTCCTGGTCGGCCAGTCCGAGGTGAAGCTCGCCGCCTCCCACAAGGCCGAGGTCGACGCTCTCCGCGCTCAGTACGGCGAGGCGATGGACGCCCGTGAGACGACGCTCGACGCGATCGCACAGGCCATGGCCGACCTCGCCACATCCAGTGGCGCGCCGGCCGGCGGACCGCTCAACTTCGGGCTGATGGGATCCCCGGCTCCTGCCGCCTCGTCGGAACCCGCTCCGGCCGCGACGGCGACGGCGACGGCGACCCGGCCCATCTGGCTCGACATCTCGGATCTGCCGAAGTGCAACGACTGCGCAACCTGCTACCAGGAGCTGCCGTCGCTGTTCGAGAAGGCGACCATCGTGGTCGACGACGAGCCTCGTACGGTTGGCCGGTTGATGCCGGAAGCCCTCGAGGGACTCGTCATGACCGACGATCTCGCGGCGCGCATCTCCCGGGTGAAGGCGACCTGCGACGCGGAGATCATCCAGTGAACGCGCCCGGGTACACCAACCAGCTCGGTCTGCTGGAGCGCCGTCTGACCGCCGATCCCCGCGCGTTCCGGAACCTGTTCACCGCCGACGGCATGGAGGCCGTGGCCTGGGAGTTCCGTCAGCCGGAGCTGGGCCACGACTTCATCTGGCAGGTCTGGGATGTGCTGAGCCGTGACGACGACGCCAGCCGCGTCATGATGCGCTTCCTCTGGAAGCTGCCGTTGGGCAAGAAGCGCATGTTCGTACGGGCACTGGACGCTCACCTGTCGGGGAAGTACCCGATGTTCGCCGGGCTCAGCCAGAACTGGCCGGCCGGCAACGCGATCGAGCCGTACATCCGTGACGCGGACGCAAGGTCCGAGGACTTCGAGCTCGTCAACAAGGGCTTCCTCGGCTACATGGACCTCGGCTTCACGCGCCGCGACGTCGAGCTCATCGTGTGGCTGGAGGCGCTGCGTGACAAGCAGTGCGCCGAGGCGCCGTGCGAGCTGGGCGTGCTCATCGCGGGCCATGTCGAGCCCCAGGGCGGCTGCCCCGTACAGATCCACATCCCGACGATGTTCGAGCTGATCGGCGAAGGCCGGTTCCGCGAGGCGCTCGAGATGCTGGAGTCGTGCAACCCGCTGCCGAACGTCACCGGCCGCGTGTGCCCGCAGGAGCTGCAGTGCCAGGGCATGTGCATCCACAAGAAGTCGATGAGCATCGGCCAGCTCGAGTGGTTCCTGCCCGAGTGGGAGAAGCTCGCCGACCCGATCGGCCTTGCCGCGCGGTTCAAGGGCTTGGACGATCCGTGGCAGAAGGCTGTACGGCCGCCTGTCGCGATCGTGGGCTCGGGTCCGTCGGGCCTGATCACGGCCTACCTGCTCGCCGCCGAGGGCTTCCCGGTCACCGTGTTCGAGGCGTTCCACGAGCTCGGCGGGGTGCTGCGGTACGGCATCCCCGAGTTCCGTCTGCCGAACCAGCTGATCGACGACGTCGTGGCGAAGATCCGCGGCCTCGGCGGGCGGTTCGTCACCAACTTCGTGGTCGGCAAGACCGCGACGCTCGAGCAGCTGCGCGATGCGGGCTTCCTGCGCGTGTTCGTCGGCAGTGGTGCCGGACTGCCACGGTTCCTCAACGTGCCGGGTGAGCATCTGCTCAACGTCATGAGCGCCAACGAGTTCCTCACCCGCGTGAACCTCATGCAGGGCCACCGCGACGGCCACGAGACGCCGCTGCCGGCCATCCGGGACAAGCAGGTCCTCATCATCGGTGGGGGCAACACCGCGATGGATGCGGCACGTACGGCTCGACGCCTCGGTGGCAACGTCACGATCGTCTACCGCCGGACCCGGGCCGAGATGCCCGCGCGCGTCGAAGAGCTCGAGCATGCTCTCGAAGAGGGCATCGAGCTGGACGTGCTGCGATCTCCGATCGAGTTCGCCGGCGACCCGCAGACGCACTTCGTGACCAGCGCGACCGTGGAGATCATCGCCCTGGGCGAGCCGGACGCGTCCGGACGCCGCCGGCCCGTACCCACAGGTCGTACGGACGAGATCGAGGCCGACCTCGTCATCATGGCGCTCGGCAACTCCGCGAACCCCATCATCAAGGACTCCGAGCCGAAGCTCGCCGTCTCGAAGTGGGGCACGATCGAGCAGAACGGGGAGCAGGGCTCGAAGGAGACCTCGATCCCCGGCATCTACACCGGCGGCGACGCTGCCCGCGGCGGGTCGACAGCGATCCGTGCGGCTGGCGACGGCCAGGCGGCGGCGCGCGAGATCGTACGCACCATGGCCACGATGGACCCGGCCGACATCTCCGACCGCGTGAGCCGCGCGCTCACGTACACGCAGGTGGCGGCCGAGATCCCCGTGATCGTCAAGAAGACCCATCTGAGTGCCGGCATCGAGGAGCTCGAGGTACGGGCTCCTGTCATCGCGCGGTCCGCGAGGGCCGGCCAGTTCGTCCGCGTCCTTCCTACGCCTGACGGCGAGCTCATCCCGTTGACGCTGGCGGACTGGAACGCAGAGGCGGGCACGATCACGCTCGTCATCCAGGCGATGGGCACGTCCACCTTGAAGATGAACGAGATGAAGGTCGGCGAGGCGTTGGCGGGTGTCGCCGGTCCGCTGGGTCGTCCGAGCGAGCTGGCCACGCACGAGGACGCCGAGGTCGTGTTCACGGCCGGAGGCCTCGGCCTGCCACCCGTCTACCCGATCATGCGCGAGCACCTCAGGCTGGGCAACCGTGTCACGCTGATCTCCGGGTTCCGTAGCCGCGAGCTGATGTTCTGGAACGAGCCGGACGAGCGTGTGGGCAGGATCAAGGCCGAGTACGGCGACCAGCTGACGGTCATCTACGCCACCAACGACGGCTCGTACGGTGTCCAGGGCTTCGTCACGGCGCCGCTCGAGGAGATGCTCGACGCGCATCGCGACGGCACGGGCAAGAAGATCGCAGAGGTCATCACCATCGGCCCGCCGATGATGATGCGCGGTGTCTCCGACCTCACCAAGCCGTACGAGGTCCACTGCGTCGCCAGCCTCAACTCGATCATGGTCGACGCCACCGGTATGTGCGGCGCCTGCATGGTGCCGGTCATCCAGGACGGTCAGCTCATCCGCAAGCACGCCTGCATCGACGGCCCCGAGATCGACGCCCACGGCATCGACTGGGACAAGTTCCTCCCGCGCTTCGGACTGTTCCGCACCCAGGAGCAAGCCAGCCGGGCGGCGCACGGGTTCTAGCGGTCTGACGCACACCAGTCCCCGGTTCGGCCCTCGCCGAGCCGGGGATCTGCGCTGTACGGGTCATCGGCTGTGGGTGCCGCCGTGCAGCGCGGGTTCCCACGTGTCGGCCTGGTCCACGTCGAGCAGGACATCTCCCTGCCGCGCCGGAGCACGTCCACCGCGACTCGCCATCGAACCGGTTCGGTCCAGGCACTTGACGCCGCTCAAGACGTCCGACTACAGTCGTCGAATCGGTTCGAAGGACGGTAGGTCATGGCGACCATTGGCGATGTGGCCAGGCGAGCGGGAGTCTCTCGCAGCACTGTGTCCTACGCGCTGAGCGGCAAGCGCTCGATCTCCGCAGAGACTCAGGAGCGCATCCGCGCAGCCATCCTGGAGCTCGGTTTCACGCCGAATGCGGGAGCACGGGCGCTGGCGACTTCGCAGACCATGGTCATCGGGCTGTTCGTCCACTTCTTCGCTGACGAGTTCTCACCCGCCATGCTTCAGTACGTGCTGCCCATCTCGGATGCCGCGCGTGAAGCGGGGTACGACATCCTGATGGTCACCGAGACAGACGGACCCCAGGCTCTCCGCCGCATCGCGAGCTCGGAGATGGTTGACGGGATAGTCCTTCTCAACGTGGCGCACAAGGACGCGCGCATTCCCGTCCTCCGGCAGGCCCGTCAGCCCGGTTCGACGGTCGGCCTTCCGAGCAACACNNGGCGGGGCCTATGCCTGGCGCTTCCGCGATGCGGCGCTCGAGCGAGCGTCGCGCTATGGCATCCAGATGTTCTCGTACGCCGGCGAGACTCAGCAGCCCGGGGTCAACCGCCAGCTGAACGAGATCCTGGACGCTCGCCCTGAGGCCACCGCGATGATCGTGCACAACGACGCCGCGATCGCCGCACTTCCGTCGGTCCTTCATGACCGCGGGATAGGAGTGCCGGACGACCTGTCGGTGGTCGGCATCTTCTCGGAGGAGTTCGGACGACTTTTCTCGCTGCCGTACACGGCCGTCGAGACGTCGCCCGACGAACTGGGCCGCTCCGCGGTTCAGGCCCTGGTCCGTCGAATGGTCGATCCTGCTGCCGCAGGAGAGTACGCAGTCCGTTTCGTCGAGCCGCGCATCACGGACCGGGGAAGCACCCGCTGAAGGAGACACGCCAGCACAGTCGCTGACGCCTCGCTATCGAACCGGTTCGACAACTTAACACCGAAGAATCCACGCACCATTCAGAGAGGAATACCTGTGGAGATCAAGAGGAAGTTCAAGGTGGTCGGGGCCGCGCTCCTGGCCGCTGGCGTGGCCGCTGGTGCGTTGACCGGATGCTCGTCCTCCGGCACCTCGTCCTCCGGCGGCTCGTCCGCGGCCAAGGGCAGTTACACCTTCTGGGACCCGTACCCCCAGTACGACGCGACCTCGGCCTGGGCCAAGGTCATCGACACGTGCGCCGCGTCGGCGGGCGTGACCATCAAGCGCTCCGGCTACGACACGAGCGGCCTGACCAACAAGGCACTTCTGGCTGGTCAGCAGAGCAACTCACCCGACATCCTGCTCGTCGACAACCCCGTCGTGTCGACCTTGGCCTCGGCCGGCATCCTCACCACGACCGACCAGAACAAGCTGGTGGTCGGCGATGTGGCGACGAACATCCTCAGCGCGGGTGTCATCGACAGCAAGACGTATGGAGTGCCGATCGGCTCGAACACGTTGGCGCTGTACTACAACCCGACCATCCTCAAGGCTGCGGGTGTGGACATCGCGAGCATCACCGACTGGGCGTCCCTGACGGCCGCTCTGCAGAAGGTCACAGCCTCGGGACACAAGGGCATCACGTTCTCGGCGATCGGAACAGAGGAAGGGAGCTTCCAGTTCCTTCCCTGGTTCTGGGGAGCTGGCGCGGACCTGACGCAGCTCGACTCGACCAAGGCCGAGTCTGCTCTTCAGCTCTGGACCGACTGGGTCAAGAAGGGGTACGCGCCGAACTCGGTGATCAACAACACCCAGACGACGTCCTGGCAGGAGTTCCAGACCGGCGACTTCGCATTCTCGGAGAACGGGACGTGGCAGAAGGCCGATGCGGCGAAGATGGGCGACCTCGTCGTTCCTCTCCCCGCTGCGACGGGCGGTTCGGCTCCCGCACCGACCGGTGGCGAGTTCCTGACGATTCCTGTGCAGAAGGACACGTCGCGGTACGAGGCATCCTCGAAGATCGTCACCTGCCTCTCCTCCACCGAGAACATCGTCAAGACCGACAACACCCTGAACTACATCTCGGTCGGCAAGGAAGCGCAGGCGGCTCAGCTGGCCGCGGATCCGACTCTCAAGCCGTGGGTGGATGCCGTCCAGGTGGCCAAGGCTCGTACCGGCGACAACCTCGGGACCAAGTACCCGAAGATCTCGGAACAGCTCTGGACCGCCGTCCAGAAGGCACTCAGTGGCAGTGCCTCTCCGGCCGATGCACTGAAGGCCGCCCAGGCCGCGGTCAAGTAGCTCAGGCCCCACCAGGCACCAGGAGGAGATCATGACAGCACAGCTGAGAGTCTCCGCACGGCGTATGCGTCGACGCGGAAACTGGACGGCGTGGGCGTTCATCGCGCCCGTCGTGATCTACCTCCTGGTGTTCTATGCCTACCCACTGGCGCGCAACGTGGAGCTCAGCGTCCGCGACTACACGGTGCGATCCTTCATCGACGGATCTGCCCGGTTCGTCGGGTTCGCGAACTATCGGGCGGTGTTCGCGAACCCGACTTTCGGGCCGGCCCTTCTCAACACGGGCCTGTTCGTCGGCGTCTCGATCCTGTTCCAGTTCTCGATCGGGCTCGCCCTCGCCGTCTTCTTCGTCCGCCATTTCCCGCTCAGCGGCACGCTCCGGGCGCTCTTCCTGGTGCCGTGGTTGCTGCCGCTCCTGGTGTCGGGCTCGGTCTGGTCCTGGATGCTCAACAGCGACTCCGGAATCGTGAATTCGTTCCTCAGGGCGGTCGGCATCGGCCAGATCAACTGGCTCACCTCTCCGCAGTGGTCGCTGACCGCCGTGCTCATCGCGAACATCTGGATCGGTATCCCGTTCAACCTGGTCATCCTCTACAGCGGGCTCCAAGGCATCCCGCTGGAGGTGTACGAGGCCGCCTCGATCGATGGCGCCAACGGTTGGCAGAAGTTCGTACAGATCACCTTCCCCCTGCTTCGCCCCGTGTCGGCCATCACGATCCTGTTGGGCCTCGTGTACACCCTCAAGGTGTTCGACCTGATCTGGATCATGACCCGCGGCGGCCCCGCCGACTCCTCGACCACCTTCGCCATCTGGTCGTACCGCCTCGGGTTCGGCTCGCTTCTTCCCGACTTCAGCCCGGCCGCAGCAGTGGGCAACCTCCTGATCTTCGTGGCGCTGATCTTCGGTCTGATCTACATCCGAACCCAGAGCCGATTGGACCCCGCCTGATGCGAAAACGGCCATGGTGGAAGACCGTCGTCGGGGTGGTCCTGACCGCGGTGATGCTGTTCCCCGTCTACTGGATGATCAACGTCTCGTTGACTCCGTCGGGGAACATGCGCAAGAGCCCGCCGAACCTCATCCCGATCGGCGCGACGTTGGAGGGGTATCGGACTGTGCTGGACCAGCAGCTGCCGTTCCTCGGAACGAGCCTGATCATCGGCATCGGTACCGTGCTGTTGACCCTGCTGCTGGCCGCGCCCGCCGCGTACTCCCTGGCCAAGCTACGGCCCCGGGGCGGATCTGGCCTCAGCTTCGTCCTGCTGATCGCTCAGATGATCCCGGCGATCATCATGGCGATGGGCTTCTACGCGATCTACCTCAGCCTGGGCCTGCTCAACTCCGTGCCCGGCCTCATCCTCGCCGACTCGACGATCGCGGTCCCGTTCGGTGTGCTCATCTTCACCGCATTCATGTCCGGCATCCCGGACGAGCTGATTCAGGCGGCGAAGATCGACGGAGCGTCCGTGTGGCGCACGTTCATCTCCATCGTGCTCCCCGTGAGCCGCAACTCGATCGTGACCGTCTCGCTGTTCGCGTTCTTGTGGTCATGGTCGGACTTCATCTTCGCCACCACCCTCGACGGTGGAGGCGACTTCCAGCCGATCACGCTGGGCATCTACCGCTACATCGGCAACAACAACCAGGAGTGGAACGCGATCATGGCGACTGCCGTCGTCGCGTCCATCCCGGCGGCCGTCCTTCTGGTCGTCGCACAACGCTACGTCGCCGCAGGAATCACTGCGGGCGCCGTGAAGGACTGAGGACTTCAGATGACAACGTTCCATGAGCTCGATGGCACCCTTCGTGTGTGTCACGGTCACGAAGTGCTGCTCATCTCGGCATGGGGAGCGGACAGCATCCGCGTTCGCGCAGCGCAGTACCGGATCCCGGCTGAGAGCGTCGGTGCCCTCGACGAGGCTCCGAGCGGTGCGGCCCCGGTGGTCTCGATCGGAGAGGGCCGCGCAACCCTCGTCAATGGCGAGCTCACCGTGGAGGTGGACGCCGACCTGGAAGCCCCCTACCCGGAGCCGCTTCTCACCTTCCGACGTACGAGCACCGGTGAGGAGCTGCTCGCCGAGCAGCGCGAGCACTTCTGGATGCCCGGAGCCCGCAGCTACCAGGGCAATCGATCCGGCGCCTACGAGATCCACCAGCAGTTCGCGGCATACGAGGGCGAGAAGCTGTTCGGGATGGGCCAGCGCACGCATGGACGCCTCGACCTCAAGGGCCTGGCGCTCGACCTGGTTCAACGCAATGCGGAGGTGAACATCCCGTTCGTGATCTCGAGCCGTGGGTACGGACTGCTGTGGAATGTCGCTGCCGTCGGACGGGTCGAGTTCTCGTCGAATGCGACGCGGTGGTCGGTCGGACAGGCACGGGAGATCGACTACTGGATCACGGCAGCGTCCACGCCCGCTGGCATCTTGGAGCGGTACGCAGACGCCACCGGGCACGCGCCCGAGCTGCCGGAGTGGGCGAGCGGCTTCTGGCAGTCCAAGCTGCGCTACCGCTCGCAGCAGGAGCTCCTCGACGTGGCACGAGAGCACCACCGCCGCGGCCTGCCGCTCTCTGTGATCGTCGCCGACTTCTTCCACTGGACCACGATGGGCGACTTCCGGTTCGACCCTGCCGAGTGGCCCGATCCTGACGAGATGGTGGCTGAGCTGGCTGAGATGGGTGTCGAGCTCATGGTGTCGATCTGGCCGACAATCTCGCCTCTGTCGGAGAACTTCGAGGAGTATCGCGACCGTGGCCTACTGGTCGGCGCCGATCAGGGAGTGGAGTTCCTGCAGACGATCCAGGACAAGGGGATGGCGGCTCCCCAACCTGTCGGGTTCTACGACCCGAGCAACCCGGCCACCCGTGAGTTCGTGTGGGGGCTGGTGGAGCGGAACTACCTGTCTCGCGGCATCCGGGTCTTCTGGCTCGACGCCTCAGAACCCGAGCTGAACCCTGCACAGCCGGCCAACCTGACCCTGTACGCGGGGCCGGGCGCCGAGACGATCAACATCTATCCGCGTGACAACGCTCGGATGTTCGCCGAGGGGATGGCTGCCGCCGGCCAGGAGCCGACGGTCCTGCTCTGCAGGTCGGCCTGGGCGGGCGCACAGAAGTACGGAGCAGCAGTCTGGTCCGGCGACATCCCCGCCACCTGGGCGTCGCTCTCCGAGCAGCTGCGGGCCGGCCTCGGGATCGCCATCGCGGGCATCCCATGGTGGACGACCGACATCGGCGGGTTCCACGGCGGCGACGCGACCGACCCTGAGTACCAGGAGCTGATGATCCGGTGGTTCCAGTACGGCGTGTTCTGCCCGCTGTTCCGGCTTCATGGAGACCGCATGCCCCGGGTTCCGACCGGCTACGACATGACCGGTGGGCCGAACGAGGTGTGGTCGTACGGAGACGTCGCGACGCAGATCATCGCCGACACGCTCCGGCTCCGCGAACGACTGCGCCCCTACATCCACGAGCAGATGCACCAGGCAAGCGCGCATGGTCTGCCGCCGATGCGCCCGCTGTTCGTCGACTTCCCAGCCGACCCGGGCGCCTGGGCTGTCGATGACGAGTTCATGCTCGGTCCGGACATCCTCGTTGCGCCGGTGCTGGCTGCAGGACAGAGCGAGCGTTCCGTCTACGTGCCTGGAACGGGCGAGTGGGTGGATGTCGCCGACGGCTCTGTACACGTCGGCGGCGGCACCGTGACGGTTGCGACCCCGATCGAGAGGATCGCCGTCTTCGTACGCTCGGGAGCATCGGTGCGCGATGTCTTCGCCTGACCTCGTGGCCGAGCGGGGAGGTCCAGTCGTCCCGTCGCGCAGTGCCTTGCGGCCCCTCGGGCCGGATGAGGTCAGGATCATCGGTGGGTTCTGGGCGGACAAGCAGGAGCTGAATGCGTCCGCCATCCTTCCGCACTGTGAGACGTGGATGGAGCGCGTCGGATGGACCACCAACTTCGACCGCGTCGCGACGGGCACCATCGGCGAGCACCGCGACGGCATCGAGTTCGTCGACTCGGAGATCTACAAGCTTCTCGAGGCGATGGCGTGGGAGCTCGGGCGCCGTACCCAACCCGAGCTCGACGTGCGGTACCGGGCGCTGGTCGCCAGGGTCGCTGCAGCCCAGGACGACGACGGCTACCTCGGTACAGCCTTCGGGCATCCCGGGCAGCCACCCCGATACAGCGACATGGAGTTCGGTCACGAGCTCTACTGCGCAGGCTTCCTGCTGCAAGCTGCGGTGGCACGACTGCGGACTGGGTTCGACGACGATCTCCCGGCGGTGGCACGGCGACTCGCAGACCATCTCGTTCGGGAGTTCGGGCCGCACGGCCGCGTGGCGATCTGTGGCCACCCCGAAGTGGAGGCCGCGCTGGCCGAGTTCTCGAGGGCTACCGGGGACACGCGCTACCTCGAGCTCGCGCGGTTGTTCGTCGACCGTCGTGGTCACGGACTGCTCGATCCGGTGCGTTACGGACGAGAGTACTTCCAGGATGACGTGCCGGTACGTGACGCCGTCACGATGAGGGGGCACGCTGTCCGGGCGCTCTACCTCGCCGCTGGTGCGCTGGATGTGGCGGTGGAGTCGGGCGACGACCAGCTCGCCGAGGCGGTCGCTCGACAGTGGACCTCAGGTGTCGCGCGCCGCACGTACATCACCGGTGGGGTGGGATCCCACCACCAGGACGAGGCGTACGGTGACGACTTCGAGCTGCCCCCGGATCGGGCGTACGCCGAGACGTGCGCGGGGATCGCCTCCGTGATGGTCAGTTGGCGGCTGCTCCTTCGAAGCGGCGACAGCCGCTACGCAGATCTCATCGAGCGGACTCTGCTCAACACCATCATGGCGTCGCCACGCGAGGACGGTCGCGCCTTCTTCTACTCGAACACGCTCCATCAGCGGACCCCTGGCGAGCAGATCCTCGACAACGAGCTCAACGACCGAGCAGAGACCATCATGCGGGCGCCGTGGTTTCGCGTGTCCTGCTGCCCGACCAACCTCGCTCGTACCCTCGCCAGCGTGAGCGGATACTTCGCGACAGCCACCGATCATGGGGTCCAGCTGCATCAGTACGGTGATCTCGTGCTCTGTACCGAGCTGGCCTCCGGACCGGTGAGCCTTCGTGTCGAGACCGAGTATCCGCGCTCGGGCCGCGTGACCGTGACCATCGAAGCGGCGCCCGCCCACGAGATCTCACTGAGCTTCCGGATCCCGGCCTGGGCGGGGGACCGTGCAACCTTGTCGGGAGCAGGCACGACGCTCACGGCATCGACGTCGGGCTGGCTCGAGGTGCCCAAGGTGTTCTCCGCCGGCGAGGTCTGGGTTCTCGAACTACCGATCGAACCGCGGATCACCTGGCCGGATCCCCGGATCGACGCGGTACGCGGGTCGGTCGCTGTTGAGCGCGGACCACTCGTCCTGGCCCTCGAGTCCACCGACCTGCCCCGCGGCTGGACGGTCAATGACATTGAAGTCGAAGAAAACACCCTGGCCACAACGGAGCAGGGAGCACGTCTTCGAGTTCGCCGTCGCACCGCCGGCAGCGGACTCTGGCCCTACGGGTCGAGAACCCCCGCAACACAGGACGACGGCATAGAGGCTGACCTCAGGCCGTACGCGGAATGGGCGAACCGCGGTCCGTCCACGATGCGTGTCTGGCTCCCAACGGTCTCTTCCTAGACGTCGGTACTTCCTGGCACGAGGCGGCGGCCTCAGTCCCCGCCTCGCCGGAGGTCGAAGGGAGGGGGGATGTAGTAGGTCTGTTCCGCACCCAGGAGCANNCCGACAGCAAGGATCCGAAACCCGTCGCTCCGTAGGGTCAGGTTGCTAGCCTGAGCTCCTTTCGGAGTCCTCCGGTCGGAAGGTCAGCGCTCATGTCGCTTCTCGTCGTCTTTGGCTACGGTCCAGGGATCTCGCATGCCACCGCGGCTCGCTTCGGCCGCGAGGGCTATTCGCTCGCGATCGTCGGACGGGATGCCGAGCGGCTTGCTGTGGGAGTGGAACGACTCTCGGGGGATGGGCTGGAGGTCAAGGCGTACCAGTCTGATGCCTCCGAC
Organism: Propionibacteriaceae bacterium; assembly: GCA_003153855.1. Taxonomy (GTDB): domain Bacteria; phylum Actinomycetota; class Actinomycetes; order Propionibacteriales; family Propionibacteriaceae; genus Fen-668. The sequence goes on from PMBM01000213.1 coordinate 31,370, forward strand.
ACCGACCGCATCCGGCGAACCGTCGCCGAGATCCAGCGCGACCTCGGAACAGTGTCCGCGGTGCTGTGGACAGCCTTCGGAGGCGGAGGGGTCACTGACGTCCTCACGACACGCCCCGAAGACGTGGGGCGGGTCCTCGATGTCGGCGTTGCCGGCCTCCTGTCGTGCGCCCAGGCACTTCTCGACGACCTCAAGGCCACGCCAGGGGCAGCCATCCTGGTCGCCAACGGAGCCTTCGGCGAGAACACGTCTCAGATGGATGCGGTGTCAAAGCTGCTCAACCGCGACGGCGTCGCACTGGCGAACGCCGCCAAGTCCAAGCTGGTCGGTCTCCTCGCCGAGCGACTGCGCGACTTGGACATCTACGTCGGAGAGGTCACCATCGCCGGCTCCGTCGCGGGAACGGCCACCGCAGGCCCCAACGCCATCGAGCCCAGCACGATCGCCGAGACGTTCTGGTCGCTGAGCCAGAGTCGCGACATCACGCGCGTTCGGTTGACCTGAGCGACCGGAAGAGGACGCGGATCGTGTGCAGGCGCTCGAGGATCGTCAGGCGTGATCCATGGCGGCCTGGACGTTGGCGATGACGCGTTCGCCGAGCCGTTGCCGGGACTCGTCGCAGAGGCCAGAGATGGCGCGCGGGAAGACCACGCGTGACAGCTGGGCGTAGTCCGCGTACACGTCCTCACCTGCGGCCAGGTCGAACAGGGCGACGTTGTCCCCGCGGGTGATCCACCCACGGAAGGCGTCGTCGTCGATGACCCTGCCCACCGACGCCTGCAGCAGGATCGCGTCGTGGAGCTGAGCCAGGTCGTCCGCTGTCACGAGGACGACGTTCGTCGGTCCGGTGAGCACCACGACGTCGGCGGCCGCGAATGCGCTCGACCGGTCGGCGCGGAGCACCCCCCTGGCCTCCCACTCGGGCTTCGGGTTCCGGGACAGGTGCGAGACCTGCATCCCGTATGCCAGTCCGAGCCTGGCTACGGCAGCCCCGAGCGCGCCGAGGCCGACGATGAGCAGTCGCTTGCCGTACAGCTCGTGAGGTTCTGACCGCCACTGGACGGCAGCGAAGCCGCGAGCTACCGAGACCAGCTGCATGAAGATCACCTCGGCGGTCGTCTCGTCGCTGTAGTCGACGACGTTCGAGGTCGTGATGCCCCGCCGCTGGAGGGCATCCAGGTCGATGCGGCCATAGGACGTGCCGCACAGGGCGAGGTGCCTCAGGGCGGTCAGACGGTCGAGGCCTGCGGCGGTGAGCGGCGTGGCCGTCGAGATCAGCGCAAGCTCGGTGTCGGGGTCGGCCTCATGCAGGGGACCGCCGGCGAGGACAGCCAGCCGATCGAGTTCGGCGGCGCGGAGCGGCAGGTCGCCGATCCGGGCAACGCGGGTCAGTCGGGTCACGGGACGACCGTACCCCTCAGCCGCGGCGCGGTCGGGAGCTGCATGGGAGGCTCTGCATTGACCAGGGCACGTCAACGGAGGGGCCTACATGAGCTGTTGATCGACCCTGGCCCGCGGCAACCCCTCCCAGCTGCTCGGAACGAGGCGCAAGGTCCGACCCGCCGGTACATGCTTGCTCGTCGCGCGGTGGGTGGAGAGCTCTCCGTCGCCATACCGACTGAGCTCGACCTCGACACCGCTGTGCTCGGTCGTCCCTGAGATCTCAACGACATCGAACGTCAAGGGCGTCCCCACGTGGAGGCGGTCCTTCGCCCCGATCGCGTTGCTCACCCTGGCGCTGCGCCAGGCACCAGGATGGTCCTGGCGGAGATGGTGGACATCGAACTGACGGCGCGAGGCCCGGGTGCTCACACCGATGGACTGGGAGTCGTCCGCGGAGCCCTCGAGGCGGATGCTGTCCTTGACGGGCGATGCGGTTCGACCCGCGTGCAGCTCGGTGAGGTGGCCGGACGAGAGATGGACGAGGTGGTACTCCTCTCCCTGGACCGACACGTTGAGTGGGGAGCTTCCCGGCGGTCTCTCGAGGAAGAAGAGCTCACCCGGCAGATCGCCCCGGAGGCCACCGGGCCACGGCCAAGGCGCGACGCCCGTCAGCCGGCGCTCGGAAGAGGTCTCCAGGTCGCCCCGGCTCCGGTGCTTCTTGTCGCTCGTGTACAGCCGTCGTCCGTTGTCGTCCTCGATCTGGGTGACGGCTGCGCCGACCCCACTGACGAACAGTGTCGTGAGACCAGTGAGGATGAATCCGGCGCTGATCGGCTGACGACCCTTGTGGAGCTCGAGCGACGTCGGGATCGCGAAGAACCAGCCGTTGTTCGACCCGTCATAGAGATGACCGCCCGTGAAGATCCCCCCGGCGTTCTGGTCGTACGTCCACGATGTCGGGCCGTTGATCACGATCTTGTTGTGGTCACCGTCGTAGTGCTCGCCGAAGGCGTCGTATGGACGGTTCGGGTCCCATACGTGAAGCACTCGTGAGCTGCCGACCATGTCGGCGCGGTACGGGATGATGGTGTGAGCCGCGTCGCCGAAGACCCCGTTGGACAGCGAGAGCATGCAGTAGTCACCGCTCGCGAGGCCGCTCTGGATGCGGTCGAA
>PMBM01000213.1:34025-41079 GCA_003153855.1 Propionibacteriaceae bacterium
TGACACCGGATCGTTGGTGGGGTTGATGGCGAGATAGGTGCGACGGTAGAGGTCCCAGTCGAAGTCCGTCGTCTCCCCCCAGTTCTCGAAGAACCAGCCGTCCCGTCTGGGGTTGAACTCGTCGAGGATGCCCATGGCGTCCGCCTAACGGTGGGTCAGTACCGGTGCAGGACCGGTAGCGAGGGTTGGGACAACAAGCCGACGTGGTCGATCGACTGGACGCAGTAGAGGTAGTCGACGCCTCGTCTGGCAGTCGGGTCTGTGAAGGAGTTTCCGGCAACGATTCCCGACACCTGCCGGTACGCGCCCCCCGCAGCGGCGCGGAAGACGACGAACCCCTGCGTCGAGCTCGGGTCGAAGGCCGGGCCCCAGGCGACGTCGAGGCCGCACCCCACGCCGACTGGCGCCGTGTGGGGCACGAGCGCAGGCGCCGGTGGCAGGTCGCTCGTATAGGTGAACGTGCTGCTCGCCGGGATGTCGTCGACTGCGGAGCCGTCGCTCTCGTTGCCAAGCCAGTCGAGCGCAGAGACGCGGTACCAGTAGATGTGGTGTGGCGCCGCTGTCGGGTCGAGGTAGGAGCCCCGGGCGGCGAGTGGGTCCAGCACGGCGGGTACATCGCCGCAGGAGGGGACCAGCCCTTTCCACGGTGTCGCGCTGGTCGTGCCATCGGTGAAGACACACGCAAGGAAGTGGGGCGGGTCGAGCTCGGTGTCCGAACGGTAGACGTGGAAGGCGTGCAGGTCCTGGACCGGCGAGCTCATCCATTCCACGAGCACTCCGTTGTTCCGAGCGCGCAACCCTGTCATGACCGGTACTGGGGGAGCCGTCTTTTCGTGGAGCCGGGCGCAGAGGTACTCGCCGGGGCGAGGGCAGCCGTTCTTGCCGGCGTAGAGATTTCCCGCCTGGTCGTACGCGCGGACCCAGTATCCGTAGCAGAGCGGTGACCCTTCAGGCACGCTGAAGTCGTCGAACCAGATGCTGCCGTCGGCGGTCCACATCGTGTTCGCATCGCCCAACGGGACATCCCCCACGAGCGTCATGTCGCACCGGAATCGGCTCTCGCCCGTCGTGGTGACGCGGCCCTCCTTGTCCAGCTCATGGATGATCCCGGGGATGTACAGGAAGCCACGGTCGCAGACGCCGCGATAGATCTGGTAGCCCGCCAGATCCGGCTCCGGGTTGGGCCTCCACTCAACCCGGATGTGGTCGACCATCCCCTTCGCGCCGAGGAGTGTGGTGGGGCCGGGCGGCGTGATGTCGGGGACGGCGCCCATGATCACGGCCGACGGTGCGCTGAGGTCGCCGAACGGGTCGGCGACGCGGACCCGGTAGAAGAACGGCTTCGTGCCGTACGGGGCGAGAAGGGCTGGGTCGGTGTCCGTCCATGTCAGGCGGGGCGTCGTCACGTCCTGCGGGTTGGCCGGGATCGTGGCGACGAGATGGCCGGGCAGGGCCGTGAGGTCCTCCAGAGCCTCACGAGTGTCGGCGCGGTACACGTAGTTGGTCTGCGTCACATCCGGCAGCTGATGGTTCTCGACGTTGCGCGTCACCTTGCGCCAGGTGACGACCAGCCCGTCCGCTGACGTCGTCGCTGAGACCTGCATGTCGTCGGGCGCCATGGGCGGCAGTGATCGGACCGGCATCACGGCGACCGCCGCAGACCACGGTCCCGCGCGGTCCAGCGTGTCGCGCGAGGCCACCTGGTACCAGTAGGTCACGCCGTTGTCCGGGCCGGACACGGCGGCGCCCTCGACGACGTGGCTGGTGGGGAGTCCGTCGGCGTCCCACGCGCCGACGTCGAGGAAGCCGGGTTGCGGGGCCGGAAGTGGCTGGCCGTCGATCCCTGCCTCGAGGTCGTAGGCGACGGGCTTCGGGTTGACCCGCGTGAAAGGACCACCCGGGCTGGTGCTGCGCTGCACGATGAACGTGGCGGCGTACGGGTTGCGGTTCCACAGCACCAGTGCGCGGCGATCCCCGGCTTGGGTGACGACGCCCGACGGTGGGTCGGGGAGGACGAAATGCCCGGCCCACGCGGGTACGTCGCCGGCGAGACGCAGCTCGGAGCCGTCCTTCAGGACGCCGCGCAGGTCGTAGAGGTAGTGCTCATCGGGCTTCACGCCCCGGTCGGTGTACGCCAGCCCAGCCGCGTGGCCCATCGCCAGGTTGGCTTGCGCCGCCGCCTGGACGAGCTGCAGCTCCTTGGCTGACAGACCGCGTTCGAAGCGTGTCGCGGGGTTCGCGAGCTCGAGCGAGCCTGGGCCCGCGGCCGCGTCGAAGCCGCGGGCGAGGGCGTGCCACTCGGTCGAGCCGTCCGGGACGAGCTGGCGCAGGCGACGACCCGACGTCGGCAAGGTGATCGGCGTACGTCCGTTGATCGGTCGCGTCTCGCGTGGCCGGGCTCCGTCCACGCGGCGGTAAAGGTTGTAGCCGACCACGTCGTCGGCGGCTTCCCACCGCAGGACAACGTAGGTGGTGCCATCCCCCGCGACCCCTGCCGAGGTGGCTTGGAGGAGTACCGCTGTGGCTGTCATGCGTCCTCCTCAGTTTAGGTAGAACCCGGAGCTGTTGATGCCGGCGGTGAGGCTGGCCGACGCGCAGAGGACCCAGGCCACGCAGCCTCTCAGCCCGAAGGTCCCCTCGAAGTACGTGGGAACCGGGCCGCGCAGGCTGAGGTCCGCCCAGGCCGACGCGCTCACGAGGCCGCCCAAGATCTCGCCGTGGACGTTGATGCCGCACGCCCCGACGACGTAGGGGAGCAACGGGTTCCCGGCGAACGGCGCGAGCGGCCCGCCCGCGGCGATCGGCGCGCTGAACGCCCCGGCGCCGGCGTAGATGTCCACCCCACCGCCGAGGACGTACGCGTTGAAGCCGATCGATGCCTGTCCGTAGCCGAAGACGCCGGTCAGAGTCGGGGGAAGGATGGCCCTGGACACGCCGAAGTGCGGGTCGGTGGGGTCGAGAACCCAGGCGAGCGCGTTGGGGACGTTGTTTCCGATGAAGAAGCCACCTTCGAGTCCGCCGCTCACGATGGTCGAGATCACGCCGACCTTGAGCCGGCCCTGCATGTACTGCATGGCGGAGCTCACGTGCCAGGTCAGCTGACCCTCCCCGGACAGACCGGCCACGGCGGCATCGCAGTCGACGCGGCCATAGAGCTCGCCTTCGGCCGATCCCATGGCGAAGTCGAAGAGCAGGTGCGCAGTCGCCGACACCTCCAGATCCACCAGCGCCATCGACAGCAACATGTCGCCCGATGCGTAGAAGTCGAAGGTGGTGGGGGTGACGGAGATGTCGAGCTCAGTCTCGAAGCCGGCCTTCGGCCCGAAGATCGACCCTGCGGCAGCGCTCTGCTCCAGCATCCCGTACAGGGTGATACGGGTGAGCGTCGGGCCCTCGATCCGGGCGTTCCCCGCGATCTGGCTGATGCCGCCGAGGCGGGCGACGGGCCCAAGGTTGAGGTCGTGAGTGTCGGTCGAGGTGAAGCGAATGTCCGTGGCATCGCTGTGGATCTCGACCTGGATGTCGAGCGGGTTCGAGTGCAGGAACCCCAGCTCGCCGGTGCCGGTACCGAGGAAGCCGTTCTGTCCGACGACGTTGTAGTCGACGTTGGGCTCGAGGCAGTCGAACACGGCGAGGTCGGAGGAGTTGACGTCGTGCCAGGTGCCAGACAGGGCAAGCTGGGTGACCGGCGCATGGGGGGTGATCGGCGACTTGGGCACGGTGACCATGCGCGGATGCGGCAACGCTGTCGTGGTGTCGGTGGCGTCGCGGACGTTGATGTCGTGGAGACCGAAGAAGGGGAAGCAGATCGGTCCGGAAACTCCGAGGTAAGGATCCGTGACGGCCGGCGCGTAGGTCGACAGGGTCAGCTCGTGGGGGTTGAAGGTCAGCCCGTCGAACCGCTGCCCCCAGTTGTTGAAGTCGAGGAACAGCTCCCCCAGGTTGCCCGTCGCGAGGAGCTCGCCCCAGGTGAGGCCGAATGGTCGGGTGAAATGTGCCGGTTCAGCGATGCCGGCTGCGGTGAGGAGTATCCGCCCCGTACGCACGCTGATCACCCCGGCCTGGCCGGGGTCCCCGGTCGGAACGAGCTGTAGCGCCCAGTACTCCAACGGGAGACCTGTGCTCGGCAGCGCGAGGTCGCCGCCGACCAGGCAGGCGGTCGAGGTGAGCTTCATCTGCGCGAAGTCGACCTTCGGGATGTTGCATGGGACAGGCACCACGATGCTGCCCGCGACGTTGGAGTCGTAGCTCGCGCTCGTCACGAACTCCGCCAGCAGGTTCTTCCGGTCGTTCAGGAACAGCGTCGTGACGAAGGGCACCTTCCCGACGTACCCGGTGCTGACCGGGTCGCCCAGCTCCTCGCCCAGAGACGTGAGGTACGTGGACACGGCGCCGTCGACTCCGGTGATGCCGACCCGGATCCANNGGGGAAGCTGACACCGGCTATCTGATGAGCCTCGAGTTCGGCGAGACTGGCGTCGACGTCCGACGTGATGGACGGAGCCGAGAACGTCCCGCTCGCGACAGGGGAGTACGACGGATCGGGTCCGCCTGGCAGGTAGAGGTAGCCGGGACCGAAGACGCCCGTCCATACCACGACCTCGTCGCCGTGGTGGGTCAGCTCGCCCCAGGAGATCTCGCGTCCGCCGTGGTCGAGAGCCCCGGCGAGATCGAGGTCCGGCTGGATCGAGACGACCGTGAGCGGCGTACGGACCCGCCTCGCGGGCCTTCCCTCGCAGACGGCGTCCTCCGGAAGTTCTGTCCAGCCATTCTTGAGCTCCCCCCGCACGATCGCGCTGTACCAGATGTCCATGGCGCCGTCGTTGAACGTGAAGGACTGTCCGAGGGGGTTGATCGCGTTGAACGAGACGGGACTCGTCAGGTAGATGCTGCCGAAGAACCCCTGCGCCACGACTATGGCGTGGTCGAATGCGTAGTGGCCGCGAAGGTATCCCGTGTTGCACGGGTCCGGCACCGTGGCTTCGCCGGTCGCGGTACCGGCGCCGAGCCGCAGACCATGCCAGGCGGGCGGCCAAGGCGGGGGGCTCGCGAGGGAGCTGAGGTCCAGGACGTAACCCGTGCCTTCGATGACCAGCCCCGTGTCGGCGAGCTGCCAGGGTCCGTAGGCCTGGCCCGGGGCATCGACGTAGAACTCGCAACGCGCTGACATGGAGACGACGCCCAAGTCGATGCTGGCCGGGAGGCATGAGTCCACGTCGGTGAGGCCGCCGGGAAGACGCACGGAGGCCACCGCAGTTGCCCTGGTGGGGCGAAGCTCGAGCGACGAGAGAGTGACGGTGAAACCGTCGATGGTGATCTCGATGGGGCGGCGTAACGAACCGACGGCCGGGTAGGTCACCTCTCCTTCGAGGACACGTGACGTCAACCCTCCCTTGTCGACGCCGAGGGTGACGTTGGTCAGCTCGACCGGAAAGCCGGCGCTGCGCGGTACGGTACCCAGCCAGTCGGGTAGGCCACGACCGAGCGCGACGACTGCGGCCAGGTCTGTACGGTCCACGTCGATGCCGAGCGACACGGTGTCCCCGATGGTCGCTCCCGGCTGGAACCGCTGGGCATCGCTGACCCGGATCTCGGTCTGCGGGTGCAGGACCTCAGCGACGACCTCGACCGCGTGGGTCATCCGCATGACGTCGGGGTGCGCGAGCACCGGGCCGAAGATCGGCGGTCTCGCGCAGGGCAGCTGCAGCCACGCCGTCCCTGTCACACCACGGAAGGCGCCGCTGCGATGGTCGACCTCCCCGGCGGTCAGCTCGGCGAGCACGAGCTCGAAGTCGCCCACCAGGCAGCGAGAGGGAATCTCGTGCCCCTTCAGGATCACGAAGCTGCCTGGGGCCACTGCCCTCACCTCCGACCCAAGCGACGGGGGCATCGCTGGCCCCGCCGCGGTGGACTTTGGGGAAGCGTAGCCTTACCTAACTTCGTGGGCAAGGAAAGCTCGGCTCACGCTAGGCATCCCGGGTGAGGTCGCCCAGGCGACGGGAGCCGGGTGGGGTGGCCTGAGGTGTCGCCAGGCACGTCGGCCATGGTCTCTAATGGGTGCGGGTGCAGGGGCCCGTGAACAACAAGAGGCCGATCTGAGTGGGTGATACCCCTTGTCAGACCGGCCTACGTGCGTTGGGCTCCCCCGACTGGACTCGAACCAGTAACCCTTCGATTAACAGTCGAATGCTCTGCCAATTGAGCTACGGGGGACCGCCTTTGGCGCTGCGAAAGGCTATCAGACCACGCNNGGGCACGATCCGTTGTGGCTCATGGCGTCGTCGGGAATCGTGCTCCGCGAGCTGGATGGAGTCGACCACGTACTGCTCGTACGTACGCGCGACGACGACTCGTGGACGGTGACGGCGGGCCTCATCGACCCTGGTGAGGAGCCGCACGATGCCGCGGTTCGCGAGGTGCTCGAGGAGACGGGAGTGGCCTGTCGGGTCGACCGTCTCGCCTGGGTCTACACGGGCCCGCCGGTCGTCCATCTCAACGGCGACCAGGCCCAGTACGTGGAGCTGGTCTTCACCTGCTCGTGGCTGTCCGGAGAGCCGTTCGCGGCTGACGACGAGTCCACCGACGCGGGGTGGTTCCCCGTGGAGGACCTACCGGAGATGTCTCCCCATCAGAGGGCGCGTATCGCTGCAGGGCGAGCCCTGGGGCCGCCGTGGCTGGGACTCGGAGCAGGGCTCGACAAGGCAGGAGAGACATGACCATCTCGAGCGGGGCTGACTTCGATGGCGAGGAGCTGACGGGGGAGGACTTCAGCGGGGTACGGGCTGGTGACGTACGCATGCTCGAGTGCCAGCTCGCCGACTGCCGTATGGACGAGACGAAGCTGACCGGCATCCACGTGGTCGACTCCACGTGGGTACGGATCGCGGCGAGTGGCCTTGCCGCACCGCACTCGTCGTGGCGAGACTCGGTGATCCGCGACTCGCGGTTCGGGCTGCTCGACCTGTCCAGCTCGACCCTCCTGCGGCTCATGATCACCGACTGCAAGATCGACTTCCTCAACCTGCGCGGCTCGACGAGCACGACCCGGCTGGCG
>PMBM01000129.1 GCA_003153855.1 Propionibacteriaceae bacterium
CACACGAACGCGCTCGACGAGGCCATAGCCCTGCCGACCGAGTTCGCCGCCCGCATCGCCAGGAACACGCAGCTGTTCATCCAGCAGGAGTCGGGCACGTGCCGGGTCGTGGACCCGTGGGGCGGCTCGGCGTACGTCGAGAAGCTCACCCAGGAGCTGGCGCTCAAGGCATGGGCGCTCATCCAGGAGGTCGAGGCTGCGGGTGGCATGGCCAAGGCCATCGAGGCGGGCATCCCGAAGATGCGCATCGAGGAGGCAGCGGCTCGTACGCAGGCCCGCATCGACTCCGGCCGTCAGCCGCTCATNNGGCGTCAACAAGTACCAGGTCTCGGACGACCACCCGCCGGAGGTGCTGAAGATCGACAACGGCTCCGTACGGGACCAGCAGATCGCGAAGCTCAAGCAGCTGCGCGGCGAGCGGGACCAGGCGGCCACCGATGCGGCGCTGGAGAAGCTGACGTGGGCCGCGGGCAACCCCGACTCCACAGACCCCGAGCGCAACCTCCTCAAGCTGGGCATCGACGCGGCGCGCGCCAAGGCGACCGTCGGCGAGATCAGCGATGCGCTGGAGAAGGTCTTCGGGCGCTACACGGCGCAGATCCGTACTATCTCCGGTGTGTACTCGTCCGAATCGGGCTCCACGGAGTCGACCAACAAGGCACGCGCGCTCGTCGAGGCGTTCGCCGAGAAGGCCGGACGCCGTCCGCGCATCCTCGTCGCCAAGATGGGCCAGGACGGCCACGACCGCGGCCAGAAGGTCATCTCGACCGCCTTCGCCGACCTCGGCATGGACGTCGACGTCGGCCCGCTGTTCCAGACGCCGGAGGAGGTCGCCCGTCAGGCGATCGACGCCGACGTCCACGTCGTAGGCGTCTCCTCGCTGGCTGCCGGCCACCTCACGCTGGTGCCGGCGCTGCGAGCCGAGCTCGACAAGGCGGGCGCCAAGGACGTTCTCATCGTCGTCGGCGGCGTCATCCCGAGCCAGGACTTCGACGAGCTGTACGCGAAGGGCGCCGACGCGATCTACCCGCCCGGCACGGTCATCCCCGAGGCGGCTATCGGCCTTCTCGAGAAGCTGACGGCGACGCTCGGCTAGTGGTCATGGATCTGGCCCACCTCGTCGAGGGTGTCCTGAGCGGTGACCGGCGACTGCTGGCGCGCGCGATCACGCTCGTCGAGTCGAGCCGCCCGGCCGACCACGCGCGCTCGCGGGAGCTGCTGCGGGAGCTGCGCCCGCACGCCGGCAAGTCCGTACGGGTGGGCATCACGGGCGTGCCCGGTGCCGGAAAGTCGACGCTCATCGACGCGCTCGGGGTGAAGCTCATCGAGGCCGGGCACAAGGTGGCGGTGCTGGCCGTGGACCCGTCGAGCACGCGTACGGGCGGGTCGATCCTCGGTGACCGTACCCGCATGGCGGCGCTCGCCGTCAGCGACCAGGCGTTCATCCGGCCGTCGCCCAGCGGCGGCCACCTGGGTGGCGTGGCGCGGGCGACGCGCGAGTCGATGCTGCTCGTCGAGGCGGCCGGGTACGACGCGGTGATCGTCGAGACCGTCGGCGTCGGCCAGTCCGAGGTCGCCGTAGCCGGCATGGTCGACACGTTCCTGCTCGTGACGCTGGCGCGCGCCGGCGACCAGCTCCAGGGCATCAAGCGCGGCATCCTCGAGATCGCCGACGTCATCACGGTGAACAAGGCCGACGGCGACGGGCTCGGGCCGGCTCGCGTGGCGGCGCGAGACCTGGCAACCGCCATGAAGCTGATCACCTCTGACCCGCACGCGCGGCGCCCGCCCGTGCTCACCTGCAGCGCGCACACGGGTGACGGCCTCGACGCGCTCTGGCAGGCGGTGCTGGACCATCGCGCGTACGTGGAGGCGCACGCCGGCCTCGGGGCCCGCCGCAACGCCCAGCAGCTCGAGTGGCTCTGGGCGCTCGTCGCCGGCGAGCTCGAGGACGCCCTGCACAAGTCGCCGTCTGTACGAGGGATCAAGAAGTCCCTCGAGCACCAGGTCGGCTCCGGCGACCTCTCCGCCCTGGAGGCCAGCACCCAGATCCTGACGGCGTTCGCCAAGGACGCCGAGGACCTGTTCGGCTCGCACTGACCCGCGTCAGCCGCCTCGCCCTTCAGCCCCGCGAGGGTAGGGAGACAACCGCGTCCCCTATCGCCGATTGCCCCATGAGGACAAGGTGTACCCGCTTAGCGTCGGTCGTGCCGGGGCCACACGAAGGAGTCACCTCATGCACACCCTCACCCGACGTCTCGCCGGCGTCGCTCTTTCCCTCGCTTCAGTGGCCGGTATGTTCGTCGCCGTCGCGCCACAGGCCGAGGCGGCCGCCACCGTGTGCGCGAGCAACACGTACAGCTACAGCCTCACGACCAAGACTTGCGTCGTATATCTCCAGAAGCTGCTCAACGCCGCGTACGCGTTCGACACGAAGTACACGGGAGGCGTCCTGGGGCCGAAGCGCGTTCTGGACGCCGACGGGAAGTACGGCACCCTCACGCAGAGTGCCGTGACGAACCTCCAGAAGCACATCATCCTGTTCAAGGTGGCTAACGGCTCCTTCACCCACGCGAAGGTGGACGGCGTGACCGGGGTCCAGACATGGATGTACCTGTGCGACAGTCCGGTCTCCAGCGTGTGGTACGACGCCGGGTGCGACAAGGTCTCCTGGCCGTACGCGCACGTGGGGCTCATGTAGAACCTGCCTGCCGCCAGCTGGCAAGGGTCAAGCATTGGCAACGGATGGTTGCCGGTGCATGACCGGGGCAGGCTGAGACCGTACCCGCAACAACGAGGAGTCGGTCATGGCCAGCGTGGGCGTGCAGATGATGATGGTGCGTGAGCAGGTCGCGACGGATGGCATGGCGCGGGTGCTGGAGCGGATCGCGGGGCTCGGGTACAACTCGGTCGAGGTGTCTCAGGTGGCCACCGACGAGACGAACATCGCGGCGCTGGCGAAGGGCCGTACGGAGCTCGGCGTCGAGGTCGCCGCGCTCTCGGTGGCGCTTCAGAAGGGCCCTACGGCTACGGGTGATGCGCTGGAGACCGACTTCGAGAAGGTGGTCGACGACTGCCGGCGCCTGGCGTGCTCGTACCTGCGTATCGGCATGATGCCTGTCACCGCGATGGTCACCAAGCCGGCGGTCGAGGAGTTCGCGCGGCAGTGCGAGGACGCGTCGCAGCGGCTGCTCGCGGAGGGGATCCAGCTCGCCTACCACAACCACCACGTCGACTACTCCAAGCACGACGGGGAGACGCTGTTCGACATCGTGCGGCGCTTGTCGCCCAGCCTCCACTTCGAGATCGACGTGCACTGGGTGCAGCGGGGCGGCAAGAACCCCGTCGAGGTGCTCGGCGATGTCGCGGGCCGCGTGGAGCTCGTACATCTCAAGGACTACCGGGTCGGGCTCCTCCCGGCGTCGGCGCTCGACCTGCTGACGGCGGGCGACGCGGCGGGGTTCAGCCGTGAGTTCGCCGGGCTCGTACAGTTCGCCGAGGTCGGTGCCGGCACCCTCGACTTCGCGGCGATCATCCCCGCGGCTCTGGAGAGCGGCGCGGAGCACCTGCTCGTGGAGCAGGACGAGCTGTACGGGAGAGACGTGTACGACTGCCTCGCCGACTCCATCGCCCACATCCGGGCGCTCGGCTACTGACCCCGGTGGTCGCCGGTTTATCAAGGGATGTTGCGAAACCTGCACCTCCCACACCAAATTTGGCATGGGAAGTGCAGGGTTGACCACATCCCTTGATAAACCGACGACCGGTCACCCGGCGCTGAGGATCACCAGCTGCTGGGTCGCGCGGGTCATGGAGACGTAGCGGTCCACCGTGCCCTCGATGCCGTGGCCGAAGCGCTCAGGGTCGACGAGGACGACGAGGTCGAACTCCAGCCCTTTGCAGCGCTCGGGATCGAGGGACTGGACGCGCGGCGGCGGCGTGTAGGTCGGGTCGCCGATGACGCAGGCGACGCCGTCATGGGTGGCGAGCCAGTCGTCGACGATCGCGCGCAGCTCGGGCGTCGGCCCTCGACGCACCGGAAGACCCGTGCTGCGGATGGAGGTCGGTACGTTCGCGTCGGGGAGGAGCTCCCGGATCACGGGCTCGGCCTCGGCCATGACCTCCACCGGTGTGCGGTAGTTGATGCTCAGGGTGGCCACCGCGACGCGGTCGAAGCCGACCCGCTGCAAGCGCTCCTGCCAGGACTCGGAGAAACCGTGCCTGGCCTGTGCGCGATCACCGGCGATCGTGAAGCTGCGGGACGGGCAGCGTCGTACGAGCATCTGCCACTCCGCGTCGGTCAGCTCCTGGGCCTCGTCGACGACGATGTGCGAGAACGGCCCGGCCAGGAGGTCGGGATCCCGGCTCGGAAGTGCCGCCTCGTCGACCAGGTCCTCCCGCAGGCTCTCACGGCGCAGCAGGTTGAGGGAGCTCTCCGGGTCGTCGTCGTTCTGGAGCAGGTAGTCGACCACGTCGTCCATGCGTTCCCGCTCCACGGCGGTAGCCGCAGCGCGGCGGCGCTGGCGAAGAGAGGAGTCGGGGTCGCCGATCCGGTGACTCGCGGCGTCCAGGAGGGGAAGGTCCGAGGTGGTCCAGGCCGTGGGTTCGCCGCGTTGCAGCGCGCGAGCTTGGTCCGTGCTGAGATCTGGAGCGCACCGGCGTAGGTACGCGGGAACCGACCACAGGTCGCCGACGAGCTCGGCGGGGTCGAGGATCGGCCATGCCCGCCGGAACGTACCGGTCAGCTCGTCGTTCTGCGCCAGCGACCTGCGGAGCAGCACTGGCGACACCTCGTTGTCGTCCACCTTGGCGACCAGAAGGTCGAGCAGCCCCTCCCAGACCTGGTCGCGCGCCTCGTTGTGCGGCGTCCCGGGGTCGGGGGCGTCGAACGCGTCGACCCATTCGGCGGCGCTCAGCCACACGTCTGCCCACTCCGTCTCGACGAGCATCCCGCCGGATGGTGGCTCCTCGTAGAACGCCACCGCCGGCTCGATCGCCCTCACCAGCTCGTCGGATGCCTTGAGCCGGGCCACTTCGGGGTCGCGCTCGACACCCGCCGTCGCGCCCTCGACGACCAGGTCGCGCAGCGTGACGGTCTGGACCCCTTCCTCGCCGAGGCTGGGCAGGACGTCCGCGACGTATGCCAGGTACGGCGGATGCGGCCCCACGAACAGCACCCCTCCGTGATGTCGGTCGAGGCGCGGGTCGGCGTACAGCAGATAAGCGGTGCGGTGCAGGGCGACGACCGTCTTGCCGGTCCCCGGGCCTCCGTCGACCACGAGAGCGCCGTGGGACCCGGCGCGGATGATCGCGTCCTGCTCGGCGGCGATGGTGCTGAGCACGTCCTGCATGCGCGCCGAACGGCTGCTGCCGAGACTCGCGATGAAGGCGGAGTCGTCGTCAGGGGCGGTCTGGGCGAGCCCGTCCGTTCCGAAGACCTCGTCCCAGTAGTCCGTGACGCGGCCACGGGACCAGCGGTACCTGCGCCGGCTGGTCAGGCCCATGGGATGAGCCGAGGTCGCCCCGAAGAACGGCTCGGACGCGGGTGCGCGCCAGTCCAGCAGCAGGGGGTCGCCCGCGGAGTCGGTCAGGGCGAGCCGTCCGACGTAGACCGGCTTGGAGCCATCTGTGGCGACCATGCGGCCGAGGCACACGTCCAGACCGTACCGGCGCAGCACCCGGAGCCGGTTCGTCAGGTGGTGGATCTCGAGGTCGCGGTCCATCGCGCCGCGGCCCTTGCCTCCCGGCGCCGTACGGAGCGTGGCGAGCCGGTCGACGATCTCGGCCGCCTGCTGGTCGAGGGTTGCGGCGATGGCGGCGAACTGCTGCTCGTCACGGGTGATGAGGGCGGGGTCGGCCTTGGCGGCCAGCCTCTCGGGGAGGGCGAAGGCACTGGTGGTGTGGGGATTCATGGGCAGCTCCGAGTTTAGGGAGTCCCGATTCTCCGCCGTACCGGGGGTCTTGCGGCAAGCCCGCCCAGCCGCTATATCTTGGTGATGCAGGGACGCATCAGTCCCGCCATCCCCCATGTACACGGCAGAGCGCCACCATCGTGTGGACTCGGGCAGGGCCGCCTACACCCCGTACAGCTCGCTGAGTACGTGCGCGACCCCGTCCTGGTCGTTGGCGGGGGCCACGTGGGTTGCAGCGGCGCGTACGGACTCGTGGCCGTTCGCCATCGCGTACGAGGTGCCCGCCCAGCCCATCATGTCCAGGTCGTTCGGCATGTCGCCGAACGCGACCACGTCGGCGGCGTCGATGCCCAGGGACCTGCACACCTCGCGCAACCGCCAGCCCTTCGTGACGCCGACGGCGCTGATCTCGATGAGCCCCGGTACGGACCAGGTCGGCGTCGCGCGGTCGCCCACGACGTCCGCCGTCACCGCGCGGAGCTGCTCCGGCGGGATCGAGTAGTCCTTGACGAGCATCTTCGCGACCGGCCCCTGCCAGGGAGCGCTCAGGTCGCAGACGATGCTGAGATCGGGGATCTCGTCCGACTCGTACAGCGCGTTCCGGTGCAGCCCGGACGCGTACTCCAAGCCGAGCCCCGCCCTCGGCAACGCCGTCGCCAGGTCCGCGAGCAGCGGGATCCCGACCTCCGGCTCGATGCCGCGGATGTCGACGACGCGACCCGCTCCCACGTCGTACAGGATCGCTCCGTTGGAGACGATCGCCAGGCTGTGGCTCCCGACGTGCGGCCAGATGTCGCCCATCCAGCGCAGCGGGCGCGCGGTGACGAACACGACGGGCACGCCGAGTGCGTTCACGGCGGCGAGCACCTCGGCCGTACGCGCGCTCACTCGGCCGTCCGCGCCGACGAGCGTCCCGTCGAGGTCGGTGGCGACGAGGCGAGGAGGCACCATCCGAACCTAGTCCCGCACGGCGTCTGGCATCGGCGTACGGACAGCGAGGGTCGCGGTGACGAGCATGAGGAACGTGACGGCGAGGATGATGCCGAACGGCACGGACCACCCGCCGACCTGCTGGTGGACCCAGCCGGCGACGACAGGGCCGGCGGCGGCGGCCGAGTAGCCGACCGTCTGCATCGTCGACGTCGTACGGCGGTTCTCGTCGATGCTGCGCGANNCCGGCCGGCATCACCATCCAGGCAACGCCCAGCACGACGACGATCCTCGTCGACGACCAGCGGAAGGCGGACATGAGCGGTACGAGCAGTGGCCCGGCGATCCCGGCAGCCTGGAACAGGCTCGCCGCGACGCCCGCCTGCGCACGGGTCATGTGCTGGATGTCGACGAGCGCCGTCGGAAGCCAGGCCGTCACGGCGTAGTAGGCGAACGTGTGCCCGGCGAACGCCGCGCTGAGAAGGGCGGTCACACGCCAGGACCGGCTGTGGGCCTTCACCGTTCGAACGGGGGCCGGTCTTCCCACGGGGATGGCGTCGAGCTGCCCGGCACGGCGGCTGAACCATTTCCGTGCGCCCTCTATGCCCGGCGGGTAGACAAGGAACCACGTCACCAGGGCCGCGGCGCCCAGGAGCACGCCGCTCCCTGCGGCGGTCCAGCGCCACCCCCAGAGGTCGGCGGCCGGCACGGCGAGCGCTGTGGTCGCCGTGACCGTGACGTTCGACGTGATCGCGTACGCGCCGGTGAGCAGCTCCGCTCGGTGCTTGTACTGGCGGCCGATCAGCATCGGGATGGCCAGGTTGCCGATGGCGATGAAGACGCCCAGAAGGATCGTGCCGATGAACGCCGTGGTGACCCCGCCGACCGACCGGAGGATCGAGCCGGCGATGACGCCGAGCACGCAGTACAGGCCGCCGAGGTTGATGCCGAGCCGGTGGATGATCCGCGACGCGACGGGCGTGAGGAGCCCGAAGCAGAGGACCGGGATGCTCGTGAGGAGTCCGGCGGTGGGCGCGTCGATGCCCAGGTCGCTCCTGATCGGGGTCAGCAGGGGTGGGATCACGGTTATCGGAGCGCGCAGCGACAAGGCGAAACACAGGAGGGCAGCGACCGGTACGAGCCGCCACCAGCGTGTTCGATGCACTACGGGATCAGTCGTCACCACTCCACCAGATCNNTACCGGCCGACGAGCGCGAACCAGGTGTTGCATCGCTCCCGGCGGCCTCGGCCCCGCGACGACAGGTGACCCGCGTGCAGCAAGGGGAGTTACGACTGGAAGGATGCCGCCATGGCTGACTCAGACGTACGTGAGGTCCTCACCTGGGAGATGTTCGGCACCGCGAGCCGCGAGCTCGCGCAGATGGTGTTCGACTCGGGGTTCCAGCCCGACCTCATCCTCTCCATCGCGCGTGGGGGGCTGTTCGCGGCCGGTGCCGTCTCGTACGCCCTCGGCATCAAGAACCTCCACGTCATGAACATCGAGTTCTACACCGATGTCGAGGAGCGGCTCCCGATGCCCGTCGTGCTGCCGCCCGTACCGCGACAGATCGACCTGTCCGAGAAGAACGTGCTGGTCGTCGACGACGTCGCCGACACCGGCGGCACGCTCGCGCTGGTCCGCGACTTCTGCGCCCCGCACGTACGCGAGATCCGTACGGCCGTCATCTACGAGAAGCCCCACAGCATCGTGAAGTGCGACTACATCTGGCGCATGACCGACAAGTGGATCAACTTCCCCTGGTCCACTCTCCCGCCCCTGGTCAGCGGCGCACAGGCGCAGTAGTCCCGGGGAGCCACGAAGTCGCTCTACGGCGTGGGCCAGAGCTCTCGGGCATGTGGGGCTGGGAGCGGGCGGGCGTGCTGTACGCAGGTCGCGGCTCACACCATCGCTGCTACTGGCTGATGTACGCCTCGTACAGGTCGCGCTCGGTGGAGAGCTGGTCCATGCGGGCCTTGACGATGTCGCCGATGCTCACGATCGCGGCGAGGCGGCCGTCGATGACGACCGGCAGGTGGCGGATGCGGTTGTCGGTCATGAGGGCGCCGATCTCGACGAGCTCGTCGTCGGGCGAGCAGCTCACAACCTTGGCCGTCATGATCGACGACACGGGCGCCTCGAGGAGGGCCGTACCGCGTGTGTGCAGCTGCCGCACCACGTCGCGCTCGCTGACGATGCCGTCGACGGCCGCTCCGTCGGAGCTGACGACGACCGCGCCGATGTTGTGCTGGGCCAGGAGCTCGAGCAGGCTGGCGATGGTCTCGTGGGGTGCCACAGTGATGACTGCGGACCCCTTCGTCCGGAGTACGTCGGAGATCTTCATTCTTGGACGATACGCAATGGATCCCCCCCTGGCGAGGGTCTCGGACCAATCCGTGGCCACCGCTCGGGACCACGCCCTGCGACTCGCCTGTCCCCACTAGCCTTCACGGGGAACGAAGGAGAACGATGGCTGACAGGAGGACCCGGATCACCCGGGCGACCCGTGCGGGGCTGGCCTGGGACCAGCAGCACCACGCCGTCGTACCCCCGATCTACCTGTCCACGACCTACGCATGGACGAAGCCCGGGGAGTCGTCGGGGTACGAGTACAGCCGCTCGTCGAACCCGACCCGATCCCTGCTCGCCGACACGATCGCCGACCTCGAGAGTGGCGCCGGCGCGGAGATCACCGCCTCCGGGATGGCCGCGCTGACGACCATGGTTGCCGCGTTCGCGCCCGCCGGTTCAGTGGTGGCCATCCCGCACGACTGCTACGGCGGTACGTGGCGGCTGTTCAACGCACTCGCCGGCAAGGGGCAGTTCGAGCTGGTGTCCGTCGACTTCACCAGCGCGACCTCGATGGCCGAGCTCTGGCCGCGCAGGCCCGCGCTCGTACTGCTCGAGTCGCCGTCGAACCCCCTGCTCCGGATCACCGACCTAGCGACCGTGATCGAGGCCGCGCATGGCGTCGGCGCGGTGGTCGCCGTCGACAACACGTTCCTGTCCCCGGCCCTGCAGCGCCCCATCGAGCTCGGCGCCGACATCGTCATCCACTCGACCACCAAGTTCCTCAACGGTCACTCGGACGTCGTCGGCGGTGCCGTGGTCGGCGCGACACCGGAGATCGTCCAGGAGCTGCGCTGGTGGGCGAACTGCTTGGGTACGCCAGGTGGCGCGTTCGACTCGTACCTCACGCTGCGCGGGCTGCGGACCCTCGGCGTACGGATGAAGGCCCACTGCGAGAACGCGCAGGCGCTCGCCGAGCTGCTCGCCCAGCATCCGGCAGTCAGCGCGACCCACTATCCGGGGCTGACGGACGACCCCGGCCACGACCTCGCCCGGCACCAGCAGGACGGCTTCGGCGGCATGCTCTCGTTCGAGCTGGCCGACCTCGCGGCTGCCAAGCGGTGCCTCACCGGGCTCACGTGCTTCTCACTGGCCGAGTCACTCGGCGGTGTCGAGAGCCTCATCTGCCACCCCGCCAGCATGACGCACGCCGCGATGCCCCCGGACGTACAGGCGGCCGCCGGCATCTCGGACGGCATGCTCCGCATCGCGGTCGGCATCGAGGAGATCCATGACCTCGTCGATGACCTGCGCGCGGGCCTGGACCGGGCGCGGCGCTCGTAGGTTCAGCGGGTTTCGGCCGTCTCGATAGCCGTCACGGTCCAGTTCGAGCCGTGAGCCCCATCGAGACGGCCGAAACCCTCTTTGCTGCGGCGACCCTTCGTGACTCAGCCCCGGCTGGCGCCGTGGCTGACCTCAGGGATCGCCTACGTCGAGGGACCTGCCTTGCGGGCCTCGTCGACGGCGCCCAGGGCCTCGCGGAGGGAGGCGATCCAGGACTCCTCGTTGCTGCCCACCAGCCGTACGCACCATGCGAGCGCGTCGGAGCGCGACCTCGCGACGCCTGCCGCGACGAGCGTGTCGAGCACCATCCGCTCAGGCTGACGGAGTCGAGTCATGACCGGGATGGCGAGCGAGGTGAAGATGACCTTGATCTCCCCGTACTCGGCACCCCACGCGACCTTGCGGCCGAAACGCGCCTCGGCCTCGTCGGCGATCTTCATGCGCTCCCGGCGGGTCTCCTCGCGCCAGCGGGCGATGCGCCCGTCCGCGGCGGAGTCACTGCCTGCGCTGCCGTCGTCCGGCTCGGGGACACGAAGCCGACCCACGACGAGGATCTCCTCGCGGTCGACGGTCACCACCGGAGCACCGATGAACCATTCGGGCAGACGCCCGGCGAACCACTCTGCGATGTTCATGATTACATCATTACTCGGTAATCCAAGTAACACAACGGCTACGTACGGATCGCGTCGATCTCCAGCCGTACGTAGTCGATGACCGGCTCGGACATCGCCTCCCGTACAGCCCGTACGAACGGCCGGTGCTCGTCGGAGGGCATCTTGTCCAGGTACGCGCCGAGCATGACGGTGGCCAGGTACGTCTCGAGGAGGTCCGGGTCGTCGAGGCGAAGGGGATCGGGCCGGAGCCGCACGGACTCGACCTGCCATCCACCGGCCACCAGGGCCGCGGTGGTGTCGTCGACGCCGGCGAACCGGATGTACTGCTTCGGCTTCCCGGTGACGGTGACCAGCGCCTGGTCGAGGATCGCCACCTGCCCCTGGCCGCCGCAGTCCGACGTCAGCCGTCCACTCGGACGCACCGACGCCGCGAGGTTGCGGAACAGCAGCTCGTGGTCGGTGACCCAGTGGAACGCCGCCACGCTCATCACGGCGTCGACCGGCTCGATGGGGAGCGGCTGGGTGAGGTCGGCGACCACGAGCGTGGCCCGGTCGCCCAGGCGCTCCCGAGCCGCGTCGATCATCGTGGAGGAGGCGTCGATCCCGACCAGGTCGATCCCCGGCATCCGGTCCAGCAGTGCAGCCGCGTCGCGGCCCGTACCGCAGCCGGCATCGAGCACCCGTTCCGTACCGGTCAGCCTCATCCGATCCAGCACCCGCTGGCCCCACGCGACGTGAGGAAGGGGCAGTGCGTCGTAGGTGCGGGCGTTCCACTCGAAGGGCATGACGGTACGGTAGCCAGTCGCCGGAGACCCGTGAGCGTCACTCTCGGTACCATCGTCGGGCGAGCGAGGGAGTTTCAGACGTGGACATCATCGACCGGATCGGGGCTGCGGCTGCCCGTGACGGCGATCGTGCTGCCCATACGTACCGTCGCGAGTCCCTCTCGTACGCGCAGCTCTGGTCCGCCGCGACGGCCCTCAGCGCACGCATCGCCGGTGAGCTGGCCGACGACGGAAGCCCCGTCGTCGTGTACGGCCACAAGGAGTCCGCGATGCTCGTCGCTTTCCTCGGAGCCGTCCGCGCGGGCCACCCGTACATCCCGCTCGACTCCTCGTGGCCGGCCGACCGCATCGCCAGCGTGGTCGAGGAGTCGCGCACGAAGCTCGTCATCGCCGTGCGCGCCCTGCCTGACGGGGTGGCCGCCGGCACGGTCACGGTCCTCGACGGATCCGGCCTCGACGCCGGAGCCGTGCCGCCCGGCCCCACCAGCGAACCGCACGCGGTCGGCGCCGACGACCCGTACTACGTCATCTACACCTCGGGAAGCACCGGCCGGCCGAAGGGCGTGCAGATCACCCAGTCAGCCCTCGCCCACTTCGTCGACTGGGCGACGACGCTGACGGAGATCCTCGTTTCCGTACCGGATCGGACGTCCACTGCCCCCGACGGGCAACAGGCCCCATCTGGCGTATCGAAACGAGGATCCGGCGAAGGTCACCACGTCTGGCTCAACCAGGCCCCCTTCTCGTTCGACCTGTCGGTGATGGACCTCTACTGCGCGCTGACTACGGGCGCGACCCTGCACTCGATCGATGCTCCGACGGTCGCGAACGCGCGAGAGCTCCACGACGAGCTGGGACGCAGCGGAGTCTCCGTGTGGGTCTCCACTCCGTCGTTCGCCGACCTCTGCCTCGCCGACCCGGGGTTCAGCGCAGCCCTGTTGCCGAGGCTCGGCTGCTTCCTCTTCTGCGGCGAGACCCTCTCACCGACGACCGCCGCGGCATTGCAGGACCGCTTCCCCCGCGCAGACGTCGTCAACACGTACGGACCCACAGAGTCCACCGTCGCCGTCACCAGCGTGACGATCGGCCGCGAGCATCTCGACGGCACCGCCTTACCGGTCGGCACAGCGAAACCGGGCACCAGGATCCTCATCCGCGACGAGCAGGGCGCGGTCCTTCCCCCGAACCAGCCCGGCGAGATCGTCATCGCCGGGAACACGGTGTCGATCGGCTACCTGCACCGTCCTGACCTCACCGCGGCGGCATTCACCCTGGTCGACGTGGACGGCGCGGCCACGCCCGCGTATCGCACGGGCGACCTCGGTCACCTCGACCACGAGGGCATGCTGCACTTCGACGGGCGGATCGACTCCCAGATCAAGCTGCACGGCTACCGGATCGAGCTCGAGGACGTCGAGACGAACCTCAGGCGCGTGACGGGCGTCCAGCAGGCGGCAGTGCTGGCGATCCGGGCCGACGGGATCGTCACCCACCTACACGGCTTCGTACAGCTCAGCTACGTACCCGAGGGCGGCCCGCTGGCGACGGCGACAGCGTTGAAGCGGGAGCTCCGCGCGTACGTCCCGGAGTACATGGTCCCCAAGCTGCTCACGGTGGTGGACCGGATCCCGATGACTCCCAACGGCAAGGCCGACCGGCGCGCGCTCCTGGCGGGTCGTTCATGATCGACGCGTACGGATCGCTGTACTGGTTCTACGTCCTCACCCTCGTCAGCCTCCCGGCGGTCGTCCTCGGGCTGCTCGGGAAGCCGCTGCGTGCGTACAGCCGGATCGCGACGGTCCTCATCGTCGTGCTCGTCATCGGCTGGACGTCAGGGCAGTGGCTGTGGCTGGTCGGCTTCCTCGTGTTCGAGCTGTCGCTCGTCAAGGGCTGGCTCCACTACCGGGTCGGCCACGAGCACGTGAACCCGTGGCTCGCCCGCGTGGCCGCCGCGGGGGCCACGCTGCCGCTGGTCGTCATCAAGGTCGGCAACCTGTTCCCCACGCTGAGCGTCGGGTTCCTCGGAATCTCGTACCTGTCGTTCCGTGTCATCCAGGTCGTCCTCGAGATCACGGACGGGCTCATCACGGCGCTGCCGCTGGCGGACCTCACGTTCTTCGTCATGTTCTTCCCGACGCTCGCCAGCGGCCCGATCGACCGGCTGCGGCGCTTCCAGCAGGACGCGGACCGGGTGTGGACGCGCGAGGAGTACGGGTACCTGCTCAGCCGCGGCCTGGGCATGCTGCTCATGGGCGCGGTGTACAAGTTCGTCCTTGCCGCGTGGTTCACCACGCAGCTCGAGTGGGCGTTCGGCTGGCCGCAGACCCTCGCGTACATGTACCTCTACACCGGACGCCTGTTCTTCGACTTCGCCGGCTACTCGGCGATGGCCGTCGGGACCTCGTACATCTTCGGCATCCGCACCCCGCCCAACTTCCGGCTGCCGTTCGTCGCCGAGTCGATCAAGGACTTCTGGAACCGCTGGCACATCACGCTGTCGTTCTGGTTCCGCGACTACCTGTACACGCGGCTGGCGATGTTCCTCATGCGTACGAAGATGTTCAAGGGCCGTCGCGTCGCCGCCGGCCGCGTCGCGCTCGCGCTGAACATGTGCCTCATGGGTGCCTGGCACGGGTTCCAGCTGCACTACCTGCTGTACGGGCTGTACCACGGGCTGCTGCTGGTGGGCAACGACGTGTACGAGAAGAAGAGCAAGCTCTTCTCGTACCGCCACCACCTCGCGTACCGGCTCGTCGCCATCGCCGTCACGTTCCAGCTGGTGGTGTTCGGATTCCTGCTCTTCTCGGGGCACATCCTGGCGATCTAGGGTCACCGGGTGCCGGTGACCACAGTCGGCCCGGATACAGTTCGGTCGGATTCCCCTTACAACGAACGAGGACGACATGGACGAGGCACAGGAGCAAGAGGTCCTGAGGCTTCTCATCGACGTGTGCGGCACCGACGCCATCGACACCGAGCGTGACGTCGACCTGTTCGATGCAGGCCTTCTCGACTCGCTCGGCGTGACGCAGCTCCTCGTCAGCTTCGAGGACGACCTGGGCATCAAGGTGCCCCCGACGGCCGTGGAGCGCGACGAGATCTCGACGGTCAACCGGATCCTGGCGTTCGTCGCGGAGCGCCTCTGATGCGTCGGGTCTTCGCGCTGATCGCGGGCGCGGTGCTCGCCATGGGGCTGTTCCTGAGCCCCGTCGCCGACATCGCCGTCCGGGCGCTGACGACCGTCAAGAACCCCGAGCAGCGCAGTGTCAGGGTGCTCAACTACGAGAGCCCCGGGCACCGCGAGGACCCGGTCCGCCTGTACAAGCAGGCGATCGCCGGCGAGCCGGACGGGGTGACGAACCTGTACCTCATGGGCAGCTCCGAGCTCGGCATGCCCGTCGACCAGAACCCGAGCACGTGGCTGCCCAACAACGCGAGCGACTTCGACATGTACGAGTCGGGGCGCGGCAACCAGCAGTCGCTGTACCACGCGATCGAGCTCGCCGCCGTCGGGCCGAGCATCGCCAACAAGAAGGTCGCCCTCATCCTGTCGCCGCAGTGGTTCGTCCAGGGCGGGGTCAAGGCCAGTCTCTTCCAGTCGGTGTTCTCCCACAGCGCCTGGGACGCGATGCTGGCCAACCCCCACCTGTCAGCCGCCACGCGGCAGCGGCTCATCGCACGCGTGGGTTCGCTGATGCCCCAGCTGTGCACGCTCGGCGCGAGCTGCGCCACGACCACCGCCAGCTCCGTCGAGGAGGTCGTCAACGCGCCGTACAACGTGTTCACCCAGCGGGTCAACGCGTTGCGCGACACGTACAAGGGCGTCGACTACCGCAAGGCCGTCAGGTACACGGGGGCGTGGCAGCCAGGCAGGCAGTCGATGGCGACCATCGACTGGGCGGCGGAGGATGCCAAGGCCGCAGCGACAGGCAAGGCGAAGGTCGGCAAGAACCCGTACAACATGGAGGACGCGTTCTACCAGAAGCGCGTCGTGCCGCAGATCGACAAGCTCAAGGGGCAGCAGGCCGGCGTCACGTACACGTCGTCGGTCGAGTACGACGACCTCCAGCTGTTCCTCGACGTCGCCCACGACCTCGGCATCGACGTGATGCTGATCCCGCTGCCGGTCAACGGCACGTGGAGCGACTTCACCCGCCTTCCGAAGGCGCAGCGCGACGGGTTCGCGACGGACATCCGCCGCATCGCCGCCGCCAACTCCGTCCAGCTGACGGATCTCACGTCCAAGGCGTACGAGCCGTACTACTTCTTCGACACGCTCCACCTCGGCTGGAGGGGGTGGTTGGATGTCACCCATGCCTGTTGGGAGTTCGCCCGCCCCTGAGACGGGACCCGTGTCCACGTGGCTGAGCGCGGCTCTGGACCGCATCCAGGCAGCCGGCAGCGACCCGGTCGTGAACTCGGCAAGGGCCCCGTGGTCGCCTCCGACCGTACGGCCGCATCCGTTCCTCTGGTTCCTGGCCGCCTTCGTCGCGATGGCCGCGCTGTTCCTCTACTGGTTCTTCGTCGCCGACGGCTCGGGCGGCTTCATCTACGCGGGTTTCTGAGCCCGCCCGTAGTCGCTCAGCCCTGGACGCGCACAAGCTTTAGGGCTCCCGCACAACCCCTGTGACCACCTTTTCGGACCACAAAGGTTGTGCGGGTGCCTCAACCCAGGGACCTGGCCCTCAGAGCGGCTGCAGGCCCAGCGTGCCCACGAGGCCGGCGCGGTAGGCGTCCTGCTTGACCCGGCCGAGCTCGGCGTAGGCCTCGACGAGGCGCTGCTGTACGTGGAGGCGCTCGACCGGATCGGCGTTCGCGTCCTCGGACTGGAACAGCTCGAGCCGTCCGGCGGCGGCCTCGTAGTGGCAGATGTCGGCCTTCTGCTTGGCCGCGAGACGCTCCGCGTACCAGTCGCTGGCCAGCACGTTGTCGCGGGTGAACAGCTCACGCAGCTCGGGGGAGTGCAACGTCCAGCCCTCGCTCGAGTGGCCTCCTGCCATGTACTGCAACAGTGCGCGCAGCGGCGGGATCGCCATGGCGATGGTGCCGTCGTCGAGGTACGACTGGGCGACACGGCGGTGCGTCTCGACGATGACCTCGACGGAGTCCGCGTACACGTCGGCGTCCTGCAGCTCGGGCTTGAGCATCTCGGGCGTGAACACCGTGGCCGGGTGGAGGAAGATCCGCCCGAAGAACGTCGTGACGAAGCGCTGGTTGATGCGGTAGCCGAGGCGGCTCGCCTCGATCGTCCTCCCGTCGCGCTCCACGTCCTCGATCGGGTCGAGGTAGCCGTTCTCCAGGAGCCACGCGGCGTCGCGCTCGGCAGGCGACATCCTGCTGAACACCTCCGGCACGAGCAGGCTGAAGTCGTGGTCGACGCGCACCTTGGGGCCGATGTAGCCGGCGGAGCTGATCCACCCGTCGTACCCGGTCAGCGCGTAGCTGAGGAACGCCGCGTTGAGGTCGATGATGCTCGGCAGCATGTTGAACGGGCCCTTGGTGAGCGCCCCTTCGGATCCGGCACCCGTCGTGGACGGCGACTTGCCCGTCATCGAGCTGATGAACTCGAGGAACAGCTCGGGCAGCTCCATGTAGTGCAAGGGGTTGTACGAGCAGAGCGCGGGCGCGTCGGCCTCCGGCGGGTTGTTGCGGCGGCCCGCGGCGATGATGTCGACCGGCAGCGGCGCGAACTCGGTGAGTGCGCGGTGGTGCAGCAGGTGGTCGGCGATGTCGGCCAGGGCGGTCGCGACGGGGTTGGAGCGGTCGGGTCGCAGCTGCAGGTAGCGGGGGTTCTTGCTCGGCTTGCCGCCCACGACGCGCGGGCTGGCGGAGCTGACCACGTACGCGGGGCCGTCCGTGCTCGTCGCGAAGCTGCTCAGCAGATTCTTCATCGGGTCAGTGAACTGGCTGAACCCCACTGCGTCCTGCACCATGGCAGCGGCGTCCGACTTCGTCAGCGGCTGGAAGTTGGACAGGAACGTGCCGCCACCGGCGATGTCACGCTCGGCCTGCTTGTCGTACCCGCGGTGGATCGCGTCGTCCGGGCGCTGGAACAGCAGCTCCTCACAGTTCTTCACGTACTTGCGGGACACGGCAGCGCGGTTGCGCGCATCGGCGCGAGCCTCCCTGAGTCCGCGGCGCTTGCTGAAGTCCAGGGGTGCCTCGTTCGCCCCCAGTACGGTGCTGGCCGTGATGTCGTCCTCGGTCTGCACCTTGACGGCCGGGCTGAAGTCGGGGCGCAGGCTGAACAGGCGCCACGAGCCGTCCTCCTCGAACCCGACGCGGAGCATGTTGACGACGATCTTGTCGCCGTCGAGCCGGACCATGTTGCCGAGGCGGCCGTTGATGATGCTCAC
>PMBM01000218.1:0-14839 GCA_003153855.1 Propionibacteriaceae bacterium
CTCGGTCGCCAGCTGGGCAACGCGCTCCTCGCGACCGACCTCACGGAGATCGCCGCCAAGGCACTCGAGAGCTGTGGCCTGGACATCGCCACGCTGCGCGCGCAGGAGGTTGAGCCCGGCCTCGGCAACGGTGGCCTCGGCCGCCTCGCCGCCTGCTTCATCGACTCGCTCGCGACGATGAGCGTGCCCTGCATCGGCTACGGCATCCGCTACGAGTACGGCATCTTCCGCCAGACCTTCGTCGACGGCCGCCAGGTCGAGCAGCCGGACACGTGGCTGTCGCTCGGCGGACCGTGGGAGTTCCCGCACCCGGAAGCCGCCGTACAGGTCGACTTCGGCGGCCACACGGAGACGTACGACGACAAGGGCACGCCGCGTACGCGCTGGGTGCCGGCCTGGAACGTGCTCGGCATCCCCTACAACTACATGGTCCCCGGCTACCAGAACGGCCGGGTGAACACGCTCCGGCTCTGGAGCGCCCAGGCCACCAAGGCGTTCGACCTGGCGATCTTCAACGCCGGCGACTACGCCGAGGCCGTACGCGCGCAGACGTTCGCGGAGAACATCACGAAGGTGCTGTACCCCGAGGACTCGACGCCGCAGGGCAAGGAGCTGCGCCTGCAGCAGCAGTACTTCTTCGTGGCCTGTTCGCTCCACGACTTCATCGACGGGATTCTCGAGGAGGACTACGACCTCCACGACCTGCCGACGCGGATCATGTTCCAGCTCAACGACACACACCCTGTCATCGCGGTGCCGGAGCTGATGCGGATCCTCGTCGACGAGAAGCAGTACGAGTGGGACGAGGCATGGGAGATCACGAAGAAGTGCTTCGCGTACACCTGCCACACGCTCCTTCCTGAGGCGCTGGAGATGTGGTCCGTCGAGCTGCTCGGCCGGCTGCTGCCGCGCCACCTCGAGATCATCTTCAAGATCAACGACAACTTCCTCGCGGAGCTCCGGACGGCGTTCCCCGAGGACGAGCTCCGAGTGCGGCGGATGTCGATCGTCAGCGAGTACCCGGAGCGGGCTGTACGGATGGCCTACCTGGCCACCGTCGCGGCCACCAAGGTCAACGGCGTCGCGGCGCTCCATTCGCAGCTGCTCGCCGAGAAGGTCCTGCCCGACTTCTCGTCGTACTGGCCCGACAAGTTCACCAACGTCACGAACGGAGTGACGCCGCGTCGCTTCATCCGCCTCGCGAACCCCTCCCTGAGCACGCTCATCACCGACGCGCTCGGCCCAGGTTGGGTCACGGACCTCGACCGGCTCGAGGAGCTCGAGCCGTACGCCGAGGACGAGGACTTCCGCAAGGGCTTCCGGGACTCGAAGGAGACCAACAAGAAGCGGCTGTACGACCTCCTGCGTGCGCGCGACGGCATCGACCTCCCCGACGGCAACCTGCTCGACGTGATGGTCAAGCGGCTCCACGAGTACAAGCGGCAGAGCCTCAAGCTTCTCCACATCGTCACGCTGTACGACGGACTCATCAGCGGCAGGCTCGACCCCAGCACGTTCACGCCCCGCACCGTTGTCTTCGGTGCGAAGGCTGCGCCCGGCTACAAGATGGCCAAGGAGACGATCTACCTCATCAACTGCGTCGCGGCGACGGTCAACGCCGACAAGCGCGTACAGGGCAAGATCAAGATCGCGTTCCCGGCGAACTACAACGTGACACTGGCCGAGAAGCTCATCCCGGCGGCGGACCTGTCGGAGCAGATCTCATTGGCAGGCATGGAGGCCTCCGGTACGGGCAACATGAAGTTCGCGCTCAACGGCGCGCTGACGGTCGGTACGGACGACGGCGCGAACGTCGAGATCCGTAAGCTCGTGGGTGACGAGAACTTCTTCCTCTTCGGCATGGACGAGCCGGCGGTGACGGCGCTCACGGCTGCGGGTTACCAGCCCAGCGAGTACTACGAGAGCATCCCGGAGCTCAAGAGCGCGATCGACCTCATCTCCTCGGGTGCGTTTTCCGGCGGCGACAGGAACGCGTTCGAGATGGTCGTCTCCAACCTCCTCTACCAGGACCGCTTCATGGCGCTGGCCGACTACCAGGCGTACATGGACGCTCAGGCCCGGGTCGAAGCTGCGTACGCGGACGAGGAGGCCTGGACGCGGTCAGCCATCCTCAACATCGCGCGGTGCGGCTTCTTCTCCTCCGACCGGTCGATGAGGGACTACCTGACCCGCATCTGGGGCGCGACGCCCGACCGCTGACNNGAGCGTCGCGTCGAACTCCTCCGGGGTCATGTCGACGCGGAGACCCTCGGTCAACGCGCGCGAGAAGCTGGCGATCAGGCCCGGGTTGCGGGCCAGTCGCTCGTTCGCCTCGGCCCGCGTGTAGCCGCCCGACAGGGCCACGACTCGTACGATCTCGGGGTGCTCGATGAGCGGTGTGTAGAAGCCGTCGACCTCGGGGATCGTCAGCTTGAGCATGATCGGGCCGTCGAGCGTGTCGGAGAGCAGGTGCCGGCCGATCTCGTCCAGGAGGATGCGCTCGCACTCGCCCTTGTCGGCGGCCTTGATGTCGATCTCCGGCTCCAGGATCGGGACGAGGTCGGCGGCGGTGATCCGTCGGCCCAGGCCGAACTGTTGGGCGACCGCGGCTCTGATCCCGTCGCGGTCGGCCGAGCTGATGACCGACCGCATCTTGGTCCCGAAGACATGAGCAGCGTTGGCGCGCTTCAGCAGGTCCTCGAGGTCGGGGATCGGCTTCATGAGACGCACACCCTCGGCCTCGTCCGTGAGCCCCTTGTCGACCTTGAGGAACGGGACCACGTGCTTGGTCTCCCAGAGGTAGTCGGCGGCGGGCTGGCCGCCGAACGTACGGTCAAGAGTCTTCTCGAACAGGATCGAGCCGAGGATCCGTGCCCCGGTGAAGGACGGGCTGGTGACGATCCGTTCCCGCATGGCGTGGACGAGGTCGTACATCTCCTCGTCTCCGGTGTACGCGTCGGGGCCGATGCCGTACAGCTGCAGCGCTTTAGGGGTGCTTCCGCCGCTCTGGTCCAGGGCGGCGATGAACCCCCGCCCGTTCGCCATGTGTTCCAGCTGTGGAGCGAACATGTCTGACCTCCAGGTTGCCCACGCGTTCGTGGGCTCACTTTCACGGTACGCCGAGTCGGCGCGGTTGGAGTCAGGACAGGAAGCCTTCTGCGGCCAACCAGGCACGGGTGTCCGCGTCGTCGACCCAGAGATGCGCATGCCATCCACGGTCCGACGCGGTGGTGACGTTCTCCATCCTGTCGTCGACGAACCAGAGCGCCCCGCCGGGCAGGCCGAGAGCCTCCTCGACGCGGGCGTAGATCTCGGACGACGGCTTCGCGACGCCCATGAGCCCGGAGAAGAAGTAGCGCTCGACGAGGTGTGCCCAGTCGAACCCCGCAGCAGTCTCGGCGAAGCTTCGCGGAGCGTTCGACAGGACGAAGACCCTCGTGCCTGCGTGATGGAGGTCCTCGAGGATGGTCTGCGCATCCTCGCGGATCTTCCGCCAGCCGCCGGTGTCGGTGGTGACCAGCTCCGGCAGGATCGCGTCGAGGTCCTTCACCTGGTGGCCCTCGATGAGCGGGAGCGCGATCTCCCAGTACGCGCGGTCCGTGATGCCCTCGTCGTACGAGTGGCGGTGCGGTCCCCAGAACCCTTTCTCCACAGCGGCCGGAGTGCTGCCGAGGAGCACGGCCAGCCTGTCGTACATGCCGGTCGGGGTGGAGAGCACCATGCCGAGGTCGAAGATCGCTACACGTTCGTTCACGGCAGCGACCCTATCGAGGAGTACGCGGTCAGTCCCGGAGCTTGTGGACGTCGAAGAGGACGGCCCGCGGCACTCCCGCTGCCTGCCCGCCTCCCGACAGCAACCCGTCGACGAGGTCCGCGGGCGCCGGGTGCCACGGGAGGTCCGCGAGGTAGGCCTGGTGCGCCTCGAGCGATGCCACGGCGCGGTCACGTCCCTCCTCGGTGACGGCGACGTGGTGCGTCGGATGAGAGCTGGCGACGATGAACAGCCACTTCGCGCCCCAGGGCCCCAGCCCGTCGCGGAGCAGCTGCGGAAAGACCCAGCGGTTGTCCGCGTCGCGTACGGCGTCGATCGTCGCAACTCCCGCCGCCCGGTGGTCGGCGTGGTCGAAGCCCCAGGCCGTGACCAGGTCGCCGGACCCGCCGACCACGACGTTCGGACGGAAGCGGCGGATCTCGCGCGCGATGGCCTCCCTCAGCTCGAGGGAGTAGATGAGGGTGCCGTCCGGGAAGTCGAGGATGGAGAACCGTTTGACGCCGACCGCCTCGCACGCTGCGCGTTGCTCCTCGGCGCGGAGCGGACCGGCCTCCTCGGGAGGCCGCTGCATCCCTGCCTCACCGGCCGTGAGGAGGAGGTACGCGACGTCGACACCTGCGGATGCCCATGTCGCGACCGCCGCCGATGTGCCGTACTCGGCGTCGTCGGGATGGGCGACGACGACGAGGACCCGCTCGATGCTCTCGTCGAACGGCGGAAGAGGCTCAGTCATCGGGCCAGGCTAAGCCTCGCCCCCGTCGGTCGACCAGGGTTGACGATGAACGACCTCGTCCGCCTCGCGAGACTGTCAGCGCGCCGGCATCGCCAGCGTGACGGTCACGCTCGGGCTGACCATCGTGTTGGTGGCCGTGATCGCGGTCACGGTCGTCGGGGCGTCGATCAGCAGCGTGCCCGCGGCGCGCCCGGACGCGTCCCA
This sequence comes from Propionibacteriaceae bacterium, assembly GCA_003153855.1. GTDB lineage: Bacteria > Actinomycetota > Actinomycetes > Propionibacteriales > Propionibacteriaceae > Fen-668. Next base: position 4,710 of record PMBM01000218.1, read on the forward strand.
GGCGAGCTTGAGCGCGGTGCCGTCGGTGATGCACAGGCCGGTCGCCAGGCCGGCGTTCCCGGCGACGGCCTTACCGGAGCCGTCGAGGGTCCCCCAGTCGTACACAGCCATCCCGAACCCCTCGGACGTGTCGAGGCGCGTGGCACTGAGCTTGACCGCGATGAACTGGCCGTTCTTGGGCTTCGTCGCGCCCGAGGGGCACTTGGCCCCCTCGGTGATGGACTCCACGGTGACAACGGCTTTCGCGAGCCCGCGGGTCTGGGACAGGTCGGTCGAGGACCCGATCTGCAGCGTGACCGGGGCGTCGGACTTCCACGTGGTGGTAGCGGACGGCTCGGCGCTCTGGGACACGACGGCGACTCCGGGCGGAGCGGTCTGGGCGCACGAAGCCAACGTCACCGTGCAGGCGACGCTCAGAACTGCTGCGGGGAAGGCACGCATGGCCCCATTGTGCGGTCGCGGGGTTGAACTCGTACGCAGGACCCGCCGCGGATGGGCTACAAATGGGCTCATGCTGTACGCGACCCACGCGCGGGTCCACCTCGACCACATCGTCGCCAACCTCCGAGCCGTGAAGGCACGGGTCGGCGACCGGGCGGTGCTGCTGGCGATCAAGGCCAACGCGTACGGGCACGGCGCGGTCCCTGTCGCGCAGGCGGTGGAAGCTGCGGGTGCGGCCGACTGGTTCGGCGTCGCGACCGTCCCGGAGGGCATCGAGCTGCGCCAGGCGGGCATCACCCTGCCGATCCTCAAGCTGTCCCAGGTGTTCGAGCACGAGCTGCGCGAGGCGGTACGGGCTCGGCTGGTGCTCACCGTCGTCGACGAGGCCACGGTGCTCGCGGCCGAGCGGGTCGCGGCGGCGCAGGGCGTGGCCGCCGAGGTGCACGTCAAGGTCGACACCGGCATGCGGCGCATCGGCGTCGAGCCGGATCGGGCGGCCGCTCTTGCGCGACTCGTCGAGGACCAGCCGCATCTCACGTTGACGGGCATCTTCACCCATCTCCCCGCGAGCGACGAGCCGGCGCAGGACGCGTTCACGGCAGGCCAGCTCGTGACGTTCGGACGAGTCGTCGACGAGGTGACCGCAGCGGTCGGGCGCCGACTCCCGTACATCCACTCAGCCAACTCCGGCGGCGTGCTCGCCCATCCCGACTCGTGGGGGACGATGGTGCGGCCGGGCGTCATGGCGTACGGGCACTACCCCGACCCCGCCACGCCCCGTACCGTCGAGCTCGTCGGTGGCCTCACGCTGGCGTCGCGGGTGTCGTTCGTGAAGCGCGTGCGGGCCGGCGAGACCGTCAGCTACGGCCGTACGTGGACGGCACCCAAGGACACGACGATCGCCACGGTGCCCATCGGCTACGCGGACGGCTTCAGCCGCCTCAACTCCAACCGCGGCCACCTGCTCGTGAACGGCCGCCGCTACCCGGTCGTCGGCCGAGTGTGCATGGACCAGACCATGATCGACGCGGGCGACGATCCCGTGGCGGTCGGCGACGAGGTCGTCGCGATCGGCGCCCAGGGCGACGAGCAGATCACGGCGACGGAGATGGCCGAGATCATGGGCACCATTCCGTACGAGGTCACCTGCCTGATCACGCCACGGGTGACGCGCGTTTACGGCTCACGCTGACGTTCCGCGCGGATCCCCCTTCGGCTTCCCGCTGCGGCTGGGGGCAGTTGATCAGGATCCCGCCTGATCTCGTCCTTGGCACGTACCCCGGACGTGCAAGAGGGCCGGTCCCTCGCGGGTTCGGCCCTCTGGCGCTTCGTCCGGGAGCCGGGGGATGGACCGGTCGAAGCCTTAGCGTCACGATCGCTGCGGAGGTCCGGGTAGGTGGCCCGTCCTTGCACCCGCGCGGCTCGTATCGCCGTGAAGACAACGTTACGTCAGCACGCAACCCGCCGCCACCAGTCAGGACATATTCAGGACGTACGGACGAGGTGCATCAGACCGTGGACGTACGTACCGCCCATCCGGCACGACCCGGGCAGCAGATACGACCACGGTGGACCGGCATGGCGCCCTAAACTGCCGATGAGAACCGAGGAGCGAAGAGTGGACTACTCGAGCGCGACCGTGGTCGGCGGCGGGATCGTGGGGCTGGCCGTCGCGTACAGACTGTCGCAGCGTGGTGTCGCCGTGACCGTGGTCGAGAAGGAGACCCGCTGGGCCGCCCATCAGACCGGCCACAACTCGGGCGTCATCCACGCCGGCCCGTACTACCGCCCCGGATCGCTGAAGGCGACGATGTGCACGGCGGGCAACCGTTCCATGGTCGCTTTCGCCAAGGAGAACGGCATCCGCCACGACGTGTGCGGCAAGCTCATCGTCGCCACCGAGGTGGGGCAGCTGCCGGGGCTGAGGACCCTGTACGAACGGGGCCAGGCCAACGGCACTCCCTGCGAGCTCATCACGGCGGAGCAGGCGCGCGAGGTCGAGCCGTACGTCAACGCCGTCGCCGCACTCCGGGTCCACTCGACCGGCATCATCGACTACTCCGAAGTGACCGAGACGTACGCACGCCTCGCGTCGGAGAACGGTGCCACCCTCGTGCTCGGCTCGGCCGTACGCGCCATCCACTCCCGCCCGACCGGCGTCGTGGTCGAGCACGACGCGGGCAGCGTCACGAGCGACATCATGATCAACTGCGCCGGCTTGCAGTCGGACCGGATCGCACGTCTCGCCGGTCTCGAGCCGGACGTACGGATCGTGCCGTTCCGTGGCGAGTACTACGAGCTCGCGGCCGACAAGCGCTATCTCGTCAACAAGCTCATCTACCCCGTGCCGGACCCCGACCTCCCCTTCCTCGGGGTCCACTTCACCAAGATGATCGATGGAAGTGTCCACGCCGGCCCGAACGCCGTGTTCGCGTTCGCCCGCGAGGGCTACCGCTGGCGCGACATCGTCCCGCGGGACGTCTGGGACGCGCTCAGCTACCCGGGCTTCCTCAAGATGGCGAGCCGCAACCTCGGCAACGGCGCCCGGGAGATGGTGCGCTCCGCGTCGCGGACGCTGTTCGCCGCGTCACTCGCCACGCTCGTACCGTCGGTTCGCCGTTCGGACATCGTCCCTAGCGGGAGCGGCGTACGTGCACAGGCGATCCGTCCGGACGGCTCCCTCGCCGACGACTTCATCATCCAGTACGCCCCGCGGCAGGTCCACGTGCTCAACGCGCCCTCCCCGGCGGCGACCGCGTCCCTCGAGATCGCCGCGGCGATCATCGAGCAGTCGCTGGCCGCCTGAGCGTCGATGGGCCTGCTCTCTGGTGCGGATGCCGTGCTGTTCGACCTCGACGACACGTTGCTGGACTACTCGACGGCACGCGACACCGGCATCCGGGCCTGGGTGCTGGAGGTCGACGCCGCGCGCCATGCGGGTGATGCTGTACGGGTCTGGCGCGAGCTGGAGGAGCACCACTTCCGGCGGTACTCGGCCGGCGAGGTGTCGTTCGACGAGCAACGCCGCGCCCGCCTCAGGGCCTTCTGGCCGCACCTCAGCGAGGCGGCCGACGACGAGCTCGACCGTGCTTTCTCCGCGTACTTCGCGCACACCGAGGCCGCCTGGTCTCCTGTGCCCGGTGCGGTCGAGACCGTGAAGGCGCTCGCTGCGAAGCTGCCCGTCGGCGTGCTCACCAACGGCAACGCCGACCTCCAGGCACGCAAGCTGCGCGTGCTCGGGATTCCCGATGTGCCCCTGTTCGCGTCCTCCGAGCTGCCGGCCCCGAAGCCGGACGTCCGCGCCTACGAAGCGGCCTGTACGGAGATGGGCTCGGCCCCTCGTCGTACCGTCATGGTCGGCGACGACCTCACCAACGACGTCGAGGGCGCGATGCTCGCGGGGTTGCGTGCGGTGTGGTTCAACAGAGGAGCCGCTTGTACGTCCCCGGCGCCGGTCATCTCCGACCTCCGGGAGCTCCTCGCCTGACGCCCAAGCCACGCGCACAACCCTTGTGGCGCGAGAACCCGGTCACAGTGGTTGTGCGGAGGCCCTAAAGGTTGTGCGGGTGGCTCANNTGCGTGCCGTACCCGTCGTAGATCGCGCCGACGCCGCCACCGACGAGCGGGATCTTGCGGCCGACCAGTGAGGTGAGCCGCTTGCCGCCGACGTTGGTGAGCACGTCCGCGACGATCCGCTCCGCGACCTTGAGGTCGAGGTCGGAGTCGGACACCGGCGCGGTGGCGACGGCCATCGGGCTGGTGGGCAGCCGTCCCGACTCGATCTGGCGGCGCAGCTCGTCGTCGCCGAGCAGGCACATCAACATGGCCGTACGGACGCGGCGGTCGTCGATGTCGTACCCACGAAGGTGCGCGATGCACGCCACGAGCCGCATCTGGATCACGACCACGCCCGTGATGTTGGCCGGGGTGGTGATGATCGTCGTGACGACCCCGCCGACGTTCGTGGCGAAGCCCTGCGCAGACGCCATCGCGATGTGCGACGTGATGAGCCACTCGACGGCCGCCTCCGAGTCGCCGCGCCTCTGCAGAGCCTTGGCCGCGGACGCCTTCGCACCGGGCAGCGTGTACACCCCGTCGATCGCCAGGTCCACGAGCCGCAGCAGTGCGCTCCCGGCGGTCGGGCCGACACGCCCGGGGATGGTCGCCAGGGCCTTGCCGACGTCGCGGGCGTTGGTCGCCATAGGTGATGCCTTTCTTCGCGGTGCACTCCCCAGAGTACGGAACGGGCCAACCGCGTGCGATGGTGAGAAACAACACGATCCGATTACGACCGCTGACTTGGCTTGACATGCCGAGAGCGGCCGTCCTTTACTTCGTTTAGAACGTTTCAAGGCGCCAACGGAGGCACCCATGAACAGCCCGCAACTTCAGCCTGTGCTGCAGCTCACCGGTGTGTCCAAAAGCTTCGGTTCTGTCGTCGCCCTGCGCACGGCAGACCTCGCGCTCTTCGGCGGCTCGATCCATGCGCTGGTCGGTGAGAACGGTGCGGGCAAGTCGACGCTCGTCAAGATCATGGCCGGGCTGTACCACCGCGACAGCGGTTCGATGGAGATCGACGGCCAGGTCGTCAACTTCCGCACCACGGCCGAGGCCAAGGCTGCGGGCATCGCCGTCATCTACCAGGAGCCGACGCTCTTCCCGGACCTGTCCGTGACGGAGAACGTCTTCATGGGCCGTCAGCCGATGGGCCGGTTCCGCCGGATCGACCGTGCGGCCATGCGCGCGGAGGTCGTACGGCTCCTCGACGGTCTTGGCGTACGTATCGATCCCGACCGCCCCGCTGACGGACTCTCGATCGCCGACCAGCAGATCATCGAGATCGCGAAGGCCATCTCGCTCGATGCCCGCGTCCTCATCATGGACGAGCCGACGGCGGCGCTGTCCGGCATCGAGGTCGAACGGCTGTTCGCGGTGGCACGCAACCTGCGTGACGAGGGACGTGCGCTGCTGTTCATCTCGCACCGCTTCGACGAGGTCTTCGAGCTGTGCGACACGATCACCGTGATGCGCGACGGCTCGTACATCTCCACGTCGCCCATCGCGACCACGAGCGTGCCCGAGATCGTACGGCTCATGGTCGGTCGCGAGGTCACAGAGCTGTTCCCGAAGACGGTCGTCCCGATCGGCGAACCTGTCCTCGAGGTCTCGCACCTCACCAGGCCAGGCGTCTTCTCCGACATCTCGCTCACCGTGCGCAGCGGCGAGATCGTCGCTCTCGCCGGGCTCGTCGGCGCCGGTCGCAGCGAGGTTGCTCGTGCGGTGTTCGGCGTCGATCCGTACACGTCCGGGACGGTCACCGTACGAGGCAAGCGTCTCTCGTCCCACGACACGACCGCAGCCATGGCCGCCGGCATCGCTCTGGTGCCTGAGGACCGGCGCAAGCAGGGCCTGGTGCTCGATTCGACCGTGTCGACGAACGTCACCGACGCTGTCCGGAGGACCATCGACACGTTCGGTCTCATCTCGAAGCGTCAGGAGAACTCGTTCGCGCAGTCCTGGGCGCGCAAGCTCGAGGTCAAGACTGCCGCGCTCGACTCGACCGCCGGAACGCTCTCGGGCGGCAACCAGCAGAAGGTCGTCCTGGCGAAGTGGCTCGCCTCGAATCCCAAGGTGCTGATCATCGACGAGCCCACCCGCGGCATCGACGTGGGGACCAAGTCCGAGGTGCACCGCATGATGTGCGAGCTCGCGGGCGACGGCATGGCGATCCTCATGATCTCGTCGGAGCTCCCCGAGGTGCTGGGCATGGCGGATCGCGTCCTCGTCATGCACGAAGGCCGGCTGACCGCGGACATCCCCCGAGACAAGGCCACGCCGGAGACCGTCATGTTCGCCGCTACCCACGCAGGAGAGGAGGTCGCATGAACTCCGCAGCCAGCCGTGTGCTGGGAGTGCTCCGTTCACGCGAGATGGGGATCCTGCTCGCATTCCTTCTTGTCGTCGTGCTGGGCACGCTCAAGAACCCCAGCTTCGTGTTCAGCAAGGATGGCTGGCACGACCTCCTGATCACCCCCTCGATCCTCCTCGTGGTCGCGGTCGGCCAGGCGATCGTCATCATCACCCGCAACGTCGACCTGTCGGTCGGCTCGATGCTCGGACTGACGGCGTACCTGGCCGGGACGATCTTCGTGAAGTACCCGTCGATCCCGTGGCAGCTCGTCTTCCTCATCGGTCTCGCGTTCGGCGGGTTCCTCGGCCTCATCAACGGAGCGCTGGTCGGCTACGGCAAGGTCCCGGCGATGGTGATCACGCTGGGCACGCTCTATGCGTACCGGGGCATCAACGTCGCCTGGACCGGCAGCAACCGCATCAACGCCGACCAGATCCCGCAGGGCCTGCAGGCGGTCGGCAACAACTCCATCCTCGGCATCCCGATCCTCACCATCATCGCCCTGGTGATCCTGCTGGTGGCCGCCTGGTACATGCGCAACATGCGCAGCGGACGCGAGATGTACGCGATCGGCTCCGACCCCGACGCCGCCGAGCTGTACGGACTGGCCAAGCGGCGTCGCGTCATCACCGCGTTCGTCGTCTCCGGCGCGATGTCCGGTCTCGCGGGCGTCCTGTACACGGCCCGCTACGCCACGATCAACTCCCAGGCCGGGTACGGATTCGAGCTGGACGCGATCGGCGCCGCAGTCATCGGTGGCGTCGCCATCGTGGGCGGCAGCGGCACGGTCGTCGGCGCGGCGATCGGTGCCTTCCTCCTGTACACGATCAACCGGGCGCTCCCGGTCATCGGCATCCCCGACTTCTGGCAGAAGGCGGTCGTCGGCGCCCTGATCCTCGGTGCCATCGTCCTCGACCGGGTCCTGGCCGTACGGCAGTCCCGCAAGCTCCGTGAGACCAAGGTCGAGACCACGAACGAGACCAAGGAGGTGGCGGCATGAGCACCACGACCAACACCGCGACGAAGCCCCCTGCACAGCCTCCTGTCGTCAAGACCTACTCCGACTACGGACGTCCTCTGTGGCGCCGCATCCTCCTCACCCGCGAGATGGCGATCGTCGCTCTGCTGGTCGCGGTCCTGGTGGTCGCCTCCATCCAGCTGCCCAGGTTCGCGACCCCTCTCACGATGACCAACCTGCTGCTCGACGTGACCCCGATCCTGCTCATCTCGCTCACGATGGCGCCGATCATGATCACCGGGGACATCGACCTCTCCGTGGGCAGCATGGTCGGACTGTCCAGCGTGGTCGTCGGACTGCTCACCCACAGCGGATGGTCGATCCCGTCCGCCGGCCTCGTCGCGATCCTCGTCGGGGCGGTGGGAGGCGTGGTGAACGGCCTGCTCGTGACACGGTTCGGGCTGCCCGCCCTCGCTGTCACGATCGGTACGCTCGCCCTGTACCGAGGGCTCGCCATCGGTCTGCTGGGTACGACCGCGATCACGGGCTTCCCCCGGTACTGGACGCAGCTCGCCAAGTCGAAGATCGGCGACACCGGTGTCCCGGCGGTGATGATCCTGTTCGCCGTGCTGCTGGCGGTCTTCGTCGTCATCCTCCACTTCACCTCGTTCGGCCGTGGCGTGTACGCGATCGGCCTGAGCAAGGACGCGGCGGCGTTCTCGGGCATCCACGTGGCCCGTACGCGCGTCATCCTGTTCGTCCTGTCAGGGGCCATGTCGGCTCTGGCAGGCGTGTTCTACACCCTGCGCTTCACGAGTTCGCGTGGCGACAACGCCACGGGCCTCGAGCTCGCAGTGATCGCGGCAGTCGTGCTCGGAGGCGTTTCCGTGTTCGGCGGTCGTGGGGCTCTGCATGGCGTCGTCGCCGGCGTCCTGCTCATCGGAGCTCTCTCCAACGCCCTGCGACTCGCAGGCGTGACGTCCGACGTCATCAACATCATCACCGGCGTGCTGCTGGTGGGTTCGGTGATTGCCGGAAGCCTCTTGCAGTGGATCCAATCCCGACGGGTTCGCCCCGCCACAACCGCCGCGTCAGCCTGACTCGGCACCCACAAGCGGCCGGGTCAAGGCTGACCCGGCACGAAGAAAGGAACACCCATGACACATGGGACATTGCGGACAGGACTCCGCGCGGCATCTGCTGTCGCCGCCCTGAGCCTGCTGCTTGCCGCCGGCTGCTCGTCGAGCACCGCCACGAGCGGTACGAGCTCGGCCTCCAAGAAGGCCAACCTGGCGATCACCTTCCTCCCCAAGAACCTCGGCAACGCCTACTTCGACACCTCGGACAAGGGTGGCAAGAAGGCCATNNGCTCAGGTCCAGTACATCAACACCCTCACCCAGCAGGGTGTCGGCGGCATCGACGTCTCGGCGAACGACAAGGCCGCCATCTGCAGCGCGCTGCAGGACGCGATGACGGCGGGCGTCAAGGTCGTCACGTACGACTCCGACACCAACCCCGAGTGCCGCAACCTCTTCATCAACCAGGCGACCGCCGATGGCATCGCCAAGGTCGAGGTCGACATGATCGCCAAGCAGATCAACGACACCGGTGAGATCGCGATCCTGTCCGCGTCGGCCAACGCCACGAACCAGAACGCCTGGATCGACCTCATGAAGACCCAGCTGGCCTCCAGCCACCCGAACATCAAGCTCGTCGACGTCGTGTACGGCAACGACGACGACCAGACCTCGTTCGACAAGACCGCTGGTCTGCTGTCCGCGCACCCGAACCTCAAGGGCATCATCTCCCCGACGACCGTCGGCATCACCGCCGCCGCTCGCTACCTGTCGACGTCGAGCGCCAAGGGCAAGGTCATGCTGACCGGGCTCGGCACCCCGAACCAGATGCGTCAGTACGTCAAGGACGGCACCGTCACCGCATTCGCGCTGTGGAACCCGGCTGACCTCGGCTACCTCGCCGCGTACGCCACCGCCGCCCTCATCAAGGGCGACATCACCGGCAAGACCGGCGACACCTTCACCGCCGGCACACTCGGCAAGTTCACCGTTGGAGCCAACAACACCGTCCTCCTCGGCGATCCCTACCAGTTCACCAAGGACAACATCGACCAGTTCAACTTCTGATCGCAGCCGTCCCAAGCCAAGGCGGCGTTCCTTCGGGGACGCCGCCTTCGGCGTTCTCTGGCCCGTCGCCGGGTGCCGCCGGTTGGCCAGATGGCACGATGGCATCGTGAGCCTGTCGCACGCCTTCGGACCTGAGGAGGAGTGGCCTGCTCAGGACCTCGTGGCGCTGTCCGACGACTTCAACGCCGGGCTCGTGCTCGAGGCGTACCGGGCAGGCGTCTTCCCCATGCCGCTGCAGCACTCCAGCTTCGCGGCGCGGATGGGCTGGTGGTCCCCCGTCAAGCGCGCCTACCTCCCCCTCGACGAGCTGCGCGTCACGCGCTCCCTGATGAAGATGTCCCACCGGTACACGGTGACGGTGGACCAGGACTTCGGCGGCGTGATCGCGGCCTGCGGCGACCCGTCGCGCGAGGGCGGCTGGATCGACCACGACATCACGGCGGTGTACTCAGAGCTGCACCGCGCCGGCGCCGTACATTCCGTCGAGACCTGGGACGCCGAGGGACGGCTCGTCGGTGGGCTGTACGGGGTGAGCCTCGGCGGGCTCTTCGCCGGTGAGTCGATGTTCCACGACCCCGAGCGCGGCCGCGACGCGTCGAAGGTCGCCCTCATGGAGCTCGTACGGATCCTCGGCGCGGACGGCGTCCCGCGGCTGCTCGACGTGCAGTGGCTGAC
>PMBM01000218.1:14888-22869 GCA_003153855.1 Propionibacteriaceae bacterium
CCGCACACGGGGCAGGGCAGACCTGTACGACCGTGCACCGCCATGTTGCTGCGCTTGCCGTCCTTGAGCTCCGACGGCTTCATCCCGTCCGCCCGCTCGATGGCCGACAGCAGCTGGGTCTGCATCGAGGAGAGCAGCGTGTCCCGCTCGGCGTCGTCGAGCGAGTTCGACGGCTTGAACGGGCTCATCCGTGCGGCGTGGAGGATCTCGTCGGAGTAGGCGTTGCCGATGCCGGCGAGCACCTTCTGGTCCCGCAGGACACCCTTGAGCTGCGAGCGGCCTGCCGCGTCGAGGATCGCGTCGAGCTGCGGCCGCCCGAAGCCGTCGGCGAGGGGATCGGGGCCCAGGTCCGCGATGCCTGGGACGGCGGTGAGGGCCGGCACGACGTACACGGCGAGGTGCTTCCTCGTACCCGCCTCCGTGAGGTCGAAGCCGGCGCCGCTGTCGACGCCCACACGCAGCGCGAGCGGGCTCTTGCCTGGCCGTGCGGGACCCGCCGGTACGGTCTCGTACCACCGCAGCCATCCCGCCCTGGCAAGGTGGAACACGAGCCAGGCGCCGTCCTGGCCGATGGCGAGGAACTTGCCGCGGCGCTCGACACGCAGGATCTCGAGGCCCAGCAGCGCGGTCGGCGCGAGGGCCACGGTCTTGAGCGCGCTCAACGACGCGATCTCCACGCGCTCGAAGCTCGTCCCCGTCAGTCGGGGCTCGAGCCAGCGGCGGAGCGCCTCCACCTCGGGCATCTCAGGCACAGTGCGAGATTACCCGTCGAGGCGCGACCTGGAGGTGCCCCAGACGTCCTGGTCCTCTTCGAGCCAGGTCTCGTCGAGCTCCTCGGTGCTGTCGTCCTTCTTGCGTACGTTGCGGCCGCCCATCAGCGCCTGCCCGCCCATGAGCGAGCCCAGGGGCAGGTTGCTGTCGATGCCGCCGACGTTGCCCGCAGCGGCCGTGCCGCGACCCATCGACCCCATGCGGAACGAGGGGTTGGTGCCCAGGCCGGCGATGCCCGCGCCCGTGCCGGACAACCCGGAGACCTTCAACACGGTTCCCTTGCCGTTCTTCTGGTTCGGCGCGCCCATGCCGCCGACGCCGGCAGGCATGACACCGGGCATGCCGCCCCCGGCGCTGGCCGCCGAGGTGCCGACGGGCGCGCCCGCGCCGCCGAAGCTGAGACCGCTCGTGCTGCCGGCCACGCTGGCGAAGTTGCCACCGGCAGCACTGCCAGACCCGATCGTGACCCCGCCGACACCGCCGACGCCGCTGAAACCCGCGCCGGCTGCGTTCGTGCCGGGAGGCATCCACGTGGACGAGGGACCGCCGCCGACCGTCGCGGCGCTCGACCCCGAGCCCGTACCGGTCGCGCCCGGGGCGGTGTAGCCGTTCGCGTAGGCGCCGCTGGAGTCGCCGGCGCCGGGCATCGCGGTCGACCCGGATCCGAGGCCGGTCACCGTCGACTTCCCGGTGTACGTGGGGCTGGTGGCTGAGGACGGAACAGCGAGGAAGTCGATGAGGGCCACCTCGACCCTGTCCGCCGCCTTCGCCACCGCCTCGTGGACGTCGGTGTTGAGCGCCTGGTACTCCATCCACACGTCGAACTGGTGCACTCCAGCCGCGACGGCACCGTGGTACACAACCGGCATCGGCTTGGTCTGCTGCTGCGTGGCCGCCCAGCTCGCGGCCGTGATCGTCTTCACGACGCGGCCCGAACCGGTCGTGATGTCGTAGTCGGCGGCCTTCTGCGCCGCGTTGTACTGGGTGACGGTCGCGGTCTCGTCGACGTACAGGGTGCCGTCGACGACGTTGCCCACGACGTAGGCCGAGATGTCGACCTGCTTCTGGACGACGTGCCACGCCGTGTCCGAGTCCCACGGGATCGGGCTGGCGCCGGCGGACGCCGTGGCATCCTCGACCTTCTGCTGCACCCCGAGCAGGGACGTCGCCATCGCACGGACGGACGTCTCGATCTTGAGCAGCGGCTCGACGATCTCCAGGTCGACGGACCGGGCGTACGTGTCGGCGCCGGGGCCCGTCCAGCCACCGGTGGTGACGAGGGACGCGAGCCTGGTCTTCACGAGGTCGGCATCGGCTCTGGCCTTGTCGGCTACGGCGATCCAGCGCTTGACGACGGTGTCGAGGTCGGAGGGGTTGGCGGTCGCGACGACGTGGAGCGAGTCGCGCTGCGTACGGGTTCCGTGGCCTGCGTAGCTCATGTCAGACCGCCTGGGTCGTGCCGAGGTAGGACGTGATGACCGAGGCGCCCGACGTGTTGAGCTCCTCGAGGTCGCTGTACTGGCGGGCCAGCTCGGACGTCGCGGTGACGAGCTTGTCGGAGCGGAGCCCGAGCGCCGAGGCGAAGTCCCGGTGCGTCGTGGCGGCCTTCTGGTAACGGGCCAGCCCTGCGGCGCTCTTGTCGTACTCGCCGAGGTCGGGCGCCGAGATGAGCGAGGTGAGCTCCGTGGTGAGCGACTCGATGTCGCTGGTGACCGCACTCATGACCTTCGAGAAGGCATCGATGTCGCCGGGGCTGACGGTGAGGACCACGCCAGTCGTGGAGCCGCTGTCGTCGACCATGGAGGGTCTCCTTTCACAGCACAGACACGGGGGTGACTGCAGGTTGAATCACAATAGGCGTCGCCAGTGCCATGTCGGGGCCCTTCGGACGACGACTTGGGGCGTGCCGGCGATGCCCCGAGGCCACGTACGAACGCCGACGGCGCGCCACTCGAGGAGGCGCGCCGTCGGCCGGTTGAACTCAGTCTGTCAGGACCACGAGCTCTGGATCTTGCGCTCGTTGCTGTCGTAGTTCTCGGTGATCTGGCCGAGCACGGTGCCGGACTTCTGGATGACGTCCTGCATGTGGCGGGCTGCCTTGTCCCACGTGGCTTTGGCGGTGGCGTAGGCGGACCGGGCGGCGCCGTCCCACTTGGCCAGCGAGCCCTGCAGCTGGGACTCGAGGGTCTCGAGCTGGTCGGTGAGGCTCTTGTGAGCCTGGTTGAGGTCGCTGATGCCTTCCTGCATCGCAGCAGCGTTGACGGCGGTGAAGTCGCTCATGAGTTGTTCTCCTGGTGAGTTCTCGAGTAGGGGGGCGGTCAGCCGTTGAGGAGGGCGGTGATGGCCTTGCTGGCCGCTTCCTGGTCCGCCTCGTTCTGGGTGTACGTGCTCTGCGAGCCGACGAGCTTCTCGTGGATGTTCTCGAGCTGCTGCTGNNGTCTGCTGGGTCTGGTGGATCTGGCCCGCCTTCTCCTCGATCTGCTGTGCGGCCTTGGCCATCTCCGCGCGATCAACGGTGGTGTTGCCCGACATGGTTCCTCCATCAGGTTTCGGGGATCGTCCCCGGGTCTTTCGAAGTGGTCTGCAGGTCCGATCCCTCGGTGCTGCGGGTTGGTGACCCTGACATTAGGCGCGGCGGGGGTCAGATCTGATGCGGTTGCACGAACATTCCTACCAAGTTGAGCGCCACTACCCGGCCGTCTGGGTGAGGGTACTCAGAGCACCCTCCGGCACCGGCCTGGAGGGGTCAGACGGCGTTGTTCGCATGGGTCCTGTCGAGGGCGATCCCGGCCGGCAGTCCGTCCGGGACGAGCGACAGCAGGGCAGGCTGTACGGTCCCGATGGCGACGCCCGAGGCGTAGCCCAGCGCCGTACGGCTCGCCAGGTCGGGGATCCCGTACTTCTGCCCTTGCCAGATCAGGAAGGTCGCTCCGTCCGCGTCGGTGCCGAGCGACCGCAGCAGGGCGCCGCCGCCCGGAGCGGTGGTCACGCGGTCGTACGCCCCGACGAGTGGCGCAACCCTCGCGTCAGCGGGTGGGGCGACCGTGTCGCCGAGGGTGATCCTGGGGTTGGGGCTGTCGGCTGTGTACGTCGCGCACAGCGTCGTCTTCGTCGTGTCCGCAGTCGTGAAGCTCACCGGACCCATCGGCAGCCCGGGGGTCGCCGAGTTCGGGATGTCGCTGCGGTTGGCCGCCACGTAGCCCGCCTCGGCGGCCGTCGGTGTCTGAGAGTTGACCATCGCGTCGAGGTAGCTGATCGCCGAGTAGCCGTCGATCAGCTGGATGAAGTAGTTCCAGCTGGCCTTGTCCGTCTGGTCGCCGGTGTAGACGATCGTGCCCACGAGGTTCTGGCCGCGCCGCGCCGTGTTGCCCTTGGTCACGTCGCTGAACACCTTGATCTCCTGCCCTTGCGGCAAGGAGCGGAGGAACGCCTCGGTGCCCTTGAGCGCCACCGAGGTGCCGAGCAGCGGCGACCCGTCCGGGATGAGGTGGGCGACGCCGTTGACGACCAGGTACGTGTGGTCACCGACCTGGAGGCCGACGGCCGCGTCCGAGGCGGCGGCCGGGGCGGCGATGTCGAGCACGGTGTACCGGGAGTTCCTCGTCGACGTCGGCAGCGAGCAGACGCGCAACGGGAACGACTTCATCGTCGACGTGTCGGGCAGCTGCGACGGCGCTCCCACGATCCCGTACCGCGGACCGCGCGGAGCCGAGGCGAGGGCTGCCGTGGTCGTCTTGACGATCGTGTCGCCGCCCGTGATGAGCCGTGCGGACGCGATGTTCGTCGCGGGGTAGATCGTCTTGCCGTCGAGGGTGAAGAACACCACGCCCGAGTCGGTGTCGACGATGACCACTCCCTTGTCACCCTGGGACCACGCAGCGGTCCCCGGCTTCGCCAGATACCCGTACAGCGCGAACCCGCCCACGAGCACCGCGGCGACGAGGATGGAGACGAACGTACCGAGCCCGAGCCGGCGCAGCGGCGGGGTCGGGTTGTCCGGGTCGCGATCGACCAAAGCCGCGACGAGGCGCTGCTGAGTGAAGGCGTGCGCCTTCAGCAGCTCCTTGCGCTGGGCCATGTCCGCTCCTCGCGTGGGTACGAGATCACGGCCATTGTGGCAGGCGAGGGGCCACGGGTCAGCCGCCGCGCGCCCCAGCGTCCCGCCTCCTTCTCAGGCGGGCGGTCTCAGGCGGGCGGTGCCGAGTGCACCGGCAGCAGGACCTCGTTGCGGCGCAGGAAGCCCGGCTTCCAGGGCGGGTCGAAGCGTGCGTACCGGGGAGGACCCACCACCTCCAGGCCGCCTGCCGCCACGTCGCGTCGCAGGGCGGTGAGCTGCTCCCGGTACGAGCGCTCGGACCAGCGGCCCGAGAACGTCCGGGCGGCCATGTCCTGGGCGGGCAGCTCCCGGATCGTGATGCGGGAGTCGCTGGGGACCGGAAGGGTCGCGAGCGAGTACGTGCTCGGCATGACGAAGGCGACGCGGTGGCGTCGAAGGGGCGCGTCGGGGTCGTCGGTTCCCGCGTGGGCGGGCGCCGCGTCGTCGGGTTCGCTCTGCTGCAGCACCGGGGCGGTCATGGAGACCTTGCCGCGCTGGGTGTTGTTGCCGGAGATGAAGGAGATCAGGACCCCGAACGCACGGTTGCCGGCGTCGGAGAAGTCGCCCGAGACCTCCACCTCGGCGACCAGGTGCGGCGGGTAGTGGCGCAGCTGCCAGGTCTTGCGGTCGGCCACGACGTCGTATGGCTGGTTCTCGGTCACCTTCCCATCGAACACTGCCCTACCAAGTCGAACAAACAGGTCCACGCTGAAGCTGCCGGTTTCTCAAGGGATGTGGTCATTTCGTCACATCCCACGATGAATTCGTCGTGGTGGGTGACAACTTGCCTACATCCCTTGGTGAACCGACGCGAGCGCATCGTGGGTTGTTCGGGGGCCCGACACGCCCCGCTGGTCTGGCAGAGTGTGGCGCGAGCGCCGGGAGACGGCGCGGGACGGAGCGGGCGATGGCACGCGGCGATCAGGACACGGTCCTCCCCGCACGCGCGTCGGCGCCCCGGCTCGCCATGACTTGGGCGATCGTCATCGAGATCGCCGTGCTCGGCGTCGTCCTCCTCGTGCTCGCCCGTCAGTACGTGTGGGCTGCGCTCCTCGCGCTCGTCGTCATCGGCCTCGCCATCCCGTTCAGGGGCCACTCCGCGATCGGTTGGCTGCGTCGCTGGATCGGCTACGCACGCCGCTCGCCGTCGACGAAGATCCCCGTCGAGCTGCCCTCCGACCTCGTGCCGCTGGCCGAGTGGATGCCGGGCCTCACGGTCGCGCAGACCTCGCTCGGACGTGGCGGCGAGCTCGGCCTCATCGCTGACGGAGAGGCCTGGACCGCCGTGCTCGCGCTCGCCTCCGACGACGAGCTGCTCGCCGACAAGGGCGAGGCCATCGACCTCGACGCGCTCAGCGGCCTCACCCGCCAGGACGACATCGTCTTCGCCGGCGTACAGATCGTCACCTACACCGTGCCGGCGCCCACGACGGTGCTGCTCGGCGCGAGCTCCATCGCCGCGGCTGCGTACCGCGAGATCACCTCGGAGCCCCCGCCCCCGACGATGCGCCGTACGTGGTTGTGTCTCCGGCTCGACCCGCGCCTCTGCCTCGAGGCCGTCGCGCGGCGTGGCGCGAGCAACGACGGCGTCTACGCGACGTTGCGGTTCGGCCTCCACCGTGTACAGACGGTGCTCAAACGGCAGGGCATCGTCACGCGGGCGCTCGGACCGATGGAGCTGTACGAGGTGCTGTCGCTCGTCGCGGGGTCCGGGCCGGAGGGTGGCGAGCAGCGCACGGCGGAGGACTGGTCGACGTGGACCTGCGACGGCCTCGTACACACCGGCCGGATGATCCGCCGCTGGGGCATGAACGCCTCGATCGGCTACCAGCTGCTCCAGGACGCGATCGCCGACGCTCCGGTGCTGTTCGCCGTGACGTCGTACACGTTCACCCCGCACGCCCGCTCCACCGGTGGCATGCGGCTGGTGACGATCGACGCGGCGGGGGCGAAGGCGGCGATGGACCACACCGTCGAGCGGCTCGGCACGTCCGTACGGCTCGACTCGGCGGCCGGCGCGCAGGTTCCGACGATGCTGGCCACGGTGCCTCTGGGACGAGGTTCGCGATGAGCCAGTGGGTGCTGCCCGAGACGCAGGACGGCTCGGCGCGTCAGGAGACGGTGGTGCGTACCGGGCCGTCGGGCCTGCTGCTCGGCCACGGCCGTACGAGCCCGATCACGATCCGGCTCTTCCGCCCGAACCCGACCCGCCTGCTGCTCGCCGTACCGGACTACGTGACCTGGCTGCTCGCCTTCCGCTGCATCTCGCTGGGCGCCCACCTGTCGATCGTCGCCAACGAGCGACGCCGCTGGCAGGGACTGGCGAACGCCGTCGTCCAGTGCGGCGGCACGGTCGACTTCCTCGACCCCGACGACGCGCTCCCGAGCCAGGGCCGTCCGTACCGGCCGAGCCTGGTCATCGACGACGCCGCCGGCTTCGACGGTACGACGATCCCGCTCGGCCCCTGGCAGGCCGTCATGATGACCGCCGACGCGTCGCACTCCGGTGCGATCCACCTGCTGCGCTCCTGCGACATGGCGCTCGCGTCTCCGTGCGACTCGAAGACGACCGACAACCTCCGCCGTGCGTACGCCCTCAACCCCCGCCAGCTCCGCCTCACCAACAACCTCGAGGCCAACGAGGTAGCCCTCTGCATGCCTCGCCGCGTCAACCGGGTCTCCATCCCGCCGACCCCGACCGAGTACAGCCTCCTGTTCGGCCCGAGGTAGCTCCTGGTTGCGGTGGCGGCACCGCTCTCGCGGTCCGTCGAGGGGTCGCGACACGCTGGTAGCGACACGGACTGCGCGCGAGAGGTGGCCCCTCGATCCTGCGGCGGTGTCGGAATCTTGGTCGAGGGGTCGCGACACGCCGTTGACCCGTCGGGCTCTGCGCAGGGAGTGGCTCCTCGATGTGGCGCGGCTGCCCCCTCGCAGGGAGTGGCTCCTCGATGTGGTTCGGCTGCAGCACCTGGACGATGGGTCAGGACGCGCCGAAAGCCGAGCCGTACGAGAGCTCGTCATGACTCTTCGATCAGCGGGGCACCCTGCCACCGATCAGTGAGCGGTGAGGCTCATCACCCATCCGTACGTGTCCAGGACACCGAGGACGAGGGG
>PMBM01000169.1 GCA_003153855.1 Propionibacteriaceae bacterium
ATGGCCCTGGCCAGTCGTCGCAGGCCTGCCTCGTCGTCGGGGATGAGGTGCGTACGTCGCATCTTGTGAAGCTGCGCCCGGTGCTCGAGAAGCCGCTGGAACCGGTACGCCTCGGCAAGCCTCGCCCCGTCCACTCGCCCCACGTACCCGTGGTCGACGAGGGCGGCCAGAGCCGGCAGCGTCGCGCGGATCCTGAGGCGCTCGTCCGTGCGACCGTGCACGAGCTGCAGCAGCTGCACGGTGAACTCGGTGTCGCGGAGTCCCCCGGCGCCGAGCTTGATCTCGCGGTCGGCCTCCTTGGGCGGGATCAGCGAGATCACCCGCGCACGCATCGCCTGGGTCTCCGGAACGAACCCCTCCCGCTCCCCCACCGCCCAGACGAGCGGCTCGATGATGTCGCAGAACTCCTGCCCCAGCTCGAGGTCGCCGGCCATGGGCCGCGCCTTGAGCATCGCCTGGAACTCCCAGTTCTTCGCCCACTTCTCGTAGTACGCCCTCATGCTCGCGAGCGTCCGTACGAGCGGGCCGGCCTTGCCCTCCGGCCTCAGCGCGGCGTCGACCGACCAGAGCGACCCAGCGCTGGTCTGGTCGGCGCAGGCGCGGGTGGCGGCGGCAGCGAGCTTCGTACCGATCTCGACGGCCTCGCCGGGGGTGCACATCGGCTCGCCGGACGCGTCCAGCGCCGGCTCCGCCACGTACAGGACGTCCACGTCCGAGATGTAGTTGAGCTCCCGCGCTCCGGTCTTGCCCAGCGCGACGACCGCGAACCGTACGCGCTCGTGACCGGTCACCTGGGTGCGTGCGATGGCGACCGCAGCCTGGAGCGCGGCGTCGGCCAGGTCGGCGAGCTCGGCGGCGATGTCGTCCAGCAGCGCCAGCGGATCCGCGCTCGTGAGGTCACGGGCGGCGATGCGGATCAGCTCGCGCCGGTAGGCGTACCGCAGCTCGTCAGCGGGACGTACGGCCCCGCCTCCCACGGCCTCGACGAGGTCTCTCGCGATCTCGACCGCGGACCTCCGGCATGGTTCGGCGGCGAGGACGTCGAGATCCTGTGGGCGACGTACGAGCTCGCGGCCGAGCTCCGAGGAACCGCCCAGCACGGCAAGGACTCGCCGCGCGAACGCCTGGTCGCCCGCCAACGCACGCACGCGTGCGGGCTCGTGCCGGACCAGCTCGACGAGCGCGCCTAACGCGAGATCCGGCTCCAGGCTCCGAGCCGCCTCGTCGACCAGCTGCGCGACAGCGGCCTCGTCGTGCTCGCTGAGCTCCTCGATCTGACGCACAGCTCGGGCAGGCTCGACGAAACCCTTACGGGCGAGATCGCCTTCGCTTGTCACCAGCCTCACCAGGGCAGGATAGAAGGTCCGCACCCCCCGCGGCACGGGGATGGGGCCGACTCGCACACCGCGACGAGCCGTTCTGGAGTAACGCAGCCGAAACACAGACGCGGCAATATGTGCGTCATGGACAAGCAGACTGAGTTCGTCTTGCGCTCGATGGAAGAGCGTGACGTCAGATTCGTCCGGCTGTGGTTCACCGACGTCCTCGGGTATCTCAAGTCTGTCGCCATCTCTCCTGCCGAAGTCGAAGGCGCCTTCGCGGAGGGAGTCGGGTTCGACGGCTCGGCCATCGAGGGTTTCGCCCGCCGTTACGAGGCGGACATGGTGGCTCACCCGGATCCCTCGACCTTCCAGATCCTCCCGTGGCGCGACCACGCCCAGCCGACGGCTCGGATGTTCTGCGACATCAGCCTGCCTGACGGCTCCCCCTCGTACGCGGACCCGCGCTACGTGCTCAAGCGCGCACTGCGCAAGGCCGGCGACAAGGGCTTCACGTTCTACACGCACCCCGAGGTCGAGTTCTACCTCTTCGAGCCGCCGACGGACTTCACCAAGCCGCCGACACCGCTCGACTCCGGCGGCTACTTCGACCACACGACACTGGGCGAGGGCAGCGACTTCCGCCGCAGGTCGATCACGATGCTCGAGCAGATGGGCATCTCTGTCGAGTTCAGCCACCACGAGGGCGGACCGGGCCAGCANNACCTGCGCTACGCCGACGCGCTGACGATGGCCGACAACATCATGACGTTCCGCGTGGTCGTCAAAGAGGTCGCCGCGTCGCTCGGCATCCATGCCTCCTTCATGCCGAAGCCGCTGGCCGACGCGCCGGGGTCGGCCATGCACACGCACGTGTCCCTGTTCGAGGGCGACCGCAACGCGTTCTTCGACGCCTCGGCCGAGTACCACCTCTCCAACGTGGCGCGTCAGTTCGTCGCGGGAGTGCTCGACCACGCCGCGGAGATCACCGCCGTGACGAACCAGTGGGTCAACTCTTACGCACGCTTCGCCTATGGCGCCGAGGCCCCCTCGTACATCTGCTGGGGTCGCAACAACCGCTCCGCCATGGTGCGCGTACCGGCCCTGAAGCCCACCAAGGGNNGGCGCGGAGGACGACGTCTGGGAGCTCACCGAGTCCGAGCGCCGCGCGATGGGCATCAAGCCGTTGCCGAAGAACCTCGACGAGGCCGTACGCGTGATGGAGCGGTCAGAGCTCGTCGCCGAGACCCTCGGCGAGCACGTGTTCGACTACTTCCTGCGCAACAAGCGCGCGGAGTTCGACTCGTTCCGTCGCCAGGTCACCCCGTGGGAGCTGCAGCACCTGCTGCCCCAGCTCTGAACCGTTCACCCGAACGGGAACACGTCGGACAGGTCGGCGTGCACGCCACTGATCCGTACAGCCCCCGCGACGGCCTGCGCCCACGTGAGGTCGCCGGTCGCCAACCGTAGGAAGGTCAGCGCGTCGGTCTCGACGACGCTCGGCGGGGTCCCGCGGGTGTGCGTCGGTCCTTGACCGTGGCCGACCTGCACAGCCGCGTACGGAGGGATGCGGACCTCGACCGTACGACCCGGCCGTGCCGTGGCCAGCCGCTGCGCGAGCATCCGTGTCGCGAGGGCGACGAGGTCGGGAGCCATCGTCACCGACGCGTGCTCGCCCGCGACGATCAGCCGGGCGAGGCCCAGCTCGGAGGGCTCGGGGTGGAACTGTGTCCCCGCAGCGCCCAGCGTCGCCTGCGCACGGACCAGCGCTCCCTCGAGCTCGCGGCGGCGACGGTCGGCGACGGTCATGCGGGCACGCTAGCCCACGCGCTCGCGTCAGCCGTTGAAGGGCCCCCAGCCGCTCTCGGGCTCGCCGTTCTCGTCGAGGTCGTTGAAGCGCGGGTCGTGGTCGAACTCCTTGTTCCGCTCGGCGACCTTGGCCAGCGCCTGGGATGCCTCCGCCTGCGTCGCGTACGGCCCGAGCCGTTCCTCGCTGCGGCAGCCGTCGTAGGGCTCGACCGCATGGTGCTTGAGGCACCAGTACCACTCGCCATCCGCCATGTCGTCCTCCCCNNGCCGAGACGATCGCGAAGATGCGGGTCGCCGGCACGATCGCGGCGCAGGCCATGTACGAGGCGGCGGCCCACATCGCGCCCGGCGTCACCACCGACGAGCTCGACCGGGTGGCCCACGAGTTCATGTGCGACCACGGGGCGTACCCGTCGGCTCTCGAGTACCGCGGCTTTCCCAAGTCGATCTGTACGTCGGTGAACGAGGTCGTCTGCCACGGCATCCCCGACGCGCGGCCGCTGCAGGACGGCGACCTCGTGAAGATCGACGTGACGGCCTTCAAGGACGGCGTCCACGGCGACAACTGCGCCACGTTCGGCTGCGGCGAGCTCGACGAGGCCTCCCGGCTCCTGATGGAACGTACGAAGACGGCGATGGAGCGAGCCATCAAGGCCGTCGTGCCAGGGCGCGAGATCAACGTCATCGGCCGCGTCATCGAGTCCTACGCGTCGCGGTTCGGCTACGGCATCGTGCGCGACTACACCGGCCACGGCGTCCACACGGCGTTCCACTCGGGCCTGACGATCCTCCACTACGACGAGCCCCGGCTGAACACCCTCATGGTGCCGGGGATGACGTTCACCATCGAGCCGATGCTCACGCTCGGCGACGACAACAGCCACATCTGGGACGACGACTGGACAGTAGTCACCAACGACTCCTCGCGGGTCGCCCAGTTCGAGCAGACCCTCGTCGTCACCGACACAGGCTCCGAGGTCCTGACGGTCGCCTGACCCGGAGAGCCGGGTCCCGAGCCGAACCACAGTGGGTCCGCTCCGACCCTGCGGGTGCCTAGGGCCAGACCCCGACTCCCGCGTTCGGCGGGTTATCAGCCTTGTGTTGTCGCGCCGTTCGACTGACTTCCGTATTCGGTAGGTTGTCAGCCACCTGGAGGGGTCCATAACCCTACGACCACGGAATTCGCCCTCGGACCCGGCGAAGCCACACCTGAAAAGCCACGCAACACGGAAGTCGGTGGTCCATACGTCGGAGATCTCGCAGGCCCTCCTCGACGGCTCACCTCGGATCGTCCGACCCCGTACACTCGTCCCGGACGAGTCGGCCGGGTGACCGCGGCCCCGGAAGGGGTCGAGGAAAGTCCGGACTCCACAGAGCAGGGCGGTGGGTAACACCCACCCGGAGTGATCCGCGGGACAGTGCCACAGAGAACAGACCGCCCAGCCTCACGGCTGGGTCAGGGTGAAACGGTGGTGTAAGAGACCACCAGCACCCCAGGTGACTGGGGTGGCTCGGTAAACCCCGCCCGGAGCAAGACCAAGAGGGCCTTCGGGCCTGTGACGGCGATCGAGGGCTGCTCGCCCGAGTCGTCAGGTAGGTCGCACGCGCTTGCGCGAAGGCCGTTGGCAACAGCGGTCGCAGATGGATGGCCACCCGCCCCTTCGGGGGCGACAGAATCCGGCTTATAGGCCGACTCGTCCCCTAATATGGCTTTGACTAGGGCAAATACCGGTCGTTTTGGGTCTGTATTCGCGTGGGAGTCCGCAGAATTTTGGAACCCGTATCCCGAAGGGCACCACAACCTCCGCACAGCGCAGGGGCCCGTTGAACTCGTTGCCAGGGTCAGCAAGGTTGGCGGTCTATCCGGAAGCGCCTTCAGTGATCAGTGCGGGCCGCGAGGACGGCCGACGAGATGGCAGCGGCAGCCAGGCCGAGCGAGAGCCATTCGACTCCTGTCCACCCGTGTGACTCCCACTGCTGAGTGGCTGCGACGCCTGCGATGGTGCTGCCCAGGTAGTAGGTGAGCAGGTACGCGCTCGATGCCTGTGCCACGCCGATGCCGCGCCGTTTCGCGCGGTCGACCGCCCATCCGCTGAGCAGCGAGTGGGTCCCGAGGAAGGCGAACGTGACGACGCCCAGCCCGATGAAGATGCCGGCCAGGGAGGGGATGGAGACGACGGGGACGCTGAGAGCGAGCAGGATCGTCGCGGAGGCGACGGCGATGCCGCGGCTGGTCCGAGCGGTCAACCGGCGCATGACTTGAGGTGCCAGGATGCCGACCGGGTATGCGAGGTAGATCAGCGATGCCCCGGTGCCGAGGTTGAAGGGGGCGGCCTGGAGGCGGAACCCGATCGCGTTGTAGACGCCCACCATGACCCCCATGGCCGCGAAGCCGGTGACGCAGATCAGGGCCACGACGGGGTCTCGAAAGGCGGCCACGCTCCCGATGAGTGCGTGACGAAGGTCGGAGGGCCTGCGTTCGTACCTCTGTGACTGTGGCAGCAGCGCGTAGAGCGCGAGGCCCGCAGCGATCGTGATCGCGCTGACGACGATCGCGGCAAGCTGCCAGCCACCTAGCGCCGCCAGAGGTCCCGGCAGCAGCCGTCCCGCTGCTCCGCCGATCGCGGTGCCGGCGATGTAGGTGGCGTTGGCTCGGGCGTGCGAGGACGTACGCACCTCCTCGCGAAGGTAGGCCAGCGCCGCCACGGGAAGCCCGGCGAGCGTGACTCCCATCAGCCCGCGGGTGACGAGCAGCATCGTCCACGTCGGCGCGAACGCAGACACCAGACCCAGCACGCCCGACGCAAGAAGCGACCAGCGCATCAGGTTCACCCGTCCCAGCCGATCAGCCATCGGCCCTGCAACAGCCAGACCGATCAGGATCGTCAACGTGGTGACCGACAACGCATGGGCTGATTCACCGGCGGAGACGCCGTAGTGGGTCGCCAGCATCGGCAGCAAGGGCTGGACGAAGTACATCAACGAGAAGTTGGCCAGTCCGCCCGCCATCAGCGCGACGGCGAGGCGACGGTACGACGCCGTGCCGACCTCATGGCCGATCCACTTCACGTCCGGTCTGTGGATGTCGACGTTCAAGGTCATGCCGACCATTCTTCGGCTGATCCTCTCGATGCGAGAAATGATGCAAGTGATCCATGTTATGCGAGAAACGCATCAGTAGGATCTGAGGATGGACGAGTCCACGCTGCGCATCTTCCTGACCTTGTGCGAGACCGAGAACACCCGCGACGCCGCCGCCCTGCTGCGCGTGAACCAGTCGAACGTGTCACGGGCCCTGGCCCGTCTCGAACTCCAGGCCGGCGCAGAACTCTTCACGCGACACGGCCGCAACCTCACGCTCAACCGAGCCGGCGAGTCCTTCCGCGTCGACGCCGCCCAAATCGTCGAACGCTACGAGGCAGGCCGGGCCCACCTCGAGCAGGTGGTCGGTGCGAGGGCGGTGATCAGGCTGGGCTTCCTGCAGTCAGTCGCACGATGGGCAGTCCCACGCCTCATCGGAAGCTTCCGACAGGTCGCCCCGGAAAGCCGCTTCGAGCTACGTCAAGGCTTCTCACGAGACCTGTTCGGCTGGATCGCGGCAGACGCCATCGACGTCGCGATCGTGACGCCACCGTCGACGTCCGTAGCCGGCGTCGGATGGCACCCACTCGTCGAGCAGCGCCTCTGCGTCGCCGTCCCACGGGACCATCGCCTGAGCCATCACGCCACCCTCAGAGCCGCCGACCTCGAGGGCGAGGACCTGGTGGCCTTCTCCCGGACGACGGAGCTGCGAACCGTGATCGACACCCTCCTCGCCGAGGCCGGAGTCCATGTCCGGACCGCGTTCGAATCCAGCGAGATCGACACCATCCGCGGCCTGGTCGGCGCTGGGCTTGGTCTCGCGATCATCCCGGAGCCGTCAACCACCGACGAGTCCGACCCCATCTTCGTTCGCCTGGTCCCGGCTACTGCACGCCACATCGGACTCGCCTGGAGCTCGGACCGAACGAACCCGGCAAGCGTGGCCGACTTCCTCCAATACTCCCAGCGGATGTTCGAGGGCTTCGCCAAACTCCGTTAGCGCTGTGGACCTGAGATGGGGCTAGGAGTCCGGTGGAAGTCCGCAGAATCGGCGATCCCTCGTGGTGGCTCTGGCGATCGGGATCCTGCCCGCGAGACCTCGTGCCTGGTCTAGCCGGCTCGTCGGCAACGGTCAGGCGGCGTGACGTCGGCGCAGGGTCGCCTGCACATCTCGCGAGACCAGGATGGGCAGGTAGTGGTGGACCTTGGCTGGAGTCAGCCGGGGGTAGGACTTCTGGACGAGGGTGTGGATCGCTTCAGCGGACACCGCGGGATTGTGCTGCGTGAGCTGTCGCTCGGTCTCCGCCATCGCGCGGCCGTCATCAACGATGCGATCCTCGAAGGAGATCATGGTGCCAGCCGCTTAACACCGACGTGAACAGCGAGCGCCGAGAGCTCCGGCTGCGCGTGTGCGTCGCGTCACCCCACGACGGCGCCCGGCCGTTGCCCAGCCGCGCACCTGACCTCCCCGCAGGCCGTTGGCTGTGACCTGCGTTTGCCGGCCGCAGGAGGGCCTACGTGTGGTCGGCGAGTCGGTTGGCGCCTACGAGCACATCCCCCTGGATTATCTCGGACATTCTCTTCGGCTCTTCGAACAAGGGGCTGTGCGCAGACTCGGCGAACGTGTAGAAACCCTTCATCGGCGCTTCCAGTTGGTCGTAGTAGGACTTGGCCAGCGAGTAGGAGACCGTGTAGTCGTACACGCCGTGGAAGAAGTAGACAGGGATGTCGAGTCGGGTCACCTTCTTGGTGAGGTCGGTGGAGAGCTGGGTGTTCCACAACCGGGTGCCGGAGAAGACCTTGCCACGCCACATGTTGATCTTCTCTGGCAGCGTGTACTCGCGGTTCTCGAAGGACCGGAGTAGCAGTCCGGTGACCACTGACCTCATGGCGTGGGTCGTGCCGATGCCGAGGCTGTGCATCGCGGAGTCCCGTACCGAGAGGTACGAGTCCGGCAGTGGGACGGAGTCGGTGACGGGTGCTCCTTCGAGAGCCCGCACCATCTTCGTGTTTCCTTCGTCCTTGAACCGCTGGAGCATGTAGGAGTATGCGAGTTTCTCGGACTCGAGCTGGTTCGACATCTGGGCCACGGCTATGTAGGCGCGGTACAGCTCCGGTGCCCGCGCAGCGGCCTGGATCCCGATGAAGGTTCCGCCCGAGTGCCCCATGAGATAGATCTTCTGCTGCCCGAAACGCTCGCGGAGGTAGTTCGTCACTGACAGGGCGTCGGCCACCAGCTGGTCCGGGTTCACGCTCTCCGGTGGGATGTCGGAGCTGTACGAGAGCCCTGAACCGCGCTGTTCCCACCAGACCACGGTGAAGTAGTCGTCGAGACCGGTGGGGTAGTCCTGCGTGAGGAAGTAGTCGGGCATGCCGCCATGGAGGTACAGCAGCACGGGATTGCTCGAGTCCTTGCCCTTGATGAACATCCCCTGTTCGACACCGTTGATGTTCACGTGGATCTTCTCGGAGATGCTGCCCGTCAGCACCGTTCCGTTCGCATCCACGAACGGCGTCGGTCGTCCCGGACTCCAGACCAGCAGGACGCCAGCAAGAGCGAGCACTGAGACCAGCAAGACGGAAGCGGCGGTCAACACGACTCGCCGAACCCTTCCTGCGAACGTCCGCACAGCCGATCCATCGCCTTCATCATCAACCATCGTTTCTCTCTCTCGGAACCGCGCAGCGCCGGAGTCCGTTTGGGAAGAACCCTTTGTCTACGCCGTAGACAACGCTAGTCTACATCGTAGACTTGTCAAACAGGCGATGCGACCGCGGGTGCGATGCGGTTCGGCAAGGAGGATCCATGGCGGCAAAGGGACTCACGCGCGAGATGCTGACGGCAGCGGCCCTGCGCATCGTCGACAGCGACGGGCTGGACGCGCTCTCGATGCGGAGGCTGGGTTCAGAGCTCCGCGTCGACCCGATGGCGATGTATCGGCACATCCCGAACAAGGGGATCCTGCTCGACGAGGTCGTCGAGGCGATCATGTCCGAGATCGACACCGACGAGGTTGACGCCTCGCTCCCCTGGGGGGACCAGCTGCGCTCGCTCGCGCTCTCCTTCCTGGCCACGCTGATGGCGCATCCCCACGCAGCGTCCCTGATCGCCGAACGTTCGCTGCGCACGGCCGGCTCGCTCCGCGTGGTCGAGAAGGCGCTGCGGATCATGACGGATGCCGGTGCGCAACTGGCTGACGCGGTCGCGACGATCGACGCGATCGGTCTGTTGTCCTCCGGGATCGCCCAGGCGGCGAGTGCCTCCTCCGAGCCGGAGGGCGGCCCCTCAGACCACCGCTTCGCGCGCTTACCGCCGCACGAGTTCCCGCTTCTGAGCCAGGCGGCGAACGCGGGAGCGCTCTCGGACGGGCTGNNGTTGCGTTACGGTACGTTACGTAACCTAACCTCAGGAATTGGCCCATGTCTCAGATCGCAGTCTCGTCGCGGCGTCCCGGCGGTCATGGGGGCGACGGCGGTCGTCCCCGTGATCCGCAGACGGACCGCGCCATCCTTGGAGCCACCATCGAGCTGCTCGCTGAGGTGGGCTACCTCCAGGTGAGCGTGGCCGAGGTCGCCCGCCGAGCCGGCGTGAGCAAGCCCACGGTGTATCGGCGTTGGGCCAAGAAGTCCCAGCTGGTCGTCGAAGCGCTCGTCACCCAGATGCTTCCCGGCACCGAGGCCCCGTCGGGCAGTGCGGCTGACGAGCTGCTCGCCTTGACCGAGCAGCTGATCAGCACGTTGACCCGGACCCCGCTCGGGCGAGTGCTCCCCGGCCTGGTCGCCGAGATGGCCGCCGATGCGGAACTCGCCCACAGCTACCGAGACCTGGTCATCGAGCCGAACCGTGCCCGGTGGCGTGCCGCCGTCCAGCGCGGCATCGAGCGAGGCGAACTTGCCAGCGACACCGACGTCGAACTTGTCCTCAACGCCCTCGCAGGCCCCCTCTACTTCAGTCTCCTGATCACAGGCGACCCGATTGATGACAACTACGCCCGCGCAGCCGTCGACCTGATCCTGGCCCGATACGGCACGGCCGCGGCTGCGGCACTGCCATGTTGACGACAACGACCTCGCCACGAACGACCCACACCACCCGCGAAAGCCGCACCATGTCAGCCACACGACGAACCCTGCTCGGACTCCACATCTTCCATGCGGTCTCAGCGGTCGGGGGTGGGATCGCCCTCATCGCGGGCGCGATCCCTGTCCCGCTCGTTCTCCTGCGACACACCCCTTTCGACTCGTTCGTGGTGCCCGGGATCTTTCTGGGCGCCGTCATCGGCGGCAGCGCGGCGATCGGGGCCAGCGCGCTAGTCGCCCGCTCCCGCCACGCGGCTGCCATCAGCGTCGGCGCCGGCGCGATCATGGTCGGCTGGATCCTCGG
>PMBM01000191.1:0-3637 GCA_003153855.1 Propionibacteriaceae bacterium
GAGGCCGGCAGCTTCGGGCGCTGGTCGTTCATCGGGGTCAACGCGCTCGGCACGCTGTCCGCCAGCAGGGGCCAGGCCACCTGGGAGGGCCGGCCGCTGAGCGGGCTCCCTCTCGACGCCGACCCGCTGGCCGCGCTCGCCACGACGCTGACGGCCCTGCACACCGCGCCCGAGCCGGGACACCCGCCGTTCGTGTCGGGCTTCATGGGATACCTCGGCTACGACGTCGTACGGCGCCTCGAGCGCCTGCCCGACACGTGCATCGACGACCTCGGCATCCCCGAGCTGACGATGCTGCTGGTCGGCGACCTCGCCGCGATGGACCACCACACCGGCGACGTCTGGCTGATCGCGAACGCCGTGAACTACGACGACTCCGCCGAGAGGCTCGACTGGGCGTACGAGGACGCCGTCGGCCGCGTCGAAGCACTGCTCGCAGCCCTCGCCCAGCCGCTCCCGCCACTGGTCACCGAGCCGGTCGACGTCCCCGAGGCAGCGGTCGTCAGGCAGCGCAGCCACGAGGAGTACTGCCAGATGGTCCGCGACTGCGTCGAGCAGATCCGGGCCGGAGAGGCGTTCCAGATCGTCCCGAGCCAGCGGTTCGAGCTGGCCACCCAGGCGGACCCGCTCGACGTCTACCGGATGCTGCGCCGCCAGAACCCCAGCCCGTACATGTACCTGCTGCGCCTCGCCGAGTTCTCGATCGTGGGTGCCAGCCCGGAGGCGCTCGTCACCGTGCGTGGCGGCGCGGTGACGATCCACCCGATCGCCGGGACGAAGCCGCGTGGCGCCACCGGGCCGGAGGATGCCGCGTACGAGGCCGAGCTTCTGGCCGACGAGAAGGAGGCGGCCGAGCACCTCATGCTCGTCGACCTCGGTCGCAACGACGTCGGACGAGTCTCCGTGCCGGGCACCGTGAAGGTGCTCGAGTTCATGAACGTGCGGCGCTACTCGCACGTCATGCACCTCGAGGCCGAGGTGACCGGGCAGCTCGCTCCAGGTCGTACCGCCCTCGAGGCGACGCTCGCCGGGTTCCCGGCCGGCACCCTGTCCGGTGCGCCCAAGGTGCGGGCGATGGAGATNNATGGAGATCATCGACGAGCTCGAGCTGACGCGGCGCGGCGTGTACGGGGGTGCGGTCGGCTACTTCGACTTCGCCGGCAACGCCGACACGGCGATCGCGATCCGTACGGCGATGATCAAGGGCGGCGTCGCGTACGTACAGGCCGGTGCCGGGATCGTCGCGGACTCCGTGCCCGAGGTCGAGGACGCGGAGACGCAGAACAAGGCAGCCGCGATCGTGCGAGCGGTACGTGCGGCCGACGCGATGCGGCGATGGTCCTGATCCGAGCATTCGCCGCGCTGCTCGCATAAGGTGACGCAGCGTTCCCGTTCAGCGAGAATGGCCCTAACCGATCTCTGGAGGAGCGAACCCATGAGCGATGTCGCCAAGCGTCAGACTCCGCCTCTGTCGACGCTGACGGAGCCCACGCTGACGCGTGAGCCGCGCGAGTACCACCACGGCCGCTCCCCGGCGAGCTGGGTGGGTTCGATGACCGCGCTCGTAGGGGCCCTCGTCGGCACCATCGGGTTCCTGGGCGCATGGATGGGTGTGATCATCGCCGGCTTCGTCATCATCGGCGTCGCGCTGATCGCGACCGTGCTGCTGCGCTCCATGGGCTACGGGCAGCCGAGCCAGACCGAGGGCGACAAGTGACCTGCTCGCCCCGGTGCACGTATCGGGGCGAGCGATGAGCGTGCTCGACGACATCATCGACGGCGTACGGATCGACCTCGCTGCCCGTCGCGAGTCCGTCAGCCTGGACGACCTCGAGAACATGGTCGCCTCCATCGGCGGCCCGCTCGACCCCATGCCGGGGTTCCGCCGGCACGGGCTCAGCGTCATCGCCGAGGTCAAGCGGCGCTCGCCGTCCAAGGGCCACCTCGCGGAGATCCCCGAGCCCGCGGCGCTCGCGGCCGAGTACGAGGCAGGCGGTGCGTCGGCGATCTCGGTGCTCACCGAAGGGCGACGCTTCTCCGGCTCGCTGGCCGACCTCGACGCCGTACGGGAGCGCGTGAGCATCCCCGTGCTCCGCAAGGACTTCATGGTCGACCCGTACCAGGTGTGGGAGGCCCGTGCGCACGGCGCCGACCTCGTCCTGCTCATCGTGGCGGCCCTCACTGACGCGCAGCTCGGGTCCCTGACGTTGCTGGCCACGTCGCTCGGGATGACCTGCCTCGTCGAGGTGCACACGGCGGAGGAGGTCGCCCGCGCGGTCGGCTCCGGGGCGGTGCTGCTCGGCGTCAACAACCGCGACCTCAAGACCCTGACCGTGGATCCCGGCATGTTCGCGCGTCTCGCCGAGCTCGTACCGGACGGCATCGTCAAGGTTGCGGAGTCGGGGCTGACGAGCCCGGCGGACGCCGCCAAGGCTGCAGCCGCGGGAGCCGACGTCGTCCTCGTGGGCGAAGCGCTGGTGCGTGACCAGGAGCCGCGGCGTGCGGTGGCCGACATGATCGCGGCCGGTACGCTCGCTCGGAGCCAGGCCTGAGAGGACTCTGATGACCACGCGACTGCCCGACGCCTCGGGCCACTTCGACCGTTTCGGCGGCAAGTACGTCCCGGAGGCGTTGTACGCNNGAACTACGCCGGTCGACCGTCTCCGCTCACGGAGGTGAAGCGGTTCTCCACGTACTGCGGGAACGCGACGGTGCTGCTGAAGCGTGAGGACCTCAACCACACGGGCTCCCACAAGATCAACAACGTCCTCGGCCAGGCCCTGCTGACCCGTCGCATGGGCAAGACCCGCGTCATCGCGGAGACCGGGGCCGGCCAGCACGGTGTCGCCACGGCGACCGCCGCAGCCCTGTTCGGCTTCGACTGCACCGTGTACATGGGCGAGGNNCTCAACGTGGCCCGGATGCAGCTGCTGGGCGCCAAGGTGGTCGCGGTGGCATCCGGCTCGCGCACGCTGAAGGACGCGATGAACGAGGCACTGCGCGACTGGGTCGCCAGCGTCGACACCACGCACTACATCATCGGCAGCGTCGGTGGCCCGCACCCGTTCCCCGAGATGGTGCGCGAGTTCCAGCGGATCATCTCCACCGAAGCGAAGGCGCAGATCCTCGACAGGTACGGTCGCCTGCCCGACGCCGTGATCGCCTGCGTGGGCGGCGGCTCGAACGCGATGGGCATCTTCGCCGACTTCATCCCGGACGCGTCCGTACAGCTCCTCGGCTTCGAAGCCGGGGGCGACGGCGTGGAGACGGGCCGGCACGCGGCCACCATCACCGAGGGCAACGAAGGCGTGCTCCACGGCATGCGCACGTACGTGCTGCAGGACGCCGACGGCCAGACCAAGGAGTCGCACTCGATCTCCGCGGGCCTCGACTACCCAGGCGTCGGGCCCGAGCACGCGTGGCTCGCTGCGACCGGCAGGGCCACGTACGAACCGGTCACCGACGCCGAGGCGATGGAAGCACTCCAGCTGCTCACCCAGACCGAGGGCATCATGCCCGCGATCGAGAGCGCCCACGCACTGGCTGGTGCGATGCGGGTCGGGCGACGCCTCGCCGAGACCGACCCGGACGCGCGACCGCTCTACGTGGTGAACCTGTCCGGCCGCGGGGACAAGGA
>PMBM01000191.1:3645-9615 GCA_003153855.1 Propionibacteriaceae bacterium
CGTCGCCACTTCCGTGGACGCCATCGTGGCCCTCACCCAGGGCGCCGACGGTGTCGGCTGCGACGTGGTCGAGATCGGCATGCCCTACTCGGACCCGGTGATGGACGGCGTCGCGATCCAGCGCGCCGGCACCGCGGCGCTCGAGCGCGGCGTCCGTACGCGCGACGTCTTCACCGCGGTCTCCGCCGTAGCCGCCACGGGAACGCCGGCCCTGGTCATGACGTACTGGAACCTCGTCGACCACTACGGCGTCCGAGCGTTCGCCAGGGACTTCGCCGCCGCTGGGGGAGCGGGGCTGATCACGCCGGACCTCACCCCTGACGAGGCCGACGAGTGGCTGGCCGCCAGCGACGAGTACGGGCTGGACCGGGTCTTCCTGGTCGCCCCGTCGAGCACCGACGACCGCATCGCCTCGACCCTCGCGGCCTGCCGCGGGTGGGTCTACGCCACGNNCCGATCGGCGTCGGGCTGGGGGTGTCGAACGGCGACCAGGCGGCCTCCGTGGGGGGCGCCGCCGACGGGGTCATCGTGGGATCCGCACTCGTCTCCACGCTGCTGGCGGCCGAGGCAGCGGGAACGCCTGCAGACCTGACCGCGCTGCGTGCTCTGGTGAGCGACCTCGCGGCGGGAGTGCGACGGGCGGAACGCTCGTGAGGCGGCGCAGCCTGTTCACCTCGGCCGCCGCCGTGGCGATCCTCGCCGGATGCGCCTCGCCGACGTCGGACCGCCCCGCGATCATCTCCGGGACGTCCCAGGCGGGGCCCTACCGCGGCGAGCAGCTCGACCCTGCCCGTTCGTACGACCTGCCCGACGTCACGCTCACGGACACGTCTGGAGCTCCCTACAACATCCGTACCGGCAACGCGGCGTCTCCCGTGAAGGAACCGGTGACCGCGCTGTTCTTCGGCTACTCCAACTGTCCGGACGTGTGCACGGGGATCCTCGCGGACATGGCCACGGCACGGAACCGGATGGCGGCGGACCTGAAGGGCAAGGTCCGTCTCCTGTGCATCACCACCGACCCCGCGCGAGACACACCTGGCGTCCTCAAGACATATCTCGATCGAATCGACCCTAACTACGTCGGTCTCACAGGTGACCTCGCCACAATCGTGTCGGTCGCCCAGAGCGTCAAGGTGGCCATCGAAGATGGCCAGAAGCTGCCGAGCGGCGGGTACGAGGTCGTTCACGGCACCCAGGTGATCGGGTTCGGCAAGGACCACCGCGGGGCGGTGGTGTGGATGTACCCGACCCCGGTCGGCGATCTCAGGGCTGACTTCGAGACACTGGCAAGCGCTTAGCACGACGATGAGGAACCGATGAGCACGAAGAAGAGCAGGCCGTACAAGGTCCCTGGCGCGAAGGATCGCCTCGTGGCCCAGCGGGAGGCCGAGGCGGCAGCCGCGCGCAAGCGCCGGCGCGACAGCGGGATCACCTTGCTGGTCGTGGTGGCCGTGATGGTCGGCATCGTGTCCCTGTTCGGCTGGTACCAGGGGTCCAGGAAGCCGGATGCCGTGGCGTCGTCGACCGCTTCGGCCACCGACACGGGGAACCTCACGTTCGCGCCCGTCACGGTGACCGACGGCAAGGGGTTGACCATCGGCGTCGCCGGCGCCCCCAACGTCGTCACCCTGTACTCGGACTTCGCCTGCACCCACTGCGCGGAGTTCGAGACCACGTACGGGCAGACGCTCGCCAACCTGCGCGACTCCGGGAAGATCGACATCGAGTACTGGCCCCTCGGCTTCGGAGGAGCGGGCAGCGCCCGCGCCTCCAACGCGATGGCCTGTGCCGCGGAGCGGGACCCGAAGTTCGCGGTCAGCCTGTACGACGCGTTCTTCGCGAACATGGGCTACGACTGGTCGAACGACCAGATCATGTCGTTGTCGACGCAGGTGCAGCCCACGCTGCCTGACGGCTACGAGGCGTGCGTGACCGCGGGCACCCACGCCGCCTGGGTCACGGGGATCTACACGGTGGCGAAGAACGGTGCCTCCTCGAGCGGAACGCCAACGGTGTACGTCAACGGCAATGCCTTCGACCTCACGACGGGCAGTGCCGCGAGCCTTGAGGCGTTAGTCGGGTGACGCAGCTCTTCATCCCCAGCCCCCCCGTGGGCGTCTGGTACCTCGGGCCGATCCCGATCCGCGCGTATGCCCTGAGCATCATCGCGGGGATCGTGCTCGGCTGGTGGATGACGTCACGCCGGTGGCGGGCGCGGGGAGGAACACCTGAGACCCTGGACGGGATCCTCGTCTGGGCCGTCCTGGCGGGCATCGTCGGCGCGCGGATCTACCACGTCATCACCGACGCCGAGCTGTACTTCGGACCCGGCCGGACCTGGTACCGGGCCTTCTACATCTGGGAAGGCGGTCTGGGCATCTGGGGCGCGGTGGCCGGGGGTGCGCTGGTGGCGTGGTGGCGGTGCCGCAGGGCGCACATCAGCTTCGCCGCCCTGGCCGACATCGTCGCGCCGGGACTGCTCGTCGCACAGGCGATCGGACGGATCGGCAACTACTTCAACCAGGAGCTGTACGGCCGGCCCACGACGCTGCCGTGGGGCCTCGAGATCGACGTGGCACACCGTCTCATCGGCTTCGAGACGTACGCGACCTACCACCCCACCTTCCTGTACGAGCTCCTCTGGTGCCTGCTCGGTGCCGTGGTCCTGCTGGTCGTCGAGCGGGCGTTCCGGCTGGGACGCGGCAAGCTCTTCGCCGCCTACATCGTCTGGTACACGCTGGGCAGGTTCTGGATCGAGAGCCTCCGCATCGACACCGTGAACACGATCGGGGGGTTCCGGCTCAACTCGTACACCTCGCTCATCGTCTTCGTGGCCGGCCTCGTGCTGCTCGTGGTGCTGTTCATCACCAGGCCGGGCCTGTCGCCGGTTCCGTTGGAGCCTTCGGCGGAGACGGTGATCGCCGCGGAGAAGGCCGATCCCCCCGAGGACGTACCCGATGCTCATGAGCCTGTTGACGGTTCGGGGACGGCCACCGACGAGGGACGCGACCAGCTGACGTCCTGAGCGCCCGACCGACCATCCGCCATGCGGCAACTCAGATCGGATGGGTTCGGGTTTATGTAGGTTGTCCTGCGACGATGCCCCGTCCGCGCAAGCGTGCCGTGGCGACGTGTCCGAGCCGGTTCGTCCGGCCCGCTTCGAAGGGAGACCCATGGTCTACGAGCCGCTCGCCCGGCCGACCGCTCAGGGCCTGTACGACCCCGCGTACGAACACGACGCGTGCGGCGTCGGTTTCGTCGCGCGTCTCGACGGTGTCGCCAGTCATGACATCGTGGAGAAGGGTCTCGAGGTGCTGCGGAACCTCGACCATCGCGGCGCCACCGGGGCCGATACGGCCGCCGGAGACGGTGCCGGGATCCTGGTCCAGGTGCCTGACGCGTTCCTGCGCAAGGTCGTCGACGCCGTGCTGCCGGCGAAGGGGTCGTACGCCGTGGGCATGGCATTCCTGCCCACCGACGAGCTGGCCCGCGAGACCATCAAGGCCTGCCTCACCGACATCGCCGTGCAGGAGGGCCTGCGGGTCCTCGCGTGGCGGACGGTTCCCACGGACACGAGCACGTTGAGCCCGATCTCGCTCGACGCGATGCCTCACATGGAGATGCTGATCGTCGACGCGTACGACGGACAGTCGGGTCTCGACCTCGAGCGCCTCGCGTACGTGCTGCGCCGCCGCGCCCAGCACGAGCTCAAGGTGTACTTCTCGTCGCTGTCCTGTCGGACGGTCGTCTACAAGGGCATGCTCACGACCAGCCAGCTCGAGACCGTCTACCCCGAGCTCCACGACCCCGACCTCGCCAGCGCCCTCGCGCTCGTGCACTCGCGGTTCTCGACGAACACGTTCCCCGCGTGGGAGCTCGCTCACCCCTACCGCCTGATCGCCCACAACGGCGAGATCAACACGGTCAAGGGCAACCGCAACTGGATGCGTGCCCGGGAGACCCTGCTCGCGTCGGACCTCATCCCCGGCGACCTCGACCGGCTGTTCCCGATCTGCTCGCCCGAAGGGTCCGACTCGGCCTCGTTCGACGAGGTCCTCGAGCTCCTGCACCTCGGCGGCCGCACGCTGCCGCACGCGGTGCTCATGATGATCCCCGAGGCCTGGCAGCAGAACACCGAGATGGAGCAGGCTCGGCGCGCCTTCTACGAGTTCCACAGCTCGCTCATGGAGCCCTGGGACGGCCCCGCGGCCGTGACGTTCACCGACGGCACGACCATCGGTGCGACGCTCGACCGCAACGGTCTGCGACCGGCGCGGTACTGGGTCACGACCGACGGCCTCGTGGTCTTCGCCTCGGAGGCCGGCGTCCTCGACATCCCGCAGGAGCAGGTCGCCAGCAAGGGCCGCCTGCGCCCGGGGCGCATCTTCCTCGTCGACCTCGACCAGCACCGCGTCATCGACGACGAAGAGGTCAAGGCGGACCTGGCCAGCGCTGAGCCGTACGGGGAGTGGGTGGCGGCCGGTCACATCAACCTCGAGGACCTCCCCGAGCGTCAGCACATCGTCCACAGCCACTCGTCGGTCACCCGTCGCCAGCAGATCTTCGGCTACAACCACGAGGAGCTGCGGATCATCGTCGCTCCCATGGCCAACACCGGTGCCGAGCCGATCGGCTCGATGGGCAACGACACGCCGCTGGCGGTCCTCAGCGAGAACTCGCGCACGCTGTTCGACTTCTTCAGCCAGCTGTTCGCGCAGGTGACCAACCCGCCGCTCGACGCGATCCGCGAGGAGCTCGTCACGAGCCTGTCTAGCTCGATCGGGCCGGAGAAGAACCTCCTCGACCCGGGCCCGGACAGCTGCCGGCAGATCGTCATCAACTTCCCGATCCTTGACTCCGACGAGCTCGCGAAGCTCGTACGGATCAACCACTCGGGAGAGACGCCGGGATACGCCGCCAGGGTGATCCGCGGCCTGTACAAGCTCGACGAGGGTCCCGAGGGTCTCAAGAACCGTCTCGACGCGCTGTGCGCAGAGGTCGATGCCGCCATCGAGGAGGGCGCGCAGATCATCGTGCTGAGCGACCGGCACTCGACCGGCGAGCTCGCACCGATCCCGTCGCTCCTGCTCACCTCGGCCGTCCATCACCACCTCGTCGGTCGCAAGACGCGCACGAAGGTGGGCCTGGTCGTCGAGGCCGGTGACGTCCGCGAGGTGCACCACGCCGCGCTGCTCATCGGCTACGGCGCCGCCGCCATCAACCCGTACCTCGTGTTCGAGTCCGCGGAGGACCTCGCACGCAACGAGCTGTACGTGACGGTCGACCCCGACAAGGCGATCTACAACGTCCGCAAGGCGCTCGGCAAGGGCGTGCTCAAGGTCATGAGCAAGATGGGCGTCTCGACCATCGCGTCCTACACGGGTGCGCAGATCTTCGAGGCGACCGGCCTGAGCAAGGAGTTCGTCGACGCCTACTTCGAGGGCACGACGAGCCGTCTCGAGGGCATCGGCCTCACGCAGATCCACGAGATGATCCTTCGCCGGCACCTGCGTGGCTACCCGGCCGATGGCATCCCGCTGGCCCACCGCACGCTGCCCGTCGGCGGCGAGTACCAGTGGCGTCGTGAGGGCGAGGAGCACCTGTTCGACCCCGAGACGGTGTTCCGGCTGCAGCATGCGACACGTACGGGCCGCTACGACGTGTTCAAGCAGTACACGAGCCTGGTCAACGACAACTCGCACCGGCTGATGACGCTGCGCTCTCTGCTCGACCTCAAGCCGGCGGAGACTCCGGTGCCGCTCGACGAGGTCGAGCCGGTGAGCTCGATCGTGAAGCGGTTCTCGACCGGCGCCATGTCGTACGGCTCCATCAGCAAGGAAGCCCACGAGACACTGGCGATCGCCATGAACCGGCTCGGCGCCAAGTCGAACACCGGTGAGGGCGGCGAGGACGCGGACCGTCTGTACGACCCGGAGAGGCGTTCCGCGATCAAGCAGGTCGCCTCCG
>PMBM01000097.1 GCA_003153855.1 Propionibacteriaceae bacterium
AAGCGCAGCGGCAGCTCGCGGTACGACCGTCCACGCGACCTGAAGATCAGGTTGTGCGTCGGGCAGTTCATGGCCTTGAGGTAGTACAGCTGGCCGTCGTCGTCCATGGGCGGGAACATGCCCTCGGCGTAGTACGGGAGGTGCCCCGAGGTGTGGAAGAGCTCCTCCTTGGAGATGTGCGGGGTGCCGACGTACTGGAAGCCGTTGTCGATGTGCGCCTGGCGGACGTAGTCCTCCATCTCGCGCTTGATGACGCCGCCCTTCGGGTGGAAGACCGGCAGCCCGGCGCCCAGCTCCTCAGGGAAGCTGTACAGGTCGAGCTCGATGCCGAGGCGCCGGTGGTCACGACGTACGGCCTCGGCCTGCCGGAACTCGTACGCCTCGAGGTCCTCGCGGGACGCCCAGGCGGTCCCGTACAGCCGCTGGAGCTGCTGGTTCTTCTGGTCGCCACGCCAGTACGCGGCGCTCGAGCGGGTCAGCGAGAACGCCTTGATGTAGCCGGTGTGCGGCACGTGCGGGCCACGGCAGAGGTCCTTCCAGGCGACCTCGCCGTTGCGGCGCACGTTGTCGTAGATGGTCAGCTCNNACGGCGCGACGTACGAACCGCTGGCGCTCCTTGACGATGCGCTGCATCGACTTCTCGAGAGCCTTGAGGTCGTCGGGGGTGAACGGCTCCGCGATGTCGAAGTCGTAGTAGAAGCCGTCGGTGATGGGCGGGCCGATGCCCAGCTTCGCGTCGGTCTTCAGGAGCTGTACGGCCTGAGCGGCGACGTGCGCGGACGAGTGCCGCAGGATCGCGAGACCCTCGGCGGAGGTGGCGAGGATCGCCTCTACGGTCGAGTTCTCGGGAACCTCGCGGGCGAGGTCGAATGTCACGCCGTCCACCTTCATCGCGACGACCGACTGGTCGTCGCCGAAAAGGTCGAGCCCCGTCGTCGTACCGGACAGCTCCCGCACCTCGGAGGAGAGCTCACGGACGACGGTGATGCTGGACACGGTGTTCCTCTCGTATGCACAGGGGCCGCGGACCCGGTCCCTGCCGGCGTATGAGCGCCGTCGGCCATTCTGCTACATCCGCGGCCATGGGTCCTCCGGCTATTGCTCCGTGGCGACGGATCGAGCCCCAGNNGTTTCAGGACCAGCGGAAGTTCGCGGCGAGCGGGTGGCTCTCGGTGTCGTGCATGGCGTCGAGGGTCGCCATGTCGGCGTCCGAGATCTCGAAGTCGACCTCGGCGTTGGCCAGGATGTGGTCGCGGGTGGTCGCCTTGGGCAACGGCACGGCGCCCTTCTGGAGCAGGTAGCGGAGCGAGAGCTGCGGGGCGGTGACCTCGTACCGGCGTCCCATGTCGACGATGTCCGGGTGGTTGACGATGCGGCCGTGTGCGAAGGGCGAGTACGCCTCCACGACGATCCCGTGCTCGGCGCAGGCGGCGACGGTGTCGGCGACGTCCAGGCCGATGTACCACTGGATCTGGTCCACGGCCGGGACCGTGGTGCACGCCGGGAGCAGGCTCTCGAGGTCGGCCCGGGTGAAGTTGGACACCCCGACGGCCTTNNCGGCAGTCCTTGCCCCTCTGGTCCCAGGGCCAGGGTGCGTGGATGAGGAGCAGGTCGAGGTAGTCCAGCCCGATCTCGGACATCGTGATCCCGAACTGCTCGACCGCGGCGTCGTAGCTCTTGGACTCTGCGGGGACCTTGGAGGTGATGAAGATCTCCTCGCGTGGGATCCCCGAGTCCCGCACGGCCCGTCCCACGGATGCCTCGTTGTGGTACGCCCTCGCCGTGTCGATGTGCCGGTAACCGGCCTCCAACGCAGCCGCGACCGCGTCGTAGCACTCGTCGCCCTCCTTGAGCAGCCACGTGCCGAAACCCAGCTTCGGGATCGTCGTGCCCCCGTTGAGCTCGTAGGTACCGGTCAATGCGTTCATGGATCTCCTCCGTCGACTCCTTGCATCTTGTCACGCGCGTGCGCCCCTGTTGTCCGCACGACGGCCGTCCGCCCTGGACGGGCGGCGGATCGTGCGGGCACAGGGGCGAGGCGCCACGCGCCTACGTATCAGGGCGTCCCGAGTCCAAGAACGACGTCGTTGCACCGAGTGACCGGTATCGCCGTGCTGAGGAACGGCAGCTGCGCGAACTGCCAATCCGCGTCCGGCTGGGTGGTCGAGATGATCTCCGGCTGGATCTGAGTAGCAGCCGGGATGGGCAGCGGCAGGCTGAACTTCATCTTGCTCGCGAGGGCTGCCGACACCGCCCCGGAGATTGTGCCTCCTGCGAAGGCGTCGCTGAGAGCGGTGATGGTGACGGCGATCGACCCTCCTGTCATCGCAGCGGCCACGTAGACCCACCATGCGATGGAGAGGTCCAGCGAGACGCTCGGGCTCTCGATGCCCAGTGTGAGGCACCCGTCGCCTGGCGAAAGTCTCACCCCCACCGTGAAGGTGCCGCTGATCCCGAAGCCTCCCGTCGGGTCCTTGCCGGAGACCGATCCCGTGAGGGTGAGTGCCCCCGTCATGTCGATCTGGGCCAGGACCGAGGTCAGATCCACCGAGATGCCCATCGCGTCAGTCAGGTGTCTGGAGCCGAACCAGTAGCAGGGGTGCCGCAAGGCGAACCCGCTCTCCGTGAGGCCGAATCCTGCTGTCAGGGTTGGGCGGATGCCGTGCCGGAGCAGCCAGTAGTTGTTGATGACCACCCCGAGGAGGTCCTTGGCGTGTCCGTCGGCCGCGTGACGGATAGGCGACCGCATCGCCGGATAGAGCCCCGGCGGCTCGCCCGTCCAGTCGCCGGTCGTGAGCGCGATCATGGCGAGCAGATCGGTCGGCTGCGACGGCGCCACCCCGAACCGGACCGTGACGGAGGCGGGCAGCGTCGCGACTTTGACCTGCGGCGGGATCAGGGCGGCGAGCGCACTGTTCAACCCGCCGCTGACGCCGTTGTAGAGGAAGTCGGATGCGGCCTGAGCGAAGGAATCGCCGATCACGGGGATGCACCGGATCGCTGCGAGGAAGCCGGCGACCGCGGGCAGCTGCTCCAAGCCGCCAGGCGGGACCGTGACGGTGAGAGTCAACCCGCCAAGCTTCAGGTCCGCCCCGTCCATGAGCAGTGCGCCCGAGGCCGTGACCACCACGAGTGGGGTGCGCGCGCCAGGATCCCCCGGCCGAGGCCACTGGCCGGCAGGCACAATGACGTCACCCAGGAGGATCACGTCGTCCCACGTCCACGAGGTCGTGACCTTCACGCCGACCGACACGGTCGGCCCGACGTCCCAGCTGGGGCCCGGGACAACGGTCGCCGCGGTGAATGCCAGGTCGGCGTGGCAGGTCAGGTGAATGTGGGCGTTGACAGGGACGACCCCGAAGGTGTCCGCGTCATATGCCAGCGTCTTCTCGACGGAGCTGGGCAGCTTGTTCTTCGCGAGGGTGAGCACGTACTCAGGCGAGACGCCCAGCACGAGGTCGAATCCTCCCGTGTCCACGTGTGACATCTCATGCTCCCGTGACGACAACGGTCGTGGTGGCTTCGGAGGGGGCGACCACCGGTGTGCCGCTGGTGGCGGTCAGCCCGAATGTCGTCCGTAGCGCGGCAATCACGTCGTGGGCGATGGACGCGCCGGCTGACGCTCCGCCCTGGAGGAACCGCCAGTCGAAGCCGGCCACCACCTGTCCCACGAGGGCATCAGGCGAGGCCCGGAAAGCGGTCCAGGTGGCGTCGCTCACGGACGCCTGCGCAATCACCTGTGCAAGCAGCTCCCGAGCGACGAAGTCCGGGGCGAGCCAGAGCACGCCCGGACCGACTGTTCCGTGGTGGCCGAGGATGGGCTCGACCACGCTGCTGGGGATCTGGAACCGGATCCGCGGGAACACCCGGTCGCGGATCGGCGCGGGGGTCGAGGATCGAACGCCCCCGGACTCCGTGACGGCCGCCTCGGGGTCGCGGGCGAAGTCCCCGGCGAACTGCCTGTCGCTGACGACTCTCGCAGCAATCTGGGTCTTGTGAGCGTTGACCTGGTGGGCGGCCTCGATGGCCGCTGCATCGAGCCCGAGGCTGGTCAGCTCGTCGTCCGAAGGCAGTTCGGAGTCGAACCTGACGACCAGGTCGCCCTTGATCGGATTCGGTCTGTGAATGGGTCCGGGACGCGGTATCGGCCCGGGAATGCGTGGCGTTGGATTTGGGGGTGCCATGACTTCACCCTCTCTCCGCTGCATGGCCCATGCTGCCGACTTGGGGGATTCTTCGCCCGCTCTCAGACAGGTTCGCGGGCCTGAGGAACCTGCTCGCGGGCCGCCCCAGGCCGCGGTCACGCCACCGCAGGACAGGTTTCTCGATGTCGCTAGGTCGATCGGGAATGAAAGGTGGTCGCCAGCAGGCCGGACCTCCGGTTCCACGACCTCAGCACACAGGGTCTGCGCCAGGACAAGGTCCGTACGCTCTGCGCCGGGGCCCGGCANNGGCCCGATCCGCGACATCGGTCTGCTTGACTCCGCGGTGCACCGACCACAGGTCACCGTGTACGGAGTCGACGCTTACCCCGACCTCGACCAGAAGGCCGCGGTGCTCCTGGAATCCCTCGTTCGGAACCACGCCCTGATCGACGGCAACGAGAGGATCGGCTGGCTCGCCACCGCCGTGTTCTACGGGCTGAACAACATCGAGCTGGAACCCCCGGACGACGACGCGTACGACCTCGTCATGGCCATCGCGAGCGGCGCCATCACGTACGAGCATGCCGCCTCCCATCTGGCGAAGTGGCACTGACTGTCCGCGGCAGGTCCGAATGGTTTCGAGGCGCCGAGAACTCGGTCGCTGCCGTGCGCCTGTGCGCCCTACTCTTTCCGAGAACCCGCCCAAGGCGCATCTACCCGGTAAGGGTGCGCCCTGCCCGTCGCATGGTGAGGGTGGCAGCCGGTTCGAGCCGGGCCGGGTCCTGGGAACCCACGCCTCGACGGGAGATGTCGGGGTTCCCACCTCACTCCACGTGCGGCAGCAGAACCGTGCGCCGGTTCGCCCTCCATGGCGAGCACTTGGCGCGCCCAGTCGTAGCGGCTCCTCGCCGTTCGCGACCGCCCTTTCGGGTTATTGCGGTGGCCACCCCGTCCACGCTGCACAATGAGCGCGTGCCAACGCCTAGATGGGTCCAGCGGACGTGGTGGGCGCGCTGACCTGGAGCTGGGACTACTTCTTCGTCCCGCAGAACCAGTCGACGCCCGAGGGCACCGGCTTCGGGATCTTTTCGCCGATCCACCTCGGTGTGCTCGCCGTGCTCGCCATCGGGATTGCTGCGCTGGTCCTGGGCTATCGGAGGGCCGGCACTGACCGTCGTAGGCGGCTGCGACAGGTGGTCGGCTGCTCGGTGCTGATGCTAGAGGTCCTGCGACAGCTCGCCTACGTGGTGACCGGTTCGTACTCCCCAGAGATCCTGCCCCTGCACGTCTGCGCGATCGCCACCATCTCCACCTTCATCGACGCGCTGCGACCCAATCGTTGGACCGGCGACTTCCTCTACGCGATGGGCTGGTGGGCTGCCTTAGCCGCCGACCTGTTCCCCGACTGGGCCAACCGACCCATCCTCAACGTCTTCACCTGGCAGAGCTTCACGATCCACGCCCTCATCTTCGGCTACGTAGTGATGCGGCTGGTCGCCGGCGACCTGGTCCCCGGCATCCACAACCTTGGGCGGGTGGCC
>PMBM01000075.1:0-16190 GCA_003153855.1 Propionibacteriaceae bacterium
GACATCGAGTCGCTGCCGTTCCTCGAAGCCGCGCGACAGGTGCGCCGGGACGTCGGCCGCGAGAACGTCTTCTTCCTCCACGTCTCCCTCGTCCCGTACATCGGCCCGTCCGGCGAGCTCAAGACCAAGCCCACACAGCATTCCGTGGCAGCGCTGCGAGCGCTCGGCATCCAGCC
Organism: Propionibacteriaceae bacterium; assembly: GCA_003153855.1. Lineage (GTDB taxonomy): Bacteria > Actinomycetota > Actinomycetes > Propionibacteriales > Propionibacteriaceae > Fen-668. The sequence goes on from PMBM01000075.1 coordinate 177, forward strand.
CGACGCGCTCGTCTGCCGCTGCGACCGCGCCGTGCCCGACAGCGTGAAGCGCAAGATCTCCCTCATGTGCGACGTCGACGAGGACGCGGTCATCTCGTGCCCCGACGCGCCCTCGATCTACGAGATCCCCAAGGTGCTGCACGACGAGGGCCTCGACGCGTACGTGGTGAGGCGGCTCAACCTCTCCTTCCGCGACGTGAACTGGAAGGCGTGGGACGACCTGCTCGAGCGCGTCCACAGCCCCAAGGAAGACGTCACGATCGGCCTCGTCGGCAAGTACATCGACCTTCCCGACGCGTACCTGTCCGTCCTCGAGGCGCTGCGCGCCGGTGCGTTCGCGAACTGGGCGAAGGTGGCCATCCAGTGGATCCCCTCGGACGACTGCGCGACTCCCGAGGGCGCCGCGCACGCACTGGGTAGCGTCGACGGGATCGTCGTGCCCGGCGGCTTCGGCATCCGTGGCGTCGAGGGCAAGATCGGCGCGATCCGGTACGCACGCGAGAACCACGTGCCGATCCTCGGCCTGTGCCTCGGCCTCCAGTGCATGGTCATGGAGGTGGCCCGCGACCTCGCCGGGCTGGAAGGCGCGGCGTCGACCGAGTTCGACCCCGACACCGCGCACCCCGTCATCGCGACGATGGCCGAGCAGGTCAAGATCGTCTCAGGCGAGGGCGACCTGGGCGGCACGATGCGCCTCGGCTCGTACCCCGCAGAGCTGGCCCGCGGCTCCATCGTGAGCAGGCTGTACGGGACCAGGCAGGTCACCGAACGTCACCGCCACCGCTACGAGGTCAACAACTCCTATCGGGGTCAGCTCGAGAAGGCCGGTCTCGTGATCTCGGGCACGTCCCCGGATTCGAAGCTCGTCGAGTTCATCGAGCTCCCGACCTCCGTGCACCCGTTCTTCGTGGCGACGCAGGCGCACCCCGAGCTGAAGTCGCGTCCGACCAAGCCGCACCCTCTGTTCAAGGGTCTCGTGGAGGCTGCCCTGCGCCGCAAGAATGCCGGCCGGCTGCCCGAGGCGGACGAGTGAGCCTTCCGGGCTCAGAGGTCACCCCCGACGAACTGCGCGACGTACGGCTCGCGTGGCCGACACGTCGCGTCGACGAGGTGCGTGGTCGCATGATGCGGTTCGTCACCGACGAGGTGACGACACCGGACGGGCACACGATGGTGCGCGAGTACCTCGAGCATCCCGGCGCCGTCGCGATCATCGCGGTCGACGACCAGTCGCGACTCGCCGTGGTCATCCAGTACCGGCACCCCGTCGGCTACAAGGAGGTCGAGGCACCGGCAGGGCTCCTCGACGTCGAGCGGGAGGACCCCCTCGCCGCCGCGCAGCGCGAGCTCCGCGAGGAGGCCGAGCTGGCCGCCCGCGACTGGCGCGTCCTCGTGGACATGTTCTCGTCGCCCGGGGGAAGCTCCGAGTCGATCCGCATCTACCTTGCGCGCGATCTCGTACAGGCACCTCGGCCCGAGGGGTTCGTCCTCGGTGACGAGGAGGCTCACATGGACATCCGCTGGGCGGCGCTCACGGATGTCGTCGACGCCATCTACGCCGGTCACCTGCAGAACCCGAGCCTCGTCGTGGGGGCACTGAGCCTCACGACCGCCCTGCACGAGGGCCGCATCGACCAGCTCCGCCCAGGCAATGCGGCGTGGGACGCACGGAGGGTACTCACGGACAGGCGGTAGGCATGGCTTCCTGGCACGACACGTCGCGATCGGTGGCGGAGCGCGCCGCCGCGGTCCTCGCCGAGCTGACCCTTGTGGAGAAGGCGGCTCAGCTGGGATCCAGCTGGGAACGGCCGTCGAGCCGGCACACCGGCGACGGCGACGTCGCTCCGATGGCGAGTGCGTTCTCCGGTCGCGGTCTCGACGTCGCTGCCGCCGACGGCCTCGGCCACCTCACCCGCATCTTCGGTACGGAGCCCCTCGAGGTGTCCGACGGCGTCGCGCGGCTGCGGGCGTCGCAGCATCGCGTCGTCGAGCTCAACCGGCTCGGGATCCCCGCGATCGCGCACGAGGAGTGCCTCACCGGCTTCACCGCATTCCACGCGACCGTCTACCCGGCCGCCATCGCCTGGGGTGCGACGTTCGACCCCGATCTCATCGATGAGATGGCCCAGGCCATCGGCGAGGACATGCGGGCGGTCGGCGTGCACCAGGGCTTGTCGCCGCTGCTCGACGTCGTCCGCGACTACCGCTGGGGTCGTGTCGAGGAGACGATGGGCGAGGACCCGTACGTGGTCGGCACGATCGGTACGGCGTACGTTCAGGGCCTCCAGCGCGCGGGCATCGCCGCCACGCTCAAGCACTTCGTCGGCTACTCCGCCTCACGGGCGGCGCGCAACCACGCCCCGGTTCCGATGGGCCGCCGCGAGCTCGAGGACGTCATGCTGCCGAGCTTCGAGATGGCGGTCCGTCTGGGCGGTGTCGAGTCGGTCATGAACTCGTACTCGGACATCGACAACGTCCCGGTGGCCGCCTCCTACGAGCTGCTCACCCACGTGCTGCGGGAGAGGTGGGGGTTCACCGGCACCGTCGTCAGCGACTACGGAGCCATCGCCTTCCTCCACCTCATGCACCACGTCGCCGCCGACCTCGCCGACGCGGGCCGGCTGGCGCTCACGGCGGGTCTGGACATCGAGCTGCCCCAGACGGTCTCGTACGCACCGCTGGCCACCGAGGTCGCAGAAGGACGCCTGGACGAAGCCCTTCTGGACCGCGCCGTGCTGCGGGTGCTGGAGCAGAAGATCCGCCACGGCCTGCTGGACCCGGGCTGGGATCCCGAGGCGCAAGGCGACCCGTCCCGGGACCTCGACTCTGTACGGAACAGGGACCTCGCACGCCGGGTGGCCGAGGGCAGCATCGCGCTCCTGGCCAATGACGGGATCCTCCCGCTCCAGGCGCAGACGATCGCGCTCGTCGGCCCCGTCGCCGCCGAGCCCAGGTCCTTCATGGGCTGCTACGCGTTCCCTAACCACGTACTCGGCAGGTACCCGGAGCTCGGGATCGGCCTACCCGTCGTCTCGCTCGCCGAAGGGCTGGCCGCCGAGCTGCCCTCGTCCCTTGTCGTCACCGCCCCCGGCGTGCCGTTCCTCGCCGAGGACCGCTCACAGCTCGAGGCGGCTGTCGAGGCGGCCCGGAAGGCGGACCTGGCAGTCATCGCCGTCGGAGACCTCGCCGGCATGTTCGGCACCGGCACCTCCGGCGAGGGCTGCGACTGCGAGGACCTCAGCCTCCCCGGCCTGCAGGGAGAGCTCGTCGAAGCGGTGCTGGCGACCGGTACGCCGACGGTGCTGCTGCTGGTCTCCGGGCGCCCGTACGCACTGGGTGCGTACGCATCACGCTGCCGCGCGGTGGTCGCCGCCTTCATGCCGGGCGTCGAGGGTGCCGCGGCGATCGCCGGCGTCCTCAGCGGGCGGCTCAACCCGTCCGGCCATCTGCCCGTGGCGATCCCGGACGGCCCAGGCGGTCAGCCCGGCACGTACCTCGCAGCGCCGCTCGGCTGGTTCTCCGAGGGCGTGTCCAACCTCGACCCGCGCCCTCTGTTTCCCTTCGGCCACGGTCTCTCGTACACGTCCTTCGCATGTACGGACCTCGTGACCGATGCGACCGAGGTCGACGTCGCGGGCACCGTACGACTGACCCTGACGGTCACGAACACCGGTGACCGAGCCGGCGCCGAAGTCGTCCAGGTGTACGCGAGCGACCCGGTCGCCTCTGTTGTGCGGCCGCTCAAGCAGCTGATCGGCTACGTCAAGGTGGCCCTGGAGGCCGGGCAGTCGGCAGAGGTCGGCGTCGCGGTGCACGCGGACCTCTTCTCGTTCACCGGTCTCGGTTACGAGCGCATCGTCGAGCCAGGCGAGATCGTGCTCAGCGTCGGCACGTCCAGTGAGGATCGTCCGCTCGAGGCGCGGATCACGCTCACGGGAGCGACTCGGCTCGTGGGCGAGGGGCGCGAGCTCATGTCGTCAACGACCGTACGGACCGCCTGACCTGGGCGCCAGACCGTTCGGCGCCGGCGGTGTCTTCCTCGCTCCAGCGGATGAATCAACTCTGTGTCAAGGGATTTCGTTCAGTAAGCCTCGATATCGTCGGGTCGAGCGAGGCCCTGCGGGTGGGCAAGAGGGGTCGAGGAAGACCGTCCTGAGGCGCATAAGCCCACGAATTGCGGTGAAGCTGCCTACACGAATCGCTGTCGGGAAGTTGCGCACATGCTTCGTGACTCCTAGGGTTTGGTTAAGACTTTCTCATCTGAGTTGGTCGCTTGGGGAACTTTGGGGAGTTCATCGTGATTCGTCTGTCGCGCGCGCGGCTGGCTCAGTTCATCGCTGCTCTGGCGGTGCTGATCAGTGCCTTGGCCTTGTCATCCGGTTCGGCGCAGGCTGCGTCGCTCAACGGGGCGTTCACCAACATCAAGGTCACGGCGGCATCGGGCTCCGGCCCGATCTACCCGTGGGAGCAGATCAGGGTGGCGGCCGACTGGTCGGTACCTGACAAGACACCCGCTGGGACGACGTTCTCGCTCACGTGGCCCGCAGCCCAGCTGAGCGGCATCGGCGGCAGCCTCGTGCTGAAGAACACCGCGGGTGACACCGTCGCCACCTGCACCCTGGGCACAGCGAGCCTGGACTGCGCACTGACCGCGTTCGTGACGACGCACCCGTACAACATCAAGGGCTCCGTCTGGTTCACGCTGACCCAGGTCAACATCCCCGAGAACAGCACCGTGTCCATCCCCTTCACGGCCGGCACCACGAAGACCGTCGTGCAGTACCCGACGACCGGGTCCGTGCCGAACAGCTTCACGGGCATCGACTACTACAAGGACGTGTGGGTCCACGACGGCACCACGACCTGGTACATCTACCTCCCGGGTGGCAAGACAGGGCAGACCGTCGACTACAACAACGTCGTCATCGAGGACACCCTGGGCGCCAACCAGACCTTCCTTCCCGGCACCTTCACCCTGGAGCACGGCACCAAGCTGAACTCCGACGGCACCTGGCCGATCTGGCAGACCGCCGCGAAGTCGCTGTACACGGTGACCCCCAACGGCACCAACTCGTTCACGTTCAAGGCCCCCGTGCTCGCCAAGGGCGGCTGGTGGCGCCTCGTGTACGACGTCAAGGTGGACACCGGCTACAAGGGCCAGATCTCCAACACCGCCAAGACCTCGTGGGACACGCACCAGCAGGTGTCGACCACGCACACGGAGATCTACCTCGAGGCTGGGGGCACCGGCAGCGGTGAGATCCACGCCGTGTCCGTCGGGGACACCGTGTGGTGGGACAAGAACGGCGACGGCATCCAGAACGACGGTCCTGGGACCGGCATCGCAGACGCGGTGCTGACCCTCACCGGGCCGGACGGCAAGTCCGTGACCGACGTGTTCGGCACCGCGGTCGCGCCGATCACGACGGGTGCGACGGGCGTCTACCTCTTCCAGAACCTTCCTCCGCTTCCGGCGGGCAAGCACTACACCGTGACGGTCACCCCGCCGGCGGGCTACACGCCCACGCTGGCCAACGTCGGTACGAACCGCGCCGTCGACTCGTCGACCGGGTCTGAGGCCTCGGGCGACCTCACCACCAACGGTGCCCAGGACCTGACCCTCGACTTCGGGTTCGTCAAGGGAGCAGTGTCGGTCGGCGACTACGTCTGGTTCGACACGAACCGCAACGGTCTTCAGGACTCCGGCGAGCCCGGGATCCCCGGCGTGACGCTGACACTGACGGGCCCCGGCGGTACCGCGGTCACGGACCAGTCCGGCAAGACGGTCGCACCGACCACGACGGACGCGAGCGGCAAGTACCTGTTCGCGAACCTTCCAGTCCTGCCCGCCGGGCAGCACTACACGGTCACGGTGACGCCGCCCGCGGGCTACGTCTCCACCACGCCGAACGCGGGCACGGATCGCGCGAAAGACTCGTCGACGGGCTCGTCGGTGTCCACTGACCTCATCGCCGACGGCGCCAAGGACCTGACCCTGGACTTCGGCTTCGTCAAGGGCGCGGTCTCCGTGGGTGACTTCGTCTGGCTCGACACGAACCGCAACGGCATCCAGGACTCCGGCGAGCCGGGCATCCAGGGAGTCACTCTGACCCTCACCGGTCCGACTGGCGGAGCTGTCACCGATCTGTCCGGCGCCACGGTGGCACCCACCACCACGGACGCTGCGGGCAAGTACGGCTTCTCGAACCTGCCGACGCTGCCCGCCGGGCAGCACTACACGGTCACGGTCACGGCGCCTGACGGCTACCTCGCGACGACCCCTGGCGTGGGTACGAACCGTGCCGTCGACTCGTCGACCGGCTCGGCGACATCGACCGACGTGGTCAACAACGGCGACAAGGACCTGACGCTCGACTTCGGCTTCGTGAAGCCGGTCGTGTCGGTGGGCGACTTCGTCTGGGTCGACAGCAACAAGAACGGCATCCAGGACGCCGGCGAGCCGGGTCTTGCGGGTGTCACGCTGACGCTGTCAGGCCCGACCGGACATTCGGTGACCGACAATGCCGGCAACCCGGTCAACCCGGTGACGACGGATGCCACGGGCAAGTACCTGTTCAGCAACCTGCCGGCGCTTCCCGCGGGCCAGCACTACACCGTGACGGTCACCCCGCCTGCCGGGTACGGGCCCACCACGGCGAACGTCGGCAGCGATCGTGCGGTCGACTCCTCGACCGGGTCGGCAACCTCGACCGACCTGGTCAACAACGGTGACCAGGACCTCACGCTCGACTTCGGCTTCACGAAGATCCTCGTCTCGGTGGGCGACTACGTGTGGCTCGACGTCAACCGTGACGGCCTGCAGACCACTGGTGAGCCGGGGATTCCAGGCGTGACCGTGAAGCTGCTCAAGGGCGGTGCGGTCATCGCCACCACCACGACCGACGCGTCGGGCTACTACGGCTTCGGCAACCTCGATCCCAGCACCGCATACACGGTCCAGTTCGTCGTACCGACAGGTTCGACCGTCACGACGAAGGACGCAGGTGGCGACTCGAGCAACAGCCCGACGGCCGACCTCACGGACTCGGATGCCGCGGCTGACGGTCTCGTACCGTTCGTCACCACCGCCACGGGTGCGAACAACGTGGCGGCGACGAAGGCTGACAACCCGGGCATCGACCTCGGCCTGGTCACTCAGATCAACCTGACCCTGGCCAAGACGATCGGGACGGCGGGCCCGGTGCGTAACGGCGCCGAGCTGGCGTACACGCTGACTCCGCACAACGACGGCCCTGTGGCCGCCCTGGCGGGGTGGAGCGTGACGGACGTCCTGCCTGNNCGAAGGTGACGACCGATTTCGGCAGCCTCAAGAACGTCGCGTACGTGTCGCCTGCCAACGGCGACGTCCCCGAGACGAACCCGCTGGTTGTCCCCACCCTGACGACGGACACGTCGACCAGTGCGACCGACAACGACGCTCAGGCGAGCATCGACGTGGCCTCCCCGGTCTCCGTGGGCGACTACGTCTGGTGGGACATCAACCGCGACGGTCTGCAGACGTCGGGCGAGCCGGGCATCCCCGACGTCACGGTGACCCTGCTGGACGTCGAGGGGACGGTCGTGGCAACCACCACGACCGACGCAGGAGGCTACTACGCGTTCGCCGGTCTCACGCCTGGTCAGAACTACACCGTGGTCTTCACGGCTCCGTCAGGTGCAGCCCTCACGACCCGGAACGCCGGGTCTGACGACGCGATCGACTCCGACCCGCTGGTCGACGGCAAGGTGGTCTTCACGGCTCCCTCGACCGGGGCCGACCTGACGGCCCCCAGGACGGCTGACCTGCCGACGATCGATGCTGGCTTCGTCAAGCTCAACCTGACGCTCACGAAGGCCGTCACCTCGTCGGGCCCCTACTACGGGGGCGCGAACGTGACGTACCAGCTCGTGCCGCACAACGACGGCCCGGTGGACGCACTGCCTGGTTGGTCCGTGACCGAGGTTCTGCCCTCGGGCAGCACCCTCGTCGGCCTGAGCGGCGACGGTTACACCTGCTTCGCCAGTCTGGTCTGCACCAACTCGGCCACGCTGCCCGCAGGTGCCGACGCCAAGCCGATCACCGTCGTCGTCCAGATTCCGGCAGACCTCACGGGCCCGTTCAAGAACGTGGCCTACGTCTCACCGGCGGACACCGAGACCCCGGAGACCAACCCGCTCGTCGTGCCGATCATCACGACCGACACGTCGGCGTCCGCGACCGACAACGACGCTCAGGCTGTCATCGACGTCCTGCCGCCGCAGACGGAGCCCACCAACATCGTCATCACCCTGCCGAACACGGGCACAACGATCCCGCTGACGTGGCTTCTCGGAGCCATCGGGATCGTCGCTGCCGGTGTGATCCTGCTGGGTGCGTCGAGGTTCAGCGCGGGCGGTCGTAAGCACTGACCGCTACACCGTTCACCGAGGGGTGCCGCTCATTCGTGAGCGGCACCCCTCGGTGTGTTCCGGGGCGAGGCGAATGAGTCCGGCAGGTCGCTCGCCAGTTGCCAAGAGACGGCGGGGCTCTTACGTTGGAACAAGGCCTTTCACATTCGAGAACTGCCGGGGAGAGTCTGGGGTGTCATCGTGACTCACCTGTCGCGCGTACGTAAGGCCCAGATCATCGTGGCACTCGTCGTCCTGATCGGCGCAGTCACGGTGATCTGGATCACGGAGTCGAGGCGTACCCCGTCGCTCAACGGGGCATTCTCGAACGTCGCGATCACGGCCGCATCCGGGTCAGGTCCCATCTACCCCTGGAAGCAGATCAAGGTCACCGCCGACTGGAAGGTCCCTGACCGCACCGCCGCCGGGACGGCGTTCTCGCTCGGCTGGCCCACCTCCCAGCTCAAGGGCATCGGCGGCACCCTTGTGCTGAAGACCACCGACAACGACACCATCGAGAACTGCAGCCTGGGGGCGTCGAGCCTGGACTGCGTCCTGACCTCGTACGTGACCACCCATCCGTACGACATCAAGGGCACCGTCTGGTTCACCCTGACCCAGGTGAACATCCCCGAGAACTCGACCGTGACCATCCCCTTCGTGTCCGGCAACACCACGATCGCCGCGGCGTACTCCACGACTGGTTCCGTCGCGACGACCTTCACAGGCATCGGCTACTACAAGGACGTCTGGGTTCACGACGGCACGGTCACCTGGTACGTCTACCTGCCGGGCGACAAGACGGGGCAGGCGGCCGACTACACAGGAGTCGTCGTCGCGGAGACGCTCGGAGGCGACCAGACGTACCAGCAGGCGTTCCTGCCCGGGACGTTCTCCCTGGAGCACGCCACCAAGCTCAACACCGCCGGCACATGGCCGGTCTGGGAGACCGCCTCGACGAAGCTGTACACCGTGACCCCCACCGGCTCGAGCTCGTTCACCCTCACCGCCCCGAAGCTGGCTGCGGGCGGTTGGTGGCGTCTCGTGTACAACGTCACGGTGTCGCCATCCGCCTACAAAGGGACGATCTCCGACACGGCGAAGGCCTCGTGGGACGGCCAGAAGACGCTGTCGGCGACGTACTCGGAGGTGTACGTCGATGCGGGCGGCACCGGCAGCGGTCAGGCCCGGTAGACCCCAGGCGACGACACAGCGTGGTGCTGGCGAGCCGCAACGACCGCGCGTCGCACGGCGCGTTGCACGTGCCCAGCCCCGATGGCACAGTGACGTCCGTGGCGAGTGACTCCTTGGGGCGTGAGATGTCCGCCTACCTCGACCACCTGCGCGTCGAGAGGGGTCTGAGCGCGAACACGCTCGCCGCGTACGGACGGGACCTCGACAGGTACGCGACCTGGCTGAGGGGACAAGGGGTGACGGGTCCGCAGGCGATCACCGGCGAGACTCTGGAGGCGTACTCGACCTCGCTGAGGGGCCCGGTGCCCGACGGCTCGTCCCTGGCGCCGGCGAGCATCGCGCGGATGCTGGCCGCGGTCCGAGGGCTTCACCGGTTCTGGGCGATCGAGCACGTGACGCCCGACGACCTCGCGCGTTTCGTGGCACCGCCTCGTACATCCCGAAGGCTGCCGAAGGCACTGTCCGTCGACGAGGTGCAACGCCTCATCGCAGCCGCCGGGTCCGACGGCGAAGCGCCCCAGACGACGTCCGCGCAGCTGTGCGACGTGGCGCTCACCGAGCTGCTGTACGGCACGGGCGCGCGCATCAGCGAGGTGGTGGCGCTCGACGTGGACGAGCTCGAACGCGCGCTGAGCGACCCGACGATGGGCTTGCGGCTGGTCGGCAAGGGCGACAAGGAGCGGTTGGTCCCGCTGGGGTCGTACGCCAGGTCCGCCGTGGAGGCCTGGCTCGTACGTGGCAGGCCGGCTCTCTCATCGCGTGCCGTCCGCGCAACACCTGCGCTCCTCCTGAACGAACGCGGCGGTCGGCTGACCCGCCAGAGCGCGTTCAACCGGATCAGGGCGGCGGCGCAGAGAGCGGGGATCGCGAGCGAGGTGTCGCCGCACAGCCTGAGGCACTCGTACGCCACCCATCTCCTCGACGGCGGCGCCGATGTCAGGGTGGTCCAGGAGCTGCTGGGCCACGCGTCCGTCACGACCACGCAGATCTACACGCTGGTGACCGTCGACCATCTGCGCGACGTCTATCGGGAGGCGCACCCGCGCGCCCGGGACGTCGGATGAGGCTCTCCCGCGACACGCCCTGACGGCTCGCCCGGTGAGATCCCGCTGTCCAACAGCCTCGGCACTAGGGTTGATGCAAAGGCGACAAATCACCACGAGGAGCTCCGTTGGCCAGAGGCGAGCAGGAGGAACTGTCGGCCGGGATGGTGGGTCCGACAGGGCGGCCGTGGCCCGACCTGCCAGCGGCTCGCCCGCCGCACCCCGGCAAGAGGCATGGGCTGGTCGTCGCGATGTGCAACCAGAAGGGTGGGGTCGGCAAGACGACGACCACGATCAACCTCGGCGCTGCGCTGGCGGAGACCGGTCGCAGGGTGCTTCTCGTCGACTTCGACCCGCAGGGCTCGGCGTCCGTCGGTCTGGGCGTCAACCCGCACACGCTCGAGCGCACGATCTACAACCTGCTGCTCAGCCGTACGATCGACGCAGGAGACATCATCGTGCCGACGGGTGTCGAGAACATGGACATCCTGCCGGCCAACATCGACCTCTCCGCGGCCGAGCTGCAGCTCGTCAGCGAGGTGGCCCGAGAGCAGACCCTGAAGAGGGTGCTCGACCGGCTGCGCGGCGACTACGACATGATCCTCATCGACTGCGCCCCGTCGCTGGGCCTGCTCACGGTGAACGCGCTGACAGCCGCCGACAAGGTGATCACGCCCTTGGAGTGCGAGTTCTTCGCGCTGCGCGGGATCGCGCTCCTCACCGACACCGTCAACAAGGTCAAGGACCGCCTCAACCCGGACCTCGAGATGCTCGGCATCCTCGGGACGATGTTCGACTCGCGCACCCTGCACGGTCGCGAGGTGCTCGACCGCGTCGTCCAGGCATTCGGCGAGACGGTCTTCCACACGGTCATCCGCCGCACGATCAAGTTCCCCGAGACGACAGTGGCGGGGGAGCCGATCACCACGTACGCGCCGACGTCGAGCGGCGCCGACCAGTACCGAACCCTGGCTCGAGAGGTGCTGGCACGATGCCCAGACGCGTAAGCCTGCCAGGAGCCAACGAGCTCTTCCGCGGCGGTCCCGACTCCGCGGAGGCGACCCAGGCCGGTACGGCCTCGGGACGGATCCGTCATGACGAGAAGATCACCGTGTACGTCTCCGCCGACGAGCTGATCAGGCTCGAGCAGGCACGTCTCACGCTGCGGGTGCAGGGCATCGCGGTCGACCGCGGCCGGTTCGTACGGGCCGCCATCGCCGCTGCGCTGGCCGACCTCGAGGAGAACGGCGACTCTGCGGACGTGATCTCCCGACTCGGCGACTGATGTCCGAGTCGGTCATCGGAACCAGGGCGGAGCAGTTCTCGGTCCACCTGGACAACTTCACCGGGCCGTTCGACCTGCTCCTCCAGCTCATCTCGCGTCACAAGCTCGACGTCACAGAGATCGCGCTCGCCGAGGTCACGGACGAGTTCATCGGCCACATCCGGTCCCAGGGGATCCACTGGGACCTCGAGCAGACGAGCCAGTTCCTCGTCGTCGCGTCGACGCTCCTGGATCTCAAGACCGCCCGCCTGCTTCCGCAGGGGGAGGTCGAGGACCCCGAGGACCTGGCGCTGCTCGAGGCCCGCGACCTGCTCTTCGCCCGACTCCTCCAGTACAGGGCGTTCAGGCTGGTCGCCGCGTGGATCGACGGGACGCTGGCGACCGAGGGACAGCACTACGTACGGCCGGGCGGTCTCGAGCCGCAGTTCTCGGTCCTGCTGCCCGATGTCGACTTCGACCTGTCGCCGGACCAGTTCGCGGCCCTCGCAGCCCGAGCGATGGAGCCGCGGACGGTCGCCGAGGTCTCGGTGACCCACATCCACCAGACGCGGGTGAGCGTGGCCGACCAGGCCGTGGTCGTCGCCGAACGACTCCGGCGGTCGGGTTCGGCGACGTTCCGGGCGCTCATCGCCGACGCGCCTGACAAGCTGACGGTCGTAGCACGGTTCCTGGCGCTGCTCGAGCTGTTCCGCAGCGGATCGGTCCAGTTCGAGCAGATGACGCCCCTGGGTGAGATCGTTGTCCGTTGGACAGGGACCACGAGCGGCGACGTCGAGGTGTCGGACGAGTTCGACGAACCGCAGCCCCTGGCGAGCGAGGAGTGACATGACGGAGCAGATGCACCCAGCAGAGCTCGACGACGACGCCCTGTCGGGCGCGATCGAGGCGTTGCTGCTGATGGCCACCGAGCCGATGCCGGCCGTCGAGCTGGCACAGGCGCTCAAGGCACCCGTCACCAGGGTCGAGGCGGCGCTGGCGGACCTCGTGCGCTTCTACATCGAGACGAAGCGCGGCTTCGAGCTGCGCCACGCCGGCGGTGGCTGGCGGTACGCGACCCGTCCGGAGCACGCGTCGGTGATCTCCGCGTACGTGCTCGAGGGCCAGCACGGCCGCCTCTCGCAGGCAGCCCTGGAGACGCTCGCGGTGATCGCCTACCTGCAGCCGGCGAGCAGGAGCCGGATCTCGGCGGTACGTGGCGTCAACGTCGACGGTGTGGTCCGAACGTTGCTGGCACGCGACCTCATCACCGAGACTGGACGCGACCCGATCTCCGGTGCCGTCCTGTTCACCACGACTGCGTACTTCCTGGAGCGCATGGGCCTCACGTCGCTCGACGACCTCCCACCGCTGGCGCCTCACCTGCCGGACGCCACGACCCTGGAGGCCGAGCTGCTCGCGGCCACACAACCGATGTCTTCATCCCTTTCCTCTGAGGAGCCTCATGACCCCGACAACGCATGACCACGAAGCGGGCCAGCCGCACGACGACGACGTGTACTCCGACGGCGCCGTGTACTCCGATGATGCGGAGTACTCCGACGACGAGGTGTCCGAAGAAGACCAGCCCACTGGGCGGAACCTCAACGAGACCGAAGGCATCCGGCTGCAGAAGGTCCTCGCCCAGGCGGGGGTGGCCTCACGACGTGCGAGCGAGATCCTCATCGACCGGGGTCGCGTCGAGGTCAACGGACAGACGGTCCGGGAGCAGGGCGTGCGGGTCGATCCCGAGCGCGACGTGATCCGCGTCGACGGCTCGAGAATCCCCCCGCCACGCCGCCACGTGTACCTCGTGGTCAACAAGCCGCGCGGTGTGGTCTCGACGCTTCACGACCCTGAGGGGAGGCCCACTCTCGCCGACCTCATCGAGCGCCGCAAGGAGCGTCTCTTCCACGTCGGGAGGCTCGACACCGACACCGAGGGCCTCATCATCCTCACCAACCACGGCGAGTTCGCGCATCGGCTGGCCCACCCGTCGTACGAGGTCGAGAAGACCTACCTGGCCGAGGTCGAGGGAGTCGTCGACGCCGCCACGCTCAAGCGGATGCGTGGCGGGCTGATGCTCGACGACGGCCCGGTCAAGCCCGACAAGGTCACCGTCAAGAGCCGCGGCGAGGCGAAGTCCCTCGTCGAGGTCACGCTGCACGAGGGGCGCAACCACATCGTCCGGCGCATGTTCGACGCCGTCGGTCACCCCGTACGGCGCCTCTCGCGCATCCAGATCGGCCCCGTGCGGCTCGGCCAGCTCGCCCAAGGGGCCTCGCGTGAGCTCACCTCCGCCGAGCTGGGTGCACTCCTGGATGCTGTGAAGCTCTGACATCCCCATGTCGTGGGCAGGGCACTCAGCGGACTCCGGTACCCTTCCCGGGTGCACATTTTTAGCCGCCGCCGCGTAGGCGGCCTGGTCGTCGCGCTGCTGACCCTTTTCCTGGCCGCCTGCCATTCCGGCTCGAGCGCCACGTCCAGCCCGTCGCCCACGACCACCCAGTTCGTCCCGACCGCGTCCGCGAGCGCGTCCGACAGTGCGTCCGCGAGCGCGTCGACGCACCCGTCGATCACGCCGTCGACGACCCTCGACGGGATCAGCGTCACCGGTGACCTCGGCAAGCTGCCGACGGTCAAGATCCCGGCGCCGTGGGGCATCGACAAGACACAGTCGAAGACCCTGATCCAGGGGACCGGGGACGCGGTGACCGCGACCTCCATGATCGAGGTCAACTACTGGGGCGCCAACGGCTACACGGGCAAGGTATTCGACGAGAGCTTCAGCGCGAACAAGCCCATCTCGTACGCAGTCAGCGGCTTCATCTCAGGCTTCCAGACCGGCGTCATCGGCCAGAAGGTCGGCAGCAGGGTCCTCATCGGCATCACGGGTCCCGACGGGTACGACTCCAACGGTGGCAACTCGAACATCGGCATCGAGGTCGGCGACTGCCTCGTGTTCCTCGTCGACATCATCTCGGTCTCGGCCACCGGCCCGACGGGCACCGCGGTGACCCCTCCGGCGGGCCTGCCGACCGTCTCGAGCGACCTCAAGGCTCCGATCATCACGATCGACACGAAGGCCACCCCGCCGAGCGCGCTGACGGTACAGCCGCTCATCAAGGGCGCAGGCAAGGCCGTGACCGCCGCGTCGACGGTCCGCGTGGACTACGCCGAGTACGCGTGGAGCACAGGGAAGCTCGTCAAGCAGACGTACGGCTACTCGCCCCTGGACGGCGCGCTGAGCGCGACCATCCCCGGCTGGCAGGCCGGACTCGTCGGTCAGACCGTCGGGAGTCGGGTGCTGCTCATCGTGCCGCCGGCCCAGGCGTATCCCTCGGGCAACCCACGCATCGATGTCAAGACCGGCGAGACGATGGTCTACGTGGTCGACATCCTGTTCTCCTACGAGGCCTGAGGCCTGTCGGCGGTCACGACCCAGGGGCCGCGCGGCAGCCTGGCCGGGTCGAACCGGTCGAGGAGACCTGTGGGGGTGACCCGCTCACCGGGCTCCGCGAGGTCGAGTGACGCGGCGATCGTCGTGAGGACCTCTGCGGGCGTCACACCGAGCCGGGCAAGGTCGGTCAGCGTCACGGCGCCGTCGCGCTTGGCCAGCCTCCGACCGTCAGGACCGACAGCCAAAGGGACGTGCGCGTACGTCGGTGGGCTGAAGCCGAGCCGGTCCGCGAGCCACGCCTGGCGCGGGACGCTCGTGGTCAGGTCGTCGCCGCGGACCACCTGGTCCACACCCTGAGTGCCGTCGTCGACGACGACCGCGAGGTTGTACGCGTACGTACCGTCTCCTCGTCGCAGGACGAAGTCGTCGACCACGCCCGTCACCGGTCCGTACAACTGGTCGGTGCCCGTCCAGGTGACGCCGCCCGCCCGTACACGCAGGGCAGCCGGTCTCTCGGCCCGTTTCACGGCCCGCTCGCTGTCGGTGAGGTCGCGGCAGGTCCCGGGGTACGGTCGATAGCCGTCTCCGTGCGGCGCCTGGGCCGACTCGGCGACCTCTCGACGGGAGCAGTAGCACTCGTACACGTCGAGTCTCGTCATCGCCGCCTCGTACAGCGCCAGGCGTCCGGACTGGCGCACGACCTCGCCGTCGTGGTCGATCCCGAGCGC
>PMBM01000075.1:16237-33982 GCA_003153855.1 Propionibacteriaceae bacterium
GGGACCTCCTGGAGTCGGGGTGGCGCGGGCGTTCCGCCGTCACCGATGCAAGACTGAACCAAGCGTATGAGAGGAGGGGCATGGCGCCACGCAAGACCGAACGTCAGCTCAACCTGGTGATCGCCCTGTTGGCTGCCCGCCGCTACCTCACACGGGAGAAGATCCGCGACTCCGTCGAGGGGTACCAGAACCTCTCGGACGCCGCGTTCCAGCGGATGTTCGAGCGCGACAAGGACGACCTCCGCGATCTCGGCATCCCCATCGAGACGGGCTCGAACGACTCCTACTTCGACGACGAGCAGGGCTACCGCATCCTGCCCGGCGACTTCGAGCTGCCTCCGGTCGAGTTCACGCAGGCGGAGCAGGTGGTCCTGGGGATCGCGGCCCATGTGTTCGACGGCGCAGCGCTCGCGCCGCAGGCGAGCTCCGCCCTCGGGAAGCTGCAGGCCGCCGGTGTCGAGCTGTCCACCACCGGCTTCGTCCAGCCACGGCTGGGTGGCGACGACGAAGCTGTCAGCGTGGTGTGGGAGGCCATCGACGGCAGGCGCCGGATCCGGTTCGACTATCGGGAACCGGGTCTCACGCGCACCGTCGAGCCCTGGGGAGTGCTCGTGCGCCGGGGCGTCTGGTACGTGTACGGGCTGGACCTGGGTCGAGAGGCGCCACGCATGTTCCGGCTGTCGCGGGTGGCAGGGACCGTCCAGGCCCTGGAACCTGCCGGATCGTACGAGCTGCCCGACCGGAGCGTCGTCGAGGCCGCCGCCGCCTCGCTCGAGCCGGCAGCCGTCACGGACACCGCGTACGTCGCCATCCGCGGTACGGCAGCGCCCGCGCTGCGGCGCCGCGGGTCGCTGGTGACCGCTGCGGTGCCCGAGGGGTACACCGCGTACGCCGTCCCGTACGGCTCGGTGCAGGAGATCGCGGACCAGACCGCGGCTGCCGCGCCGGACGTGCTCGTGCTCGGCCCGGGCGAGGTGCGCAGCGCCACGCTCCGGCGGCTGCGCGCCGTCGCCGACCGGCCCCTGTCGACGGAGACGGCATGAGCACCAGCGCCGACCAGGTCGCCCGTCTGCTGGCGCTCATCCCGTACCTCCAGGCACGTCCCGGCATCACGCTCGCCGACGCGGCCGCGGCCTTCTCGCTCTCGCAGAAGCAGCTCATGGCCGACCTCCGGGTCGCATTCATGTGCGGTCTGCCCGGCGGCATGCCCGGCGACCTCATCGAGGTCGACATGGATGCCGTCGAGGGCGACGGCGTGATCCGCCTGAGCAACGCCGACATCCTGTCCAAGCCACTGCGCCTCGCCCCGCACGAGGTGGGCACGCTGCGGCTTGCCCTGCAGGCTGTACGGGAGATCGCCGCGCCCGAGTCGTACGGAGCCATCGACTCGGCCAGCGCCAAGCTGGCCACGATGTCCTGGCAGGACGGACCGCCTGCCGTCGTGTCGATCGTGACGGGCGACGAGTCCGTACGGCAGACGCTCGTCGACGCGCTCGAGGCGCAGCAGCGCGTACGGCTGACGTACGAGGGCGGAACGCGTGGGGACACGACCGAGCCGGTGGTGGATCCGGCCGCGGTCGTCGTCCGAGAGGGGTACGCCTACCTGGAGGCCTGGTCCATCGAGCGGAGCGGGTGGCGCTCGTACCGCCTCGACCGCATCGTCGCCGTGGACATCACGGGTGCCGAGGGAGAGGACCACGGCCGTCCACCCGTGCGCGACGACTGGCTCGCTGACGCGGCCGCCGAGGTCACGTTGAGGGTGCAGGACTCGGCCTGGTGGATCACGGAGAGCTACCCGATCTCGGCGATCTCCGGTGACCTCGTGACGCTGCGCGTGGTCGACCCTGCGTGGCTCCGTCAGCTGGTCCTGCGACTCGGAGCCGAGGCGGAGGTCGTCGACCCGCCGGCAGCCCAGGACGAGGCCGTACAGGCAGCCAGGGAGGCCATCGACCGGTACGCGGCCTGGTCGGGGACCGGCGACGTGCTCGCCGGTGAGGGGTCGGTGTAAGGTCACCGCCGTGTGGATCTGGATCTGGGTGGCGATCATCGTCGTCTCGCTCGCCGTCCAGTTCGTCCTGGGCCGGCGCATCTGGCGTGCCGTCCGGGAACTCATGGCGGAGATCGACAACCTGGGGTCCACCACCGCGATCCTCGGGCTCGAGCTGAGCAACGTCGGGACCCGACCGGTCCCGGCGGTCGCGCCGCCGCGCCATGGAATGAAACTTGCTGCTCAGGCCTAGGATGGCCCTGTTCGTACTGAAGGAGTCTCACATGACTGCGTTGATCATGGGCCTGCCCGGTGGCATGGAGTGGGTCATCCTGCTCGTTGTCGCCCTGCTGCTGTTCGGCGGCACGCGCCTCGCGGGGATGGGCAAGGGCGCCGGACGCGCCATCCGTGAGTTCAAGGAAGAGGTCAAGGCTCCGACGGGCATCGACGCCCCGAAGATCACTGACCCCATTGTGGACTCTCAGCCCGTCGACGCCGAGATCGTCACGCCGGAGCCCCGCAAGGAGAGCTGATCGTGTCCGCTCTGAGCGGTGTGCGACGCGTCTGGACGGTGCTCAAACCTCCGCCGGCGACACCTGACGGGACGATGTCGCTGTACGACCATCTGCGCGAGCTGCGTTATCGCGTCATCGTGTCCGTGCTCGCGGTCCTCGTCACGTCGACCGTGGCAGCGTTCTTCTACCGCCCGGTGCTCAACCTCGTGCTGTGGCCCTGGGACTCGGCGCTGGCCGACCTGAAGACGTGGAACCCGACCGTCGCCACCCAGGTCGTCAACCGCGACATCTCGGGCCCGTTCATGCTGGCGCTCAAGGTGTCCGTAGTGGCCGGGCTGCTCGCCGCCTGCCCGATCTGGCTGTTCCAGCTGTGGCAGTTCATCGTGCCGGCGCTCCTGGAGAAGGAGAAGAAGTACGCCCGCAACTTCCTCGTGTCGGCGATACCGCTCTTCCTCCTCGGCTGCGCCGTCGGCTACATGGTGCTGCCGAAGGGCATCAGCGTGATGCTGCAGTTCACGCCTGAGGGTCTCGGCATCGTCAACCAGCTCGACCTCAACTCGTTCCTGCAGCTGGAGCTCCTGCTGACGCTGCTGTTCGGTGTCTCCTTCCTGCTTCCCGTCATCCTCGTGATGCTCAACATCGCCGGGGTCGTGACAGGTGCGCAGCTGGGCAAGGCGCGTACGTTCTCCATCTTCGGATGCTTCGTCTTCGGCGCCGTGGCGACCCCCTCCACCGACCCGTTCTCGATGACCGCACTGGCACTGCCGATGGCGGTCATGTACGTGGCCGCCGAGTGGATCTGCCGGCGCAACGACAGGGCGAAGGCCAAACGCCTCGCGGCCTCGGGCGCAGTGCTCGTCTCCATCGACGACTGATGCTCTCACCGACGCTGACACTGGTCGTCAACCCGACGGCCGGCCGGGGGAGGGCGCTCAAGGTCCTCCCCGATGTCGTCCAGGAGCTGCTCACGGGCGTCCCCAGCGCGCGTCTCCAAGTGGTGCGTGCCACCTCCTACGACGAGGCGAGGATGCGCTGCATCGCCGCAGTCGAGAGCGCCCGTGCGACGCCCATCGACGGGCGCCACGACTGCCTCATCGTCATGGGCGGCGACGGGATGATGCACCTCGGTCTCAACGCCGCTGCCGCCAGCGGCGTGCCGCTGGGGGTCATCCCGGCCGGTACGGGCAACGACTTCTGTCGCGGTGTCGGCGTGCCGAAGTCCGCGATCGCCGCGGCCAAGGTGATCGCCGAGGGCATCACGCAGGCCATCGACCTGACGCGCGTCTCCGGGCAGCTGTCGGACGGAGCCACCCAGCGGTACGTGGGTTCTGTCGTGTCGACGGGCTACGACGCGCGCGTCAACCGCCGGACGAACGCGATGACGCACACGATGGGCTCGCTCGGCTACACGTACAGCGCGCTCGCCGAGCTCGCCACGTTCGAGCCGTTGCGCTACCGGATCACGATGGATGGCGTGCCCCGCAACCAGACAGCCATGCTCATCGCGGTCGCGAACGCGGGTCTGTTCGGCGGGGGCATGAGGATCGCGCCCGACTACTCGCTCACCGACGGGCTGCTCGACGTGACGATCATCCATCCCGTGAGCCGCATGACACTGCTGCGGCTCCTGCCGAAGATGTTCTCGGGCAAGTTCGTGTCCGACCCCGCCGTCGAGCGCGTACGGGCGACCCACGTCACGATCGACGGCGACGAGCTGTACGGGATGGCGGACGGTGAGGCGCTCGGACCCGTGCCGCTCCTGCTCGAGGCCGTACCGGAGGCGCTCACCCTGTACGTGCCTCGCGCGGTGGCGACCAGGCCGTGAATCCTCCGGCGATGCTCCCGGGCGTGGGCTAGCCTGGCGGGCGATGCCTCCCTCCAGCCAGCTCGACGCCTTCGCCGCGCGATACTCGTTCGCCCTGGACGACTACCAGCTCGAGGCGTGCCGGGCCGTCGAGGCGGGCTCTGGCGTCCTCGTGGCCGCCCCGACCGGAGCTGGCAAGACCGTCGTGGGGGAGTTCGCCGTACACCTGGCGCTCGCCCGTGGCCGCAAGTGCTTCTACACGACGCCGATCAAGGCCCTCTCGAACCAGAAGTACCGCGACCTCGTCACCGAGCACGGTGCGGACCGGATCGGCTTGCTGACGGGCGACGTGAACGTCAACTCCGAGGCGGACGTGGTGGTCATGACCACCGAGGTCCTGCGGAACATGATCTACGCCTCCTCGCGCACGCTCGACAACCTGGCGTTCGTCGTGATGGACGAGGTCCACTACCTGGCTGACAGGTTCCGCGGCCCGGTCTGGGAAGAGGTCATCCTCGGCCTCGCCGAGTCCGTACAGGTCGTGGCACTGTCAGCGACGGTCAGCAACGCCGAGGAGTTCGGGGACTGGCTGCGGGAGGTACGGGGCGCGGTCGACGTCGTCGTCAGCGAGCGCCGGCCCGTACCGCTGTTCCAGCACGTGCTCGCCGGCACGCGGCTCGTCGACCTGTTCGCGCACGAGGCGCCCACCGCCAGGGCGCTTCCGGGAGGCCGGGCGGACGTGAACCCCGAGCTCGTCAAGCTCGCCACCCAGGACGCTCGGCTGCGGGACGACGCGCGCCGACCGCGGGGCCGTTCGGGCCGCGGACAGGTGAAGACGCGTCAGGGATCGGGAGCGTTCGGCGGAGCCGCACATTCCCGCTGGACCGACAGCGGGCCATCGCTCGTGCCGCGACGGTCTCAGATGGTGACGGCACTCGACAGCGACGCACTGCTTCCCGCGATCGTGTTCGTCTTCAGCCGCCAGGGCTGCGACAGCGCCGTCGCCCAGCTCATGGCGGACGGGATCCGGCTCACCTCGGCGGCCAACCGGCGGCGGTTGTTCGAGATCGCCCAGGAGCACACGAAGAACTTCACGGAGGAGGACCTTGTCGCGCTCCGGTACGACCGGTGGCTGACCGCCTTCCAGCGCGGCGTGGCGGCTCACCACGCGGGTCTGCTCCCGTCGCTCAAGGAGGCGGTCGAGGAGGCGTTCACCGAGGGTCTCCTCAAGGTCGTGTTCGCCACCGAGACGCTCGCGCTCGGCATCAACATGCCCGCTCGTACGGTCGTGGTCGAGAAGCTCGTCAAGTACAACGGTGAGTCCCATGCCGACATCACGCCGGGGGAGTACACGCAGCTCACGGGTCGCGCCGGACGCCGCGGCATCGACGTGGAGGGCCATGCGGTCGTGTGCTGGCAGCCGGGGCTGGACCCGCGGGCCGTGGCAGGCCTGGCGTCGCGCCGTACGTATCCGCTCCGGTCGGCGTTCAAGCCGACGTACAACATGGCCGTGAACCTCGTCGGCACCGTCGGGCGCGATCGAGCTCGCGCCGTGCTCGAGCAGAGCTTCGCGCAGTTCCAGTCGGACCGGGGCGTGGTCGCTGCGTCACGGTCGATACGGCGCACCGAGGCCGAGGCCGCCAGGGTGCTCGAGATGGCCCAGTGCGAGCTGGGCGACGTGGTCGAGTACGGCCGGTTGCGGGAGACCGTACGTTCGCTGGAGGCCGAAGCGGCCCGGGGGCGGAGGGCAGACAGTCACGCTGAGGCACTCACGATGCTCGAGGCGCTGCAGCCCGGGGACATCATCTCGGTGCCCGTAGGACGTCATCGCGGCTGGGCGGCGGTCGTGGAGCCCCGCACAACCGGGAAGGACGGCCCGACACCGCTCGTGATGACGGAGGAACGACAGCTCAAGTCGCTGTCCTCCGGCGACTTCCCGACCCCTCCGATGGTCGTCGGGAAGATCCGCGTCCCCAAGCACTTCGACGCGAAGAGCGCGGCGGCTCGCCGCAACCTCGCGGCGGCGTTCCTCACCCGTCTCGGCGAGGTCGACCTTCCGGACCCGCGTCGCCGGGCCCGCGCCGACGACGAGGTGATGGCCGAGATCGACGCCGTACGCCAGCGTGTCCGGGCCCATCCGTGCCACCGGTGTCCTGAGCGTGAGGACCACGCGCGTCTCACGGAGCAGGCCATGCGGCTGGAGCGGGAGGCCGCGCTCGCCCGGCAGCGGTCGCAGGAGCGCTCCAACACCATCGCGACGGCGTTCGACAAGGTCTGCGGGGTGCTGTCGTCCCTGGGCTACCTCGACGAGCAGGGCGCAACCGTGACGGACCCTGGCCGCGTGCTGGCCCGTATCTACGGAGAGCTCGACCTCGTGACTGCTCAGTGCGTCGTCAACGGGGTCTTCGACGGCCTGACAGCCCC
The DNA here is from genome assembly GCA_003153855.1 of Propionibacteriaceae bacterium. GTDB lineage: Bacteria > Actinomycetota > Actinomycetes > Propionibacteriales > Propionibacteriaceae > Fen-668. The sequence continues at coordinate 22,968 of PMBM01000075.1, forward strand.
CGAGCTCGCGGCCGTACTGTCCAGCCTGGTCTTCCGGGCCCGGGTCATGGACGGCCGGCGGCCCGTGAGGATGCCCGACCGGCACAGCGAGGCCGCCCAGGTGCGTTTGCGCGCGGTGTGGCGTGACGTCGGCCTGGTCGAGCGGGACCATCGCGTGGACCGCGGACCGGAGCCCGACATCGGGTTCGCCGAGGCGGCGCACGCATGGGCGAGCGGCGCGGATCTCGCGGAAGTCCTCACCCTGTCGGGCCTTCCCGCGGGAGACGTCGTGCGGTGGATGCGCCAGGTGATCGACGTGGCCGGCCAGGTCGCCATCGCGGCCGGAACGGGGAAGCTACGGACGACGTGCCGCGAGGCAGTTGCGGCGATGCGCCGTGGTGTGGTGGACGTCGCCGAAGATTGACCGGGGATCGACCGAGGATGTGAATCCCCTTCGGCGATAGGTCTTCTCGCGCTCTTGTGAGAGTTCTCTCACATTCTCCCGTGCGCAAAGAATTCGTGTTCCTCAACCTCTAGTCAACTTAACGTGAGAGACGCCTCATGATCCCGAGGCACATTCCCGGTTCCCCTTAACGTTCGTCGCGTGAGCCCATTGAGGCTCCTTCGATCCGGGGGGATTGAGTGTATGAGGACTAATCGGTTTGTCCGTCGCGCCGCGGCGTTGGCCATCATGGTGGCGTCTGCCGCAATGTCGGCAGGAGTCGCACATTCCGCCGACAGCAGCGAGGCTCCCGTCGTCACGGTGAACAACGCGCCCGCGGCCGACTGGGTGGGTACGAAGAGCCAGGCCGTCGCCGACGACCCGGGCGTACCGTCGAAGTCGACCACCAAGGTCACCGTCGCGAAGCCCCCGTCCGTGACCACCCTCACCCGTGACCCCGCTGCCCCCGCACCGGCCGCCACCTCTCCGGTCCCCGCGTCCCAGCCCGCCAAGACCACGAACTCGAAGACCGCGACGAAGGTCAAGGCCGCCTCGACTACGGCCGCGAACACGTCGACCACGACGAAGACATCGACCGTCTCCACCCCCCTGGCGCCGCCAGCGACGACGGGCTCCGTGACCGCGCGTCAGGATCTTGCCGCCGCAGTCGCGTCCGCCACGAACGCGCAGCGGGTGGCGGCGGGCCTCAGCGCCCTCTCGTACAGGTCCTGCAGTGTGCCGGCGTCCTGGGCGCTTCACATGGCAGCCGCGGGCAGCCTGACCCACAACACCATGATGACCGTGCTCACCTCGTGTGGCGGAACCACGACCGCGGGGGAGAACATCGCCGTCGGCTTCACCAGCGTGTCGGCAGTGACCGCCGGCTGGATGGGATCGGCCGGGCACAAGGCGAACATCCTCAACCCGAGCTACAAGATCATCTCGGTGGGCGTCGCGCAGGCTGCGAACGGGACGTACTACTGGGTCGAGGACTTCACCGGCTAGACATTCGCGATCAATATGCCTTCGACACCGTCGACATATTGAAATCCGGTACTCGAAGTGCGGGCATCTTCGTGAACGTGAACCAGTCGTTCCATTCTCTGCACAACGTCTGCTCAGTGGCGGACGCCTGTACAGCTCGGTGCAGCAGGTCGACCGGCGACTCGTTGAAGCGGAAATTATTCACCATTCCCACGATCTCGCCGTCCTCGACGAGATAGACGCCGTCACGGGTCAGGCCGGTGACGAGCAGCGAGGAGATGTCGACCTCGCGGATGTACCACAGGCAGGTCAGGAGCAGACCGCGGGTCGTCGACCGGATCATCTCGTCGAGCGTGATGCTCGATCCGGCGTCCAGCGTCAGGTTGTCGCTGGGGAAGGCGTACTCCTGGCCCGAGGCGGCGGCCGCAGCCCGCGTGTACGGGAGGCGCTCGAGCGTCCCGTCCCGTAGCCAGTCGATCGCCTCCGCGGGAGAGCCGCTGTCGTACACGGAGGTCAGACCGGGAGCCGAGCCCTCCACGATCGCGAACGGTGCCGCTGGCAGGACCCCGGGTCCGCTCGTGAGCGTGAGCGGCAGCGGCGACAGCGTCTCGCCCACCCGCGTGGTGCCCGGTTCCTTGCCGGCGAACACGGTGCGGCCCTGCTCGGCGTCGCGCCCGCTCGCCGTCCAGTACGTCAGGATCATGAGGTCGGCGACAGCGCTCGGGGGCAGGATCGTCTCGTACCGCCCGGCCGGGAGCTCGATGCGGTTCTCGCACCAGGCGAGCCGTCGTGTCACCTCCGCAGCAAGGGCGTCGGCATCCACGTCGGCGAAGTCGGTGGTGGCCTGGCCGACCCACGCGGACCCGATGCGGTCGGCGTGCTTGGCGTTGAGCTCGACCTTGCCGGAGCGCTCGACCGTACGCCGCCGAGCGCCGGCGCTGGTGGCCAGCCACACGGTGGAGACGTGGTGCTCCGCGTACCCGAACGTCTCCGTGCCGGCGTCGCGCGACGCCCTCAGTGCGCGACCGAGTCCCTGGGCGAAGTCGGAGAACACGGCGATCGTCGTTCCCACAGCCTCGTCGGCAAAGTCCGCATCCACTGTCGCCTCGGGCAGGGGGGCGCTGTCGTCGCTGGCGGGTGCGTCGAGGGCTGCGGCGCAGGCCTGGGCGACGAGCCGGCGAAGGTCGTCCTCGCTGGTGACGGGCCCCGACAGGACTCCGGCGTGCCCGATCCCGTCCGTACGCCTGATGGCGATGACGGTGGCCGAGCGATGGTGCATCTGCCCGTTCGTGGTCAGCATGTTGATCGCCCAGCGCAGGTTCGCCTCGCCTGTGTCCCGGACGATGACGATGCACTCGTCGCTGGTCGCCGCGGCGAGCCCGGCCTCGATCCAGTCGGTGATCATGCGTGGGCCCCCTCGGCCTCGGTGTTGAGCACGTTGACGGAGCGGAACAGCGCTGCAGGAGCACCGTGCGACACGGGCGCCGACTGACCCGGTTGGCCCTTGCCGCAGTCGAGCGCGCCCATGAGCTTGTACGTGCTCTGCCCGCCGACCGCCTCCATCGAGCCCCAGAACTCGGTCGTGGTGGCCTGGTACGCGACGTCCGCGACCTGACCGGCGATGCGGCCGTTCTCGATCGCATAGAAGCGCTGGCCGGTGAACTGGAAGTTGTAGCGCTGCATGTCGATCGACCACGACTTGTCGCCCGTCACGTACAGCCCGCGCTCGACCTGCCCGACGAGGTCGGACACCGTGATGTCGGTCTCGGCCGGCTGGAGCGACACGTTGGGCATCCGCTGCAGCGGGATGTGGCCGGACGAGTCGGCGAACGCGCAGCCGTTCGACCGACCCAGCCCCTGCTCGTACGCCATCTGCCGGTTGAGCTGGTAGCCGACGTGGATGCCGTCCCGCACGATGTCGAAGGTCTGCGCCTCGACGCCCTCGTCGTCCCAGCCGCAGCTGGCGAGGCCGTGCTCGGTCACCCGGTCGCCCCTCACCGTCATCGCCGGGCTGCCGTACTGCAGACTCCCGAGCGTCTCGAGCTTCGCGAACGAGGTACCGGCGTAGGCGGCTTCGTAGCCGAGCGCCCGGTCGAGCTCCGTCGCGTGGGCCACGGACTCGTGGATGGTGAGCCACAGGTTGGTCGGCTCGATCACCAGGTCGTACCGTCCGGGCTCGACGGACGGCGCCGCAACCTGCTCGGCGAGCCACTCCGGCAGCTGCGCCACCTCGGTGTCGAGGTCCCAGCCCTCGCCCAGCGCGTACTCCCAGCCTCGTCCGGCCGGCGGGTTCGTCGTCCGCATCGAGTGGTAGCCCTCGGAGGTGGCCATGACCTCGAGCTGCGGGAACACCCGTACGCGTCGCTGCACCGTACGGCTGCCGGCGAGGTCCGCGTAGAACTTGTGCTCGTCTGTCATGTCGAGGTTCGCGGTGACGTGGTCGACGCCCGGTCCCGTCGCGAGCCGCGACAGCTCCACGAGGCGGGCGATCCGCTCCGCGTCGTTCACCTCGAACGGGTCGATGCTGAAGGGGGACACCCACTCACCCACGTGTACGGGCTCGGCGGCGAGCTCCACCGGACGTGACGTCAGCGGCCGGCTGATCCGGGCGGCGGCGACGGCCTGGTCGGCCAGCGCGGCGGCCCCGTCCACGGTCAGCGTGATGCCGGCGGCGAAGCCCCACGACCCGTCGTGGATGACCCGGACACCGATCCCGAGGTCCGTCGCGTCGGTGCTGCTCTCGAGCGCCTGGTCGCGCAGCATCTGCTGGCCGCTGCGGATGCGTACGACGCGTACGTCCGCGTGGGTCGCTCCGAGAGCTCTTGCGCGGCTCAGCGCAGCATCCGCGAGCGCGTCGAGGGGTAGCGCGGTGAAGCGCGGGTCGAGTCCAGCAGGCATGACGTCAATCTATGCGGAGTCCACCCCGGACGAAACGCCCTCCGGCCGCGCAGCCGACCACCAGTAGGCTGGCTGGCGTGTCAGTCGCGATCCGAGTGATCCCTTGCCTGGACGTTCACGACGGCCGGGTCGTCAAGGGCGTCAACTTCGTCGATCTCCGCGACGCCGGTGATCCTGTCGAGCTCGCGCGCCAGTACGGCATCGAGGGCGCCGACGAGCTGACCTTCCTCGACATCTCCGCATCCCATGAGGGACGGGCGACGACGCGGGACATGGTCCGCCGTACGGCCGAGACAGTCTTCATCCCGCTCACGGTCGGCGGCGGAATCGGGAGCGTCGAGGACGTCGACCTCCTCCTTCGCCACGGCGCCGACAAGGTGGGCATCAACACCGGTGCGATCCGACGGCCGGGCGTGATCGACGAGATCGCCCACCGGTTCGGCAACCAGGTGCTCGTCCTGTCCGTCGACGCGCGCCGCGAGGAAGGCATGCCGTCCGGATACGGCGTGACCACGCACGGGGGCCGCACGTCTGCGGGCCTCGACGCGCTCGCGTGGGTCAAGGAGGGGGTCGAACGCGGCGTGGGGGAGATCCTGCTCAACTCGATGGACGCCGACGGGACGACCGCCGGCTTCGACCTGGACATGCTGCGGGCTGTACGCGCGGTGGCCGACGTACCGCTCATCGCGTCCGGCGGCGCGGGGACGGTCCAGCACTTCGTCGACGCGGTCGCCGCGGGCGCCGACGCCGTGCTCGCGGCCTCCGTGTTCCACTACGGGACGCTCTCCATCGCCGAGGTGAAGCGGGCCTTGGCCGAGGCCGGCTACCCCGTACGCATCGTCGAGCCGGCCGGGACAGGAGCGGATCGATGAGGGCATGGGTGCCGTACGACTCGCGTGACGAGGTCCAAGCCAGGATCGGCCACCACGACGGTGTCGAGCTCACGCTGCTCAACGACGCCGACGGCCTCGCGGCGACAGCGGCGGAGGTCGCGTACATCGCGCTCCCGAACTTCACGGCGATGCGCGTCTGGCAGGACCTCCAGCACCTCGACATGCCCGCCCTGCGGGTTGTCCAGCTCGGCTCGGCAGGCTACGAGGGGATGCCTGCCCTGGTCTCGGACAGCGTCTCGATCGCCAACGCCGCAGGTGTCCACGACGCGGGCACGGCCGAGCTCGCGGTAGCGCTCGCCCTCGAGAACCTGCGCGGCCTCGACACGTACGCACGGCTTCAGCAGACCCATGCCTGGGCCCCCGGCTTCGGACGCTCGCTGGCCGACCGGAACGTGCTGATCTACGGGTACGGCCGCATCGGGTCGGCCGTCGAGCGGCGTGTGGCCGGCTTCGACCCCGCATCGGTGGTGCGGGTCGCGCGCTCGGCACGTACGGATCCGGAGGTCCACGCCGCCACCGAGCTTCACGCTCTCCTGCCCGGCGCGGAGGTCGTCTTCATCACCGCCCCGGCTACGCCTGACACCGAGGGCGTGTTCGACGCAGCGGCACTCTCGCTCCTTCCCGACGGCGCGCTCGTGGTCAACGTGGGGCGCGGCAAGATCATGGACACGGCCGCGATCGTCGCGGAGGTCGGACGCCTGCGGTTCGCCCTCGACGTCGTCGACCCGGAGCCGCTGCCGGCCGACAGTCCCCTGTGGGACGCCGCCAACGTCACCATCGCGCCGCACGTCGGCGGTGCGAACGACTCGGCTCCCGTACGCTACGACCGGCTGATCGAGCGTCAGCTGAGCCATCTCGCCGCCGGGGAGAGCTTCGACAACATCGTCTGGGGGCCAATGTCATGACCGACGACTGCCTGTTCTGCGCCATCGTCGACGGGTCGATCCCGTCTCGTCAGGTCTTCGCGGACGACTCCGCCGTGGCCTTCCTCGACATCCAGCCGTGGCACCGCGGGCACACGCTCGTCGTCCCGCGCCGCCACGTGGTGAGCATCGTCGACGACCCGTCCATCTGGGGCGACGTGCAGGCTGCCGTCGAGCACGTCGTGCCGTTGCTGATGGACCGGCTCGGCGCCTCGGGCCTCAACGTCCTCATGAGTGCGGGCGCGGTCGCGGGCCAGGAGGTCATGCACGCGCACGTACATCTCGTTCCCCGCTACCACGAGGTCTCCGGCCTCGACAACCTCCTGGGCCGTGACACGACCGACCTCGACGCCGTTCTGGCGCAGCTCACGGCATGAGCGAGCTGCTGCACCGGGTCCGGGCCGCCCTCCCGAGGACCGCGGTCGAATGGGTGCCGGCGCTCGTCGTGTCGTTCGTCCTGCTGCCGCTGGTGATCGTCAACGGGCACATGTGGCCGTACAGCGCGAACACCGTCGACCTGAATGTGTATCGCCTCGCGGTGCAGGACATGGTCAACGGGCATGACATCTACCTGACCAGCACTCCCGTCGACAACCTCAAGTTCATCTACCCGCCGATCGCCGCCATCCTCATGACGCCGCTGCTGCTCGGGCCGTACATCGTCTGGCAGATCATCTGGACGGTCGTGGGTACGGGTGCGCTGCTCAGCGTCCTGCGGCGCATCAAGGTGCCTCGCGGCCTGGCGGTGGGCGTCGTCGCGGCCGCGCTCGTCCTGGCGATGGAGCCGATCCGTACGACGATGGGCTACGGGCAGGTCAACACGATGCTCATGGCGCTGGTCGTCGCGGACCTGCTGCCGGACGACCCCGGCAAGACCCGCCGCATCCCTCGGGGAGCGCTCATCGGCCTGGCAGCGGCGATCAAGCTCACGCCGCTGCTCTTCGTGGTCTTCGCATTCCTCATCGTCAAGCACCGGGTCGCGATCATGGCGATCGTCTCGTTCGCCTTCTTCACGGGGATCGCCTGGATCCTTCTCCCGAAGGAGTCGCTGGAGTACTGGCGCAGCCTCGGCAAGGGCGAGGTCAACACCGCCGGCCCCGTCTACGTGGGCAACCAGAGCATCTCCGGCGCCATGACCCGCTGGTTCGCGGAGGACCGGAAGACCGTCATCACGGCCCTGGCGATCGGCTTCGTCATCGCAGGGATCGCGACTCTCGTCGCGGCGTGGTGGTGGCGCCGCGGGGAGAAGGTCTTTGCGATCGGCCTGGTCGGTCTCGCGACCTGCCTCGCGTCACCCCTGTCCTGGACCCACCATCACGTGTGGGCGGCCATCCTGCTCATCGCCGTGACGACCAGTAGCACGCTGCCATGGTGGGCCGTGTGGTTGAGCCGGGCCTGGGCCATCTGGATCGCGCTCTGCCTCCCGCTCGCCGTCCTTCCGTACGGCGGTCACAAGGAACTGGCGTACACGGTCGGGCAGAAGCTGGTCGGCAACCTCGGACCGACTCTGGGCAGCGTGCTGATCCTGGCGCTGGCCGGACACGCGGTCGTACGCATCCTGAGCGCCCGGAGTGCACGATCCGTGGCAATGCCTGTCCCCGTTGACTGAAACGGTGACTTTTCACGCTTCAACCACCCCCGGTGTCAGGCCCCGATAACCCGAGTGATGTACTTCAACCGGCAACCAGTGTCGGGCGCCTCCCGGCACAGACATCACGAGGGGTTTGACTATGAAGACTGTCGTTTATCGGGCACTTTCACAGGTGTTCGGTGTCATCGCGCTGGCCGTGGGCATCTTTGCCCTGGTTGCCGGCCTGTACGCCCACAGCTATGTCAGCAGCCAGCTGTCACAAGAGAAGATCACCATGCCGGTGGAGGCTTCCTACAAGACGCTGCCGCAGGCCTCGCAGGATGCGCTCCAGCCCTACGCCGGTCAGGCCATGACCACCGGCGACGAGGCCCAGGCCTTCGCGAACCACTACATCTGGGAGCACATGAGCGCTGCCTGCACCGCGGTCAAGGACGCCAACGGCAACGCCGTCCCCTCCGTGCCGGCCGAGAAGTGCAACTACTCCGCTCTCGGCGGCGTGGTCAGCGCCACGACTGACGCCAACCAGAAGGCGGCGTACACCGCACTCCGCAACACCCTGTTCCAGGGAGACACCCTGCGTACAGCCCTTCTGACCGCGTACGCGTTCTGGCTCATCGGCACGATCGTGCTGTGGATCGGCGTCATCGCCCTCGTGGTCGGCGTGGCTCTGCTCGTCATGGCCTACACGCTCTTCAAGAGCCGGATCTCCTCCAAGACGGATGCCGTCGCCGAGGCCGAGGCCGTTCTGTCGAACTGAGCACGCTCAGCACCAACTGACTCACCTGCAGCGGGGGCGGCCTTCGGGCCGTCCCCGTCTGCGTTCCGGTGGCTTTGTGGGCGCGTCCAGTACTCGGACCATGTTTTTGACACGTCGCCGTCTCATGGGCGAAAGTGAGCGCGTGCATAACGTGCTCGTAGTTTGACAGCGTGTCGATGGCCATCGTGGCCCGCGACACGCACCCTCGCCTGCCGGCTGGCAGCGGGGGTTTTTTTATGAAGACCGCATCGACCTACTACCCGAGGAGCGAGAGATGACCGACACCGTGCTCTCCGACAGCAAACAGATCATGACAGGGGCCCAGTCCCTGATCGCGTCGCTCGAGGCCGTCGGCGTAGAAGTCATCTTCGGCATCCCCGGTGGCACCATCCTGCCCGCCTACGACCCGCTCTTCGACTCGAAGATCCGCCACATCCTCGTGCGCCACGAGCAGGGCGCGGCCCACGCTGCGGAGGGCTACGCGGTGGCGACCGGCAAGGTGGGCGTCTGCATGGCGACNNCCGGCGCGACGAACCTCGTCACGGGGCTCGCGGACGCGTACATGGACTCGGTGCCGATCGTCGCGATCACCGGACAGGTGAACTCGGCCTCCATCGGTACGGACGCGTTCCAAGAGGCTGACATCCGGGGCATCACGTTCCCGATCACCAAGCACAGCTTCCTCATCACCGATCCCGCGGGCATCCCGGCGGCGATCGCGGCCGCGTTCGAGATCGCCGGTACGGGTCGTCCGGGCCCTGTGCTCGTCGACATCAGCAAGGACGCCCTGGCGGCGACGACGACGTATCAGTGGACCGGCGAGGTCGACCTCCCGGGCTACCGCCCGACGGTGCGTCCGCACTCCCGCCAGGTGCAGCAGGCGGCGAAGATGATCGCCGAGGCCTCCCGACCCGTGCTCGTCATCGGCGGCGGTGTGAGCAAGGCCGACGGTGGCGCGGAGCTCGCCGAGCTCGTCGCTCTGACCGGGATCCCGGTGGTCACGACGCTCATGGCGCGTGGCATGTTCCCGGACGAGCACCCGCTGAACATGGGGATGCCCGGCATGCACGGCACGGTCGCGGCCGTCGGCGCGCTCCAGCGGTGCGACCTGTTCATCGCGATCGGGATGCGCTTCGACGACCGGGTCACCGGCCAGCTCTCGACGTTCGCGCCGGACGCCAAGATCATCCACTGCGACATCGACCCGGCCGAGATCGGCAAGAACCGCGAGGCGGACCTGCCGATCGTGGGCGACGCGAAGCTCATGATGGCCCAGCTGGCGAAGGAGCTCGAGAGCGAGACGTTGCAGGACCTGCAGCCGTGGATCACGTTCCTCACCAGCCTGAAGGATCGCTACCCGACGGATACGGGAGATCCGAGCGACGACTACCTGCTGCCGCAGGAGGTCATCAGGCGGATCGGCGAGCTCAGCGGGCCCGACGCGATCTTCGCCACCGGCGTGGGCCAGCACCAGATGTGGGCAGCTCACTTCCTGCCGCACCAGCGNNGTCTGGGGGATCGACGGTGACGGTTGCTTCCAGATGACGAACCAGGAGCTCGTCACCTGTGCGCTCAACAACATCCCGATCAAGATCGCGATCATCAACAACGAGTCGCTCGGCATGGTGCGGCAGTGGCAGACGCTGTTCTACAACGGCCGCCACTCGAACACAGACCTCCACTCGTGGCGTATCCCGGACTTCGTCAAGCTCGCCGAGGCCATGGGCTGCGTGGGGCTTCGCGCCGAGACGCCGGCCGAGGTCGACATGGTGATCAAGCAGGCGCTCGAGATCAACGACAAGCCGGTCGTCATCGACTTCGTCGTCCACAAGGACGCGATGGTGTGGCCGATGGTCGCCGCAGGTACGTCGAACAGCGACATCAAGGTCGCGAAGGACCTCGCTCCGGCGTGGGATGAGGAGGAGCTGTGAGTGCGTTCCACACGCTGTCGGTGCTGGTGCAGAACCAGCCCGGCGTGCTGGCCAGGATCTCGGGGTTGTTCGCCCGTCGCGGCTTCAACATCGAGTCTCTGGCAGTCGGGCCCACCGAGAACCGCGAGCTCAGCCGCGTGACGCTGGTCATCGAGGTCGAGTCGGACGCCGTGCTGGAACAGATCACCAAGCAGCTCAACAAGCTCGTCGAAGTGATCCGGATCCTCGAGTTCGACCCGGGCGAGGCAGTCCGGCGCGAGCTCATCCTGGTCAAGGTGCGGTCCGACGGCCGCAACCGCAGCCAGGTGCTGGAGATCGCCGAGATGTTCCGCGGCCGGGTCGTCGACGTGGCGCCCGACTCGGTGGTGGTCGAGGCAACAGGCGGCTACGGCAAGATCCAGGCACTGCTGATGCTGCTGGAGCCCTACGGTATTCGTGAACTGGTCCAGTCAGGCTCAGTGGCCCTCGGTCGTGGCAGCCGCGCGATCACGGACCGCAGCCGCTACGACAAGACCCCCAAGTCCGAGCGCGTCTGACGCGTACGTCTCACACCTGAGGAGAAAGAGCTTCACATGGCAGCAACGATGTTCTACGACGACGACGCCGATCTCTCGATC
>PMBM01000041.1 GCA_003153855.1 Propionibacteriaceae bacterium
ACGATCCTGTCCTCCGTCGGCGAGGAAGCCCTCGCCGTCGCCAAGCTCTTCCTGTCCGACAACGGGTTCCCGGCGGAACGGGTCCGCTCGGAGGTCCTCATGGGGCATCCCACGGCGGTGCTCGCCGACCTGTCCGAGAGCGCCGTCCTGTGCGTCGTCGGTCGCCGCGCCTCGGGTGGGCTCGACCGGATGTTCATCGGGTCCACGAGCCTGTCCCTGGGTGGTGCTTCCCACTGCCCCGTGGTCGTCATCTCCGCCGCCTCGACCCCGGGACGTACGGGCGCGTACAAGCGCATCGCAGTCGCGGTGACAGCTCCCGACAAGGCCAAGCACCAGGTCGAGTGGGCGCTCCAGGAAGCCCGCGAGCGCAAGTCCGCCCTGGTGGTCGCCCACGTCGTCGCGCCGGCGCCGACCGGACTCTTCGCCGCCTTCAAGGCCGCCCCGACGCCTGAGACAACCGCGAAGGCCCGCGCGGCCCTGGGCACCATGCTCGACGAGGTGCGCAAGGACTACCCGGACGTGGAGCTCGAGGGCGAGATCCTCGAGGGGGTGCCGATCGAGCAGCTGGTCGACCAGACCGGCACCGTCGACCTCCTCGTGCTCGGCGTGCACCCGCACCCTGTCACGGGCATGTCCTTCGGAGGCCCGGTGCGGGGGATCCTCGCGCACTCCCTGTGCCCGGTCTGCCTCGTCAGGTGACGCAGCGCACTACCCGATGATGATCTCCGGGTAGTCCGGCTGCCACATCGCGTCATACACCTGCTGGATCGGGTCGGCGAGCTCGCCGCCCGCGACGCCGTCCTCGACTGCGGCACGAGCCACAGCCACCGCCACGGTCGCGGACACCATGCGCAGCCGGTCGACCGACGGCAGCAGGGATGCCCCCGGCTTGTTGACGTGCGTGATCGACGCGAGCGCCTGCGCGGCGGCCGTGATCATCCGGTCGCTGACCCGCGAGGCCCTGCTGACGGCGACGCCCAGCCCCAAGCCGGGGAAGACGAGCGCGTTGTTGGCCTGGGCGATGGTGTACGTGACGTTGCCGTACGTGACGGGCGCGAACGGGGACCCGGTCGCGATGAGGGCGTGGCCGTCCGTCCAGGACAGTACGTCACCGGGCAGCGCCTCGGCGAGCTCCGTCGGGTTGGACAGCGGCATGATCACGGGGCGATCGACATGGCTCGCCATCTCCTTGACGACTCGTTGCGTGAATGCGCCTCCCTGTCCGGAGGTGCCCAGGAGGATCGTCGGGGAGACGGCGCGTACGACCTCGAGGAGCTCGATCCTGCTGGGGTTCGCCACATCCCATCCGGCCACCTCGTCGGCGGGCCGGGCGTAGGGCTTCTGGAAGTCGCGGATCCTGCCGGTGGCGGTGGTGATGAGCCCCTGGCTGCTGAGGCACCAGAACCTGGATCGGCACTCCTCGCGGTCGAGACCCTCGGCCACCATGAGATCGACCATGAGGTCGGCGACACCGATGCCGGCGGTTCCCGCGCCGAAGACGACGACACGCTGGTCGCGCATCCGCTCGCCCTTGGCCCGTACCGCCGCGAGTGCGGCCGCGCCGACGACCGCAGCGGTGCCCTGGACGTCGTCGTTGAACGTACAGATCTGGTCGCGGTACCGGCTCAGGATCCGGTGGGCGTTGGAGGCGCCGAAGTCCTCCCAGTGGATCATCGCGTGGGGGAACGTACGGGTCACGGTCTCGACGAACGCGTCGATGAACGCGTCGTAGCGTTCGCCACGTACGCGCGAGTGACGCTCCCCGAGGTACACCTCGTCGTTGAGCAGTGCGAGGTTGTCCGTACCGACGTCGATGACCACCGGGATCGCCCGGTTCGGGTCGAGGCCGGCTGCCGCCGTGTACAGGCTCTTCTTGCCGAGGCAGATCTGGATCCCGCCCACGCCCTGGTCNNCCGATGCCGAGGATGCCCTCGCTGTCGGTGACGATGACGAGGTCGATGTCCTCCGGCTTCCGGCCGAACGCCAGGAGCGACGTCTCCATCGCCTCGGGGTTGTCGATGGTCAGGAAGACCCCGTGCAGCCGCTGGTGGTACGTGCCGCTGAAGTTCTGGATCGCCTCGCCGATCGTCGGTGTGTAGACGATCGGCATCATCTCGAGCAGGTGGTCGGCGAGCAGCCGGTAGAAGAGCACGGTGTTGCGGTCCCGGAGGGCCTGCAGGTACGTGAACTTCGCCAGGTTGGTGCCCGCTCCCTGGAACTGCTGGTACGCACGGCGCAGCTGCACGTCGAACGTCGTGACGCCGCTGGGGAGCAGCCCGACGAGCCCCAGGTCGATCCGCTGCTGCTGCGTGAACGCCGTGCCACGGTTGATCCGGGGGATGCGCAGCACCTCGCTGCCGCGCGCACGAACCAGGACTCTCTTGCCGTGACTGCCCGGCAAGACTTCGTACCTTCGACCTTCGCCCATATAAGCGAACTTAGACCTAGTGGGGTGACCGTAGGCTGGGGCGGCCATGGAGCCGTACCTCGTCGTCGATCCCGACCTGCCCATCGCCGCCGCTGTCCCGGACATCGCGGCGGCGCTGCTGAGCAGCCAGGTGATCGTCGTCGCCGGCGAGACAGGGTCGGGCAAGACGACCCAGCTGCCCAAGATCTGCCTGCTGGCCGGACGTCGCAGCATCGGCCACACCCAGCCCCGACGGATCGCCGCACGGACGCTCGCCGAGCGGATCGCAGAGGAGACCCGGACCGAGCTCGGGGATGTCGTCGGCTACCAGGTGAGGTTCACGCGCAAGACCAGCCACCAGACCCGGGTCAAGGTCATGACGGACGGGATCCTGCTGGCGGAGATCTCCCACGACAAGGAGCTCCGCGCCTACGACACGATCATCATCGANNTGCCGAGACGACCCGACCTCAAGGTCATCGTCACGAGCGCGACGATCGACACGTCGCGCTTCGCCGAGCACTTCAACGCCCCGATTGTCGAAGTCACGGGCCGTACGTACCCGGTGGAGATCCGCTACCGCCCCGTACGCGACGACGGCGCCGTCAGCGACGAGGACGACCCGTCGCCCGCGCGACCCGTCCCCCCGGCTGACGAGCGGGACCTCACCGAGGCGATCTGCGATGCGGTCGTCGAGCTCCAGGCCGCCGGCGACGGCGACGTGCTGGTGTTCTGCTCGGGCGAGCGGGAGATCCGCGACGCATCCGAGGCGATCGCCGCCCGCAACCTGCGGTTCACCGAGGTGCTTCCGCTGTACGCGCGGTTGTCGGTCGCCGAACAGCACCGCGTCTTCGCGCCGCACACCGGCCGCCGCGTCGTCATCGCCACGAACGTTGCCGAGACGTCGCTGACGGTCCCGGGGATCCGGCACGTCGTCGACAGCGGGACGGCCCGCATCTCCCGCTACTCGAAGCGCACCAAGGTGCAGCGGCTGCCCATCGAGCCGATCTCGAAGGCCTCCGCCAACCAACGGGCAGGGCGGTGCGGACGTGTCGCGCCGGGAATCTGCATCCGCCTGTACAGCGAGGCCGACTACGAGTCGCGCCCCCAGTACACCGAGCCGGAGATCCTGCGCACCAACCTGGCGTCGGTCATCCTGCAGATGGCGGAGGCGGAGCTCGGCGACATCGTCGACTTCCCGTTCGTCGAGCCTCCGGACGCGGGTCAGATCACCGACGGCATCCGGACGCTCACCGAGCTCGGCGCCCTCGAGGGGCGCAGTACGAGCCCCCGGCTGACGCCCGTCGGGCACCAGCTCGCCCGGCTCCCGGTCGACCCCCGGCTGGCGCGGATGCTCGTGGAGGCATCGGCGCGAGGGTGTCTGCGCGAGGTCCAGGTGATCGTCGCCGCGCTCGCGATCCCCGACGTCAAGGAGAGGCCGCAGGAGAAGCGGGAGCAGGCCGACCAGCTGCACCGCCGCTTCTGGGGGCAGGCTCCCGGGTCCGACGGGGAGCAGCCCCCGCCGGACGGGTCCGACTTCGTGGCCATCCTGCGGCTCTGGGCGTACCTGCGCGACCGTCGCAAGGCGGTGTCCGGCAACCAGTTCCGCCGGATGTGCCGCGACGAATACCTCAACTTCCTGCGCGTACGGGAGTGGCAGGACCTGCACACCCAGCTGCGCCAGATCTGCGAGGAGCTCGGCCTCGAGCGCAACGCCGAGCCGGCGCCGCCCGACTTCGTGCACACCGCGATCCTGTCCGGGTTGCTCAGCCATGTCGGGGTGCTCGACACGCGCAACGAGCTCAAGGAGCTCCCCGCTCGCAAGCGCGCACGACTCGGACCCCGCGAGTACCGAGGGGCCAGGGGAGCCATGTGGGTGATCGCCCCCGGTTCGGCCATCGCGAGGACGCCACCGCCCCTCGCGGTCGCGTACGAGCTGGTCGAGACGTCGCGGCTGTACGCACGCACCGTCGCCGCGGTCGAGGCCGAGTGGATCGAGGCGGTCGCCGAGCACGTGCTGAGCCGGAGCTACTCCGAGCCGCACTGGTCGGAGTCGCAGGGTTCCGTGCTCGCCTACGAGACGGTGAACCTGTACGGGATCCCGATCATCGCCGGGCGTACCGTCCAGTACTCGCGGATCGACCCCGACGAGACGCGGCGCATCTTCATCCAGTCGGCGCTCGTCGAGGGGAAGTGGCGCACGCGGCACCACTTCGCCCAGCGCAACCGAGAAGTACGGGAGCAGGCGGCAGAGCTCGAGGAGCGCACGAGGCGGCGAGACCTCGTCGTCGACGACGCGACGATCTTCGCGTTCTACGACGCGCGGATCCCGGCGGACGTCGTCTCCCAGCGCCACTTCGACACGTGGTGGCGGACGAAGCGCCAGGAGGACGACGCCTACCTCGACCTGTCCCTCGAGGACCTCGTCGTCACCGAGGAGACCGACGTCTCGGCGGCGGGCTTCCCGGACTGGTGGAAGGCTGGCAGCCTCGAGCTGGAGATCACGTACGTGTTCGACCCGGGCTCCCAGCACGACGGGGTGACCATCGAGATCCCGGTCGCCGTCCTCAACCAGCTGCCGGCCGCCGCGTTCACCTGGCACGTTCCGGGCTACCGGGAGGACCTGGCCACCGAGCTGATCAGGTCCCTGCCGAAGAGCCTGCGGACGTCGTTCGTACCGGCTCCGAACCACGCTGCCGCGGCACTCGCGTGGCTGGCCCAGCGCCCCGACGTCGCATCCGCTCCCGAGGGCGACACCGCGCCGGACACGATCTCGTTCCCCGACGCCCTGGCGGTGGCTCTGCGAGCTCTGACCGGTACGGATCCGGCGGGGCAGTGGGGCGACCGAGAGCTGCCGACCCACCTGCGCCCGACTTTGGTCGTCATGGACGGGGGCAAGGAGGTGGCCAGGGGCGACGACCTCGCCGCACTGCAGCGCCGGCTCACGAAGACCGTCAGCCGCACGTTGACGAAGGTCAACCAGCGAGCCACCGTCACGGGCGCCACGTCCTGGTCGTTCCCGGCCCTGGAGCAGCGACTGACGACGATGTCCGGGTCGACGGAGATCGTGGGCTATCCGGCGCTCCGCGACGAAGGCACGACTGTCGGAGTGATGGTCCTGGACACGGAGGACCGCGCACGAGCGACCCACGCCCGAGGGCTCCGTCGACTGATCCAGCTCACGTCACCGGACCCCACGACGTGGGTGGTCTCGAGGATGACGAACGCGACGAAGCTCCAGCTCGGGGCGAGCCCGTACCCGACGATCCCCGCCCTTCTGGCCGACGCTCGCCTGCGTGCCGTCGATACGGCGCTCACCGCGCTCGGCGTCGACCCCTGGCTGGTCCGCGACCCGGCGCGGTTCGCCGAGGTCCAGGTGGCCGTACGGGAGCGGCAGGCGGACACGATGCGGGGCGTCGTCGCGTACGTAGGGGAGATCCTGTCGCGGCACCAGGAGGTCTCGCGCCAGCTCGCAGGGATGACGACCTCGTACGTGACCGACGACGTCCGCGAACAGGTCGCGAACCTCGTCCACCCGGGCTTCATCCTCGCCACGCCGGACCCGTGGTTCGAGCGGCTCTCGCGCTACCTGCACGCCGCGGACATGAGGCTGGTGGCGTACCTGACGAACCCGGCGAGGGAGCGCCAGTCGGCGGACGTCATCGCCGAGCTCGAGGACGAGTACGCGGAGCTCGTGGCGACGGTCCCCGAAGGTCCGTTGCCGACGGCTGTCGCGGCTGTCGGATGGCTCCTCGAAGAGCTGCGCGTCAGCCTGTTCGCACAGCAGCTCCGTACGGCTGAGCCGGTGTCCGCCAAGCGCATTCGTTCGGCGATGGCAGCGGCGCGGGCTTGACGAACGTGCGCCACAGGGCCCAGTGCCCAGCGGCGCTTCCAGCCCAGCCGCGCGCGCGTCAGGTGGGTCCCCTTCCATCTAGCCGACTCTTGCGACATCCCCACCTCCCGCTACAGCAGTCGCGTTGATCAGAGGCGTTCCCCCGAGACGGCGTTCCCCCGGGACCTGCCGCAGCAAAGAGGGGGATGGTGTGGTCGCTTGGCTGTTGGTTCAGGTCTTCGACGAACGCGGTCATTGATTCGGGCATCCGGCGGCTGGTTCCGGACGGGTTGTGATCGGTGCGGGTCGCTGGGGTGCTGTCGACGTTGACCAGCACCACGGGCAGACCGTGGCTCCGGGAACGCCTTGGCAAGAGTGCCGGCCTTGCGGGTGATCTGGTCGACGGGCTCGGTGGTTGGGTGCGCGTGGATCCCGGACTGCAGGTCGATGACGAGGAGCGCCGTTAGGGGGTCGAGGGCGGTGACGGGCGTGGGTGCTCTTTCTATGGTGAGGGGACGGGGGTTTTGGCTGTCGGCTTGTCGGGTTGGGCGAGGACGGGGATGTGCTGGTCGAAGACGGTCAGCAGTGTGGATGCGGCGCCGATGCCGAGGATCACCCAGCCCAGGCGGTGGAAGCCGGCGTCGGTGATCGTGGTGCCGAAGACGATGCCGATGAGGCTGGCTGAGAAGATGGCACCGATGTAGCCAAACGTCCGGTAGAGACCGGCGGCGACCGCGATCTCCTCAGCTGGTGCCTGGAGGTAGAGGGCAGCCTGGTTGGCGAAGCCGGAGAAGCCGTTGCTGACCCCGAACAGGATGGTCATGGCGATGAGGCTGATGACCAGGATGTTCGAGGTGTGGTCGATCAGCAGGATCAAGGCGCCGGTCAGGATGAGGGCGACCGCACCGCCGATGAGGGGATATCGAATCCACCCCTTGTTCGAGTTGATCCGCGCCAGCACGATGCTGACAGCGGACAGCGGCAACAGGATCAGGCCGACCGAGAAGGGTGACAGACCAGCGCCCTGCTCCATCCATTGGCTCGCACCGTAGAGGGCGCTGTAGATACCGAGCCCGATGATCGTCTGCCGCAGATAGGTGCGCTGCAGGGGAGCGTTGCGCCCGAGCATCCGCACGTCGATGAGAGGCCGCTCGATCTTGGCGTCCCACACGACGAAGACCGCGAGCAGGATCGCCGCGACGGCGAGCAGCCACCAGTTTGGGCTGGTGAGGTTGGAGAGGAAGAGCAGTAGGGCGACGATGCCGGCAGCGAACAGCGCGATGCCCGGCAGGTCGATTGCCGTGACGATATTGCCGGACTCGTTCGAGGGACGGGGGTCGCGCGCGATGCCGCGGAATGCGAAGACGAACACGATGATGGCGAGAGGAAGGTTGACGAGGAACAGTGCCCGCCATCCGAACGCTCCTGCGAGCACGCCACCGATCGGGAGGCCGAAGACAGTGGTGATCTGGGACGCGATCGAGAAGTTCCCCAGCACCCGGCTCGGAACGCCGATCCTCTGTTCGTCGGCCCTCCGGCGCACGAGCGCCATCGCCGTGGGGTAGGCGGCCGAGGTGCCGACGCCGATCAGGGCCCGGGAGAACAGCAGGAACCCGAAGGCGGGCGCCAGGGCACCGATCGCACCGCCGATGAAGAGGACCCCGATACCGATCAGGAAGATCCGCCGGGGCCCGAACAGAGTCGACAGCTTCCCCATGGTTGGCTGCATGACCGCACTGCACAGATACAGCACCGAAACAAGGGTCGCCGCTTGACCGGGACCGGTGTGGAAGTCGGCGGCGATGCCGACGAGCCCGGTCGCGATCATCGAGCTGTTGATCGGGTTGAGGGTCGATCCCAGCAGCAGCGGGAACGTGAACCGGGCGCCGAACTGCCGCCCGGAGGGCGACTGCTCCTTGATGGGTGCCATGCGCTCAGGCTTTCGTTAGTGATACTAATGAGCTCGTGAGTTACACTAACGAACCATGATCCAGGATGCAACCGGACCACAGCGAAGCGATGAGGTTCGCGCGGTCAGTACGGAGGTGCGGGTGGCGGTCTCGAGGGTGTACCGGCGATTCCGCTCGGAACGCGCCCGCGGTGAGCTTGGTGACGCGGCCATTGGGGTCCTCACCCAGCTCCGCAAGAAGGGACCTCAGACTCTGAAGAGCCTCAGCGACCTGACTCACGTGACTCCGGGCTCGATGAGCCAGACGGTCAACCGGCTGACCTCCGACGGCTATGCGATCCGAGTCTCCGATCCGACCGACGGACGCAAGGTGCTCTTCGAGCCCACGTCGAAGGGTCTAGAGGTCGAGGCATCTACCATGGCCCAAGGTGTCTCGTGGCTAGATTCCGAGATTGAGCAGCTCACCGACGCCGAGCGCGACGTGCTCAAGCAGGCTACTGATCTGTTGAAGAGGATCGCAGGATCCTGAGCCAATCTGCGGTCGGCCCACTTGCTCCGCCTGGAAGCGAGCCTTAGGCCAGATGTGCCCTTGCGGTGCCAACGACGCCCACTCCCGACACGAGTGCGCCGGGCATCCATGCCGATCGCGGAACCTACTGCCTTTGCCCATGATCGGACGGTGCAGGACACCAATGGATCGATCTCTGCTTCGTCTGGGATCGGTTCCGCAGACAAGCTCGACAAGAGCTCTGGCGCAGTATGGTCCCGTTCAATCGGCGGTCTGGCATTCAGTCCATTCCGGTAGCACCGGATCCGCCCCCGATTGCCCCGCTCGCTTGTTGTCGACGGACCGTGTCACTTTGCCGGCGAGTACGTGTGAGGACACCATGACGAGCAGGCCGGCTACGGGCACAACGAGCAGGCCGAGGCGGAGTGAGGTTGCATCGGCTATCGCGCCGACCACGGGGGGCGACAAGAGGAAGCCGACCCGCATCAGCCAGCTGACGATCGTGAGTCCCGTGCCAGGTTGGAACCCCGGCAGTCCGTCGGCGGCGTGCATGGCCGCCGGGATCAGGGTCGCGACACCGAGGCCGGCGAGACCGAACCCGACTACCGTCCCGGGAACCGTGGGTATGGCCAGGGCAACGCCCATCCCGACGAAGACGACCAGGCCACCCGTGCGTGCCACCGCGCGCTGGCCGAAGCGGTCGACGAGCCGGTCGCCGCAGATCCGCCCGATGAACTGCATTCCCTGGAGGGCAATGAAGCCGACGCCGGCGACGAACGCCGATGCCTCCAGGGAACCCGACAGGTAGATGGCCGACCAGGAGCTTCCCGCGTCCTCTACGACGGCACCGGACGCGGCGATCACGACGAGCGCGGCAAGAATCCCGTACTTAGCGAACAGTTGCGGCCCACGCCTCAGACGGGGTGACCTGACGTCGGGAGCCGAGGCGGGCTCGACGCTGGCCGGCTCTGCACCGGACAACAAGAACCGGTTTGCGACCACGGCCATGATGCCGAAGAGCACTGCCGAGCCGGTGAGCTGCACACCGACGGGCACAGCGAGCTGCGCGGCGACCGCGCCCAGAATCCCGCCAATCACCGCCCCCACGCTCCATACGGCATGGAAGGAATTCAGGATCGACCGTTTGTAGAGCCTTTGAACGCGTAGCCCGTGCGAGTTCTGAGCGACGTCAGTGATCGAATCCATCGCTCCGGCAAGGAAGAGCCCTCCTGCCAGCACGATCCACGCAGGCGCCACCCCCGCGATCACGATTCCGACCGACGACAACACGGCCGCCACGATCGCCACCCTCGCCGAGCTGAACCTGCGCACCAGCAACCCCGCCGTCAACCCGGCGAGAAGCGCTCCAAGGGGGGACGCGGCGACAGCAAGGCCGAAGGCTGCGTTGGTGAGGTGGAGGCCAGCCTTGATCTCGGGGTACCTGGGCAGGAGGTTGGCGAAGATGGCGCCGTTGGTGAAGAACAGCATCGCCACACCGGCGCGGGCGCGGACAGCCTCCCGGGGAGGTCGCTGGGCGGAAGTCGTCGTGGAAGTCATCGGATGGAAGGTTCCTTCTCGAGCAGTTCACGTCGGCGGCTGCCGGCCGTCTCGCACAAGCGAGAGCACGAGAAGCCCCACACGTCCGTACGCACTCGCGGACTGTGACGATTACCGTGAACGTTCACGGTGAAGTTACCAGTAGTGTCAGTTCATGGCAACCAGCGTTCCAGCGACCACGATCCTTGACGTGGCCCGGGTCGCCGGCGTCTCCCGACAGACCGTGACCCGAGCACTCAACGGCCTTCCCGACATCAGCGCCGCAACGCGCGAACGGGTCGTTCAGGTTGCCCGTCAGCTGAACTACCGCCCCAACCGGGCCGCGCAAGGCTTAGTGCGTGGTCGCGACGTAACCATCGGCCTGGTCCTGGAAGACCTTCGCAACCCGTACTATCCCGAGCTCGCATCAGCGCTGAGCCGCATCGCTTCGGACCACGGTTGGAGCGTGATCCTGTGCGACATCGGAGACGACGAACAAAAGTCCCGGGCTCGGCTCGAATCGATGGTGCAGCGTGTTGACGCGCTGGTGCTGACAGGCTGCCGCACGGAAACCGTTGGGCTTCTCCCACATGATGCGCTTCGCCGGAGGGCCCTCGGCATTCCCATTGTCATCCTGGATGGTTCGCCGGACGATCAGGCGGATGCCGTTGTCGAGATCGACTACCAGGCAGGTGTTCGTGCGGCCCTCGATCACTTGACTGCCAGTGGACGTCGACGGATTGCCATGATCGATTCAAGCCACATCGCGTCACCGCGACGTGAGTCGTACCGCGACTACCTGCGCGAGCACAAGCTGCCATGGACCAGTCGATCCGAGTTCCGCGCCGACGAAACCCATGAGGGGGGAGTCAGCGCAGCTCAGGAGCTGCTCGGTGACTACCCGGAGGCGGATGCCGTCCTGGTGTACAACGACGTCATGGCGATCGGCGCGCTGAAAGGGTTCGCGCGGGCCGGGACTGCCGTACCCGGCGACATCGCGGTGGTGGGCACGGACGGCTTGGACGTCGGGACCCTCGTCACACCAGAGCTCACGAGCCTTTCGATCGACAAGACGGCACTCGCACAGCACGCCATCGAGCTCGTGGACAACATCCTCTCCGGCCGTACACCCGCCGGCTCGCGTCAACGCCGTCGCATCGGCCTCACCCTGGTGGTGCGCGAGTCCGCCTGATCAGGCTGCGGCGGCTTGGCCGCCTCACGGCACCACAGCTGCCGTGTCGCGGCCATCGCCTCGCGATGAGGCCCAGAAGATGGCAACCGACTCGACGCGCCCCTCGCCCGGTTCGGCACCCGCAGCCCCACCAGACGACCATCAGACGTTCGAATAGGTCCGTGCTCCGTGCCGCCCTGGTCGGCGCGCTCGGATCACTGACGCGACCCTCGACCTGGTCGCATCACACGGCTCCGTTGGTTCCTCCCGACGAGATCACCGAAGAGGTCGTTCGCCGCACGACTACCCCTCGAATCCCCAATTCGGGGACACGCCAGCCGCGCTAGTGGAACGCACGACTTTCGGCACGATGAACCGCGATGACCGCGGCAGATCCGTACGTTCCCCGCGAGAGCGCGACACGCGGCGAGATGACGTCCCCACCCGCGTTGTAGCCCGTGCCGTGCCAGCGGTCCTGACGAGACCTGGATCCTGTTGGCGGTGTGCGAGCTGTATCTCCTGGGCTGGCCGCGGCTCTTCTTGTGCATCCGCTTGATCATCGACGCGGGTTGGTGGTCACACCGAATTGAGGAGGATGCCATGCCGAAGAAGCCTGTATCGACGGAGGGTTCCGTGCCGACTGGTTCGCCAAGGGAACGACGGTGGATTGTGA
Organism: Propionibacteriaceae bacterium; assembly: GCA_003153855.1. Classification (GTDB taxonomy): domain Bacteria; phylum Actinomycetota; class Actinomycetes; order Propionibacteriales; family Propionibacteriaceae; genus Fen-668. The sequence goes on from PMBM01000041.1 coordinate 12,037, forward strand.
GCGACGGTGGGGGAGCTGTGCCCGACACGTTCCGGCGAGCGACCAAGATCGACCTGACCGCGGGGACGGGTAAGGCGGGAGTCCAGCCTGGTCCGGGCGGGACGGATCTTGTCGTTCAGAAGTTCTCGAACGCCGGAGACGCGCCGTCGACCACGACGGTGACCGCGGGAAGCGGGAAGCGGCTGAGGAACACGGTCGTGAACCTGATCTTCTGGGGCGACGCGTGGCAGACGAACCCTGCGCCGAACCCGTCGCTGGACCAGGTGGTCAGTGACGCAGCAGCGATCATGGCGGGCCCGTACCAGCTTCGGGTGTCCCAGTACGGTGCGACGGCGGCCCGGCTGGGCACGGTCTTCGTGTCGGTCCCAGGCAACAACCCGCCGACCAGCTACAAGACCTCCGATGTCGCGACCCTGATCACCGACAGCATCGAAGGGGGTGCCCTGCCCGAGCCGGACGAGGAGACATCGGATGTGCTCCACGTCGTGTTCATGCCGCCCGGGACCACCGCACCGCCGAACCTGGGTGGTCTGCACACGTACGCGAACTACTCCGACTATGACTTCCCATTCGACATCGACATCAACGACCGGTCGCACTTTGCGTGGGTGGCTTTCGGGTCTCGAGCCAACATCTCCTCGGTCTTCTCCCACGAGCTGGTCGAGTCACTGACCGACCCGGAAGGCGACGGGATCCAGGTCAACCCGACCAACTCGAGCAACTGGAATGAGATCGGCGACGTGTGCTCGAGCCGGGGAACCGTCAACGGTGTCACCGTCCAGTCGTACTGGTCCCAGAGTGACCAAGCCTGTGTGATCCCGGCCGACATTGCCTTGGACATGCAGATCACCTGCATCCACAAGGCTCCACGCAACGACCCGTACCACCCGATCCGGGAAGTCGGCGGCGTCAACCAGACACAGAACATCTCGTTCCGGATGAGCCAAGCCGACTGCATCCGCTCGATCGATCGAGGCAACCACTTCTTCGTGATCGGTCCCGACGGCGCACGCGCCGAGGTACGGGTCTTCATCCATTTCCCGCCGTGGAGCCTGCAGGGGATCCGCTACATCGCCACCGTGGCGGACAACTCCCGCGCCGACAACCTCTTGTCGTTGCCCGAGTGCTGAATTTGCACTGTCCCGCCGACAAAAGGTTCCATGTCTAT
>PMBM01000013.1 GCA_003153855.1 Propionibacteriaceae bacterium
TCGCCTGGTTCAAGGACCCTGCGGGCAACATCCTGTCCGTTCTGCAGCAGCGGTAGCCGCTCTCCCGTCGCGACGACGCTCCGGGACGGCCTGGCGTCAGTGCAGGATCTGGACGCTCCGGGAGGAGGCTGAGCGGTGACGGTCGCCCCGCTCCGCTCTGAGGGCATCCATCAGGTGTTCGCCGATGCGGTCGAGCCGCACCGGCGAGAGTTGTTGGTCCACTGCTACCAGATGCTCGGCTCCGTTGCCGACGCCCAGGACCTGGTGCAAGAGACCATGGAGCGCGCCTGGCGCGCCTACGACCGCTACGACCCGACGCGTGCCTCGATGCGCACGTGGCTCTACCGGATCGCCACCAACGCCTGCCTCAACGCCTTGGACAGTCGAAGACGGCGTCCGCTTCCCTCCGGGGTCGGCAAACCCTTCGATGACCCCGAGGGTCCGTTCGTCCCCGGCTTCGAGGTCCCGTGGCTCCAGCCGTTCCCCGACCGAGCGTTCGGCGGCCCGCCAGCTGACCCCGCCGAGCAAGCGGTCGAGCGCAGTCGGATCCGTCTCGCCTTCGTCGCCGCCCTCCAACTTCTCTCCGCCAAGGAGCGCGCCGTGCTCATCCTGCGCGAGGTGCTCACCTTCACCGCCCAAGAAGTCGCCGCGACCCTGAACACCACGGTGCCCGCCGTCAACAGCGCCCTGCAGCGGGCCCGCGCCACCGTCGGCCGGGCCGATCCCAAGCCCGAGTCGATGTCCGAACCTGTTCAAGCCATGAAAGCCACCGTCGATCACTACATGAGCGCCTTCGAACGGGCCGACGTCGCCGCCCTGGCCCGCCTCCTCGCCGACGAGGTCGTGCTGGAGATGCCACCCATGTGGAACTGGTACCAGGGTCGGACGGCCTACGCCGGCTTCATGCGTCGGGTCTTCTCCCAGCGCGGGACGAGCTGGCGGACGCTGCCGACCTCCGCCAACGGACAATCAGCCATGGTCGCCTACGCCCACCAAGAGGGCGGCTACCGGCTCCACACCCTCCAGGTCTTCACGACCGGTGCCGCCGGCACGGTGACCCGCACCACCGTCTACCAAGACCCCGACGTCTTCGCGCTCTTCGACCTGGCTCGCACGATCGACTGAGACCCTCGCGGAAGCTGTTCGCGATGGGCGATGAGTTCACCTGGGCTCGTCGGTACGTATCTGTGAACCGGCCTCCTGGGCCGGTAAGCACCAAGGAGCCGACATGCACCGCACGATCGTCATCGAGTTCTCCACCCTCGACGGCATCATCGAAGACCCCGACGGATCCGGTGGCACGCCGAACGGCGGCTGGGCGTTCCGGCATGGCCCTGAGGCCGTCGCTGGCGACAAGTTCCATCTCGGCACCACCCTCGACAGCGGCGTCCTCCTCCTCGGGCGGGCCACCTGGCAGCTCTTCGCTCGGATCTGGCCGAACCGCACCGACGATTTCTCCGCAGCCATGAACCGCATCCCCAAGGTCGTCGCCACCCACACCCCCATCGACCTGACCGCCTGGCCCAACTCCACTACCCTCGACGAGGACCTCATCGCCGCGGTGGCGCGACATAAGGCCGACCGGGACGTGGTCGTCGCCGGCAGCGCGAGCATCGTTCACGCGCTTGCCGCCGCCGACCTCGTCGATGAGTACCGTGTTCTCATCTTTCCGTCTGTGATGGGAACCGGCATCCGGCTCTTTCCCGAAGGCTCCGCCCCCGAGCACTTCCGGCTCGTTTCGGCCGAACCCGCGGGGCAGGCAGTTCTCCTGTGCTACCAGCGCCCTGCCGGTTGACAGACAAGGAGCGGTGTGGGCTCACGGCAGCCCGCGGGAATCGGGAACCTGGATTCAATCACGCGGTCGGCGCCGTGGTACTCGCGGATCATGCCGCCGCACTGGTCTCGTCGGCGAACGTCGTGCGGATTGACACTGAGTCTTCCCGAGAACGCTCGTCTTCGGCCCTAGTCCGACGGAGCGCCTACCCGCCAGCTCGGCGAAGGCGCTCGTGGGTGTACGGCTCGAAGCCGCCGCCGGGCATGGCCAACTCGAAGGTCGACTCAAGGTCGTCGGGGCCGTCGAACACGAGCGTCTCGCGGGCACGCATCCCCGGCGGGCCGTTCTCCACCTGGGTCGCCTCGAAGACCATCCGCGATCCGTCGGGCGTGGTCTCGACGCAACGGTACTCGTGGACGAACCCCTCAGCGTGGAAACTGCGCATCACAAGCTGTCTGGCTGACTTGTCCAGGCCCAGGACTGAGAGGTCCTCGTGGACGAAGCCGTCGGGCTCCTCGCGGGTGGGCTCCCAGCGCGTCACATCGGTTCCAAGGATGAACCGGCCGCCGAGGATCTCCTTGTACTCGCGGACCTGCTGGCCGCTGCCCGGCCGTCCTGTCGCGGGTCCCTCCCACCGGCCCAGAAGTCGTTGCGCGGCAGCCCACGGATCGACCATTGCAGCCCCTCCTGCCAGCCAGCGCANNGGTCTCAGATCGTTACCCATGGGGAGTGACGCACACGGGTCCCAATCCTCCGACGAGAACGGGACGCCTGGTACGGGGCCGGGGGCAGCCTACGCGGTCGCGAGCCGGCGCAGACCCGCACGGGCCGATCGACAGGATGTTGCACGCTGTGGACTGAGGGCTGGCAGAGCCCTCAGGCCCGTGGTACGGTGCCCGCCCCATCGCCGGGTCCGAGTGATCGCTGTGCACTCAGCTCGGATCATTGTCTCAGGAGGGCCCTGCGGTGGACAGTCAAGCGGGCCGGTCTGGTACCGGCGAGGCGAGGGCCTGCCCGTACGCCGAGCGAGCCCTGACCATCTGGCCGCGCCTCGATCGGCGCGCATTGAGTCGCTGTGCCTGTGATCCGGAACGGATCGCCCGCGTCGTGGCGCGCCGCACCAGTCTGCCGATTGAGGCGATCGTCGCGCTCATCATGGGTCCGGGCGTGAATCGGGTCGAGATCGAGACCTGGTTTGGCTGAAGCAGACGCCCACGGTTGTCCGCCGGTCGGCTCAACCTCCGAGCGCAGCGCCATCACCGCCTCATGAGCCCCTCCCACAGCCGACATCCGTGCCGTCGCCCCGGGGGACTGAGCCCGCAACGCTCGGCTCCCATCGGCTGCCTTGTTGGGGGGCCGCACCGCACCGCCCGACCGGGAGCAGTTCCGAGTCACGGCACCGGCATCGTCTGCTCCCGAGCCTCCAGTCGCTCACAGCTCATGCCGGACGCCGTGGTGCAAGCCTGGTATCAGGCTCCACCGTTTAGAAACGGACCAGATAAGCGGGATCGTTCGGGAGGTGACCGAGGCCGCCGAACTCGGGGACGATGCAGCAGGGAACAGCCCCTTGTTCTCCTCCGAGTCTCGAGGCGACCGTTTGACGAGCGCCGCCGATGCTCTCGCAATCGTCCTCGACGACCAAGTCTGGCCCGACCCTACGGACGATCTCTTCATAGGACTCCGCGTCAGCCCGCCAGTAGACCGGACCGATGGGAAAGCCGTGGGACGCTAGTACACGCTCGTCGATGGCGACATCCTCGCGCGTTCGGTGCGAGCTGAGGTATTCGATCTTCGCCCCGTGACGAGCCCACAAGTTGAGCTTCTCGACCGCGCCCTCGGTCGGGACGTAGGAGGCGAAGTCGAGCACGGATGTCTCGCGCCCACGGGACTGGCGCACTCGTTCCTCTCGCCCGAGTCCGAAGCCGGGTCGTTGACGTGGTGCTCGTCGCCGACTCGAACAGCCTCTCCGGGCCGACCGATCCGTCCGCGCCTGGCGACCCGACGGCACCCGACCCGAGCGCGAGCCCGGACCCCTCGGCACTGGCGGCGATGGCCGCGCTCGCTCCCCAGCCGCCCGCGCCCTCGCCCGACCCGCCGGTCGTGATCGCGCCGCCGAGCCCCGACCCGAGCGCGAGCCCGGACCCCTCCGCCTCGTCCTCGCCGGCGTCGACCGACGCGCCCTCCCCGACGGATGGCCCAGCACCCACTGACGCACCGTCGCCGTCACCCGCAGGGGGCTGAGCGCCCGGGCCAAGAAGCGGTCCCGGACGCTCGGTGCGCGTCCCACTCTCCCGAGTCGAAGGCGAGCGCACGTTCCTCAGGTGGCACTGAGGTTGGGACGGTTCACCCCCCGGCCACCGAGCCGCGCCAGCGCCGCCGGGTCCGGCGGGCCGCCCGCGAGCGGCGCGCCGGGATCCGGCAGGCGGCCCGCCGGGAGCGCCACGCCCGCCCCGCACTTCAGGCAGATGCCGCTTTCGTCGTCGCGCCGGGCGACCGGCCCCTGGTCCGCGTCGTGGACGGGACCGAGCGGTTCGTGCGAGGTCGTGAAGTCGCACTTCGGGTAGCGCGAGCAGCCCCAGAAGACCGAGCCGGTCCGGCGCGCCCGGCGCGCCACGAGGTGTCCTTCGCCACACCGCGGGCAGCCCACCGTGAACGGCAGCTGCTCAGGCGGCGGCGGGCCGTCCTTCTTGATATAGGCGCAGTCCGGGTAGCGGTTGCAGCCCACGAAGGGCCCGAACCGACCCCGCTTGACCGCCAGCACGCCGCCGTCCGTCTCGCCGCAGGTGGGGCACGGCTCGCCGACCCCGGCCAGCACCGGCAGGTCCGGCTCCTCGCCCGGACCGCGCTCCGGTGACTGTCCCGGAGCGTCCCATGGCCATAGGGAGTCGCCCTCCTTACCCGACATGCTTGGAGTGTCGAGCGGGACTGAGGTCGAAAAGGGAGGCACGCAGCCGCCGGCCGAAACCCAGTGGGGGCCCGCGTGCCCAACTGCCTCGTAGCAGCGAACGAGGGAAGGGCCGCCCATGAAGGCTGCGATCGTCAGAAACGGGCAGCGGTCCGCGCCCTGTGGCCGGGTCGCGTTAGTCGTCGTCGCCTTCAGTCGCACTCGCTATCCATGGAAGCCCAGCTCGGCGATCAGCATGTGCGCCGGGTCAAGCGTTGGCTGAGGTGCAGTCTCGCGCCAAGCGAGGGACGGGTCTATCGCCAGGTCGTCATGGGTACAAGGTCGCGGGTGATCTCGTCGAGGTCGAGGTCCGCCGCGAGGACCGCCGCGCAGTCACGGGCCGTACAGGCGCTGACGTTCGTGCGCCGCGCGCGTCCGTCAGCGCCCGGCGTGTCGACCGAGCTGCGCCTCAACGGCGGAGGTGAGCGTCGGGAGATCGACCCCGAGACCACGCGCGACCTTGTGGAGGTTCTCGAAGCCGACGTTCCGGAGTCCGCGTTCGATCCCGCTGCGCCGTCAGGCGGCGGCGACCTGGCGTGAAGGGAGACAGTGACAGGGATCCAGTATCGGGATCGCCGTTGGTCCAGCTCCGTTCACGATCGTCGCCCACGAGGCTCCATGGCCTGCGCTTCAGGTCAGGTCCGCCCTGGTTCTGGTGAGACGAGATCCCGTCAGACCGTGGCGGCGAGCAGCTCGCGGAGCTGCGCGCAGTGCTCCTCCAGGTGCTCCACGACGATCAGGTCCAGGACCGTCTGGACGCTGATGGATCCGCGGGCGGGGTGCAGACCGTGTCTGGCGAGGTCGGCCGGGCTGAGCTCGTTGAGCCGGCGTTCGTAGCGCGCCACGTCCGCCTCAATGCGGTCGAACAGCTCCCGCAGGGGGACCGTCCGATCGCGGCCGATGATCGCGATCCGGACTTCGTCGGTGGCCACCCGTCCGAAGGGCACCGGCGTCGGCCACCCGGCCAGGATGCGCTCCGCCTCGCCCAGCCAGTAGGGCAGCATTTCCGTCACGTGAGCGAGCACCTCGGGAGGGCCCCAGGCAGCTTCCGGGCCGTGTCCGAAGTCAGCGGCGAGCGGCCACGGCTCGCCGGCCAGGATGGCCGGTCGCAGGGCTAGGAGCGTATCGGCGGTCACCCGCAAGCGGGAACGGAGATCGGTTGGCTCGGTCATCGTGGTCGGTCTCGTGGGCCGTGTCGACGGTCACACGAACTTTGTCACATTCCTCGACGGACAGTCTGGAGCGTCCGATCAACCGCCGGCCTCCGCCGTGCGTCGCTCCTCGCCGACCTTGACCAGCAGATCCCACGAGCTGCGGGCCGCCGACATCAAGAGGCCGATGATCACCGCCACCAGCCAGTAGGGCGCGTTGGGCTGACCGTGCAGGAGCCCGACGCCGGAGGCGGCGAGTCCGA
>PMBM01000145.1:0-2475 GCA_003153855.1 Propionibacteriaceae bacterium
TTCCTGCACTTCTTCGACGGCTTCCGTACGTCCCACGAGCTCAACACCGTGCAGCGTCTCTCGGACGACGACCTCCGCGCGTACATCCCCGAGTCGCTCATCCAGGAGCACCGCAACCGCGCGCTGTCTCCGGAGCACCCGTACATCCGTGGCACCGCGATGAACCCCGACACCTACTTCCAGGCCCGCGAGACGGTCAACCCGTACTACGCGGCCACGCCTGGGATCATCAAGGACTGCCTCGCCGAGTTCGCGGCGTTGACTGGTCGCGAGTACGACCTCGTCTCGTACCACGGCGACCCGGAGGCGACCGAGGTCGTCGTCATCATGGGGTCGGGCACGCAGAGCGTCGAGGCGGCCGTCGACCGGCTCCTGGATCACGGTCACAAGGTCGGCCTCGTCTCGGTCCGCCTGTACCGGCCGTGGCCCACCGAGGACATCCTCGCCGCGATCCCCGCGACCGCCACCCGCATCGCCGTGCTCGACCGCACCAAGGAGCCCGGCTCCGGCGGCGAGCCGCTGTTCCTCGACGTCGTGAGCTCGCTGGGTGAGGCGTACGCGTCGGGGCGGCGCGCCACGATGCCCGTCGTCATCGGCGGTCGGTACGGCCTGTCGAGCAAGGAGTTCACGCCGACCATGGCGGCCGGCATCTTCACCGAGCTCGCCTCGGCGTCGCCGCGCCCGCGGTTCACGGTGGGCATCAACGACGACGTGTCGATGACGAGCATCGGCTACGACACGACGGCCGACTACGAGGATCCGACCGTGCACCGTGCGGTCTTCTACGGCCTTGGCTCCGACGGCACGGTCGGCGCGAACAAGAACACCATCAAGATCCTGGGCTCCACCGTGTCCGAAGGCTCGGACGTGCCTCTGTACGCGCAGGGCTACTTCGTGTACGACTCGAAGAAGTCAGGCTCCCGCACGGTCTCGCACCTCCGCTTCGGGCCGAAGCCGATCAAGGCGCCGTACCTCATCACCCAGTCCGGCTTCATCGGCTGCCACCACTGGTCGATCCTGGAGCGCGTCGACGTCCTCGAGTGCGCACGTCCCGGCACGACGCTGCTGCTCAACAGCTCGTACGGCCCCGACGAGGTCTTCGACCATCTGCCGGCACCGATGCAGCAGAAGATCATCGATCTCGGCATCAACCTGTACACGATCGACGCCACCGAGGTCGCCCGCATGGTCGGGCTCGGGCGCCGCACGAACACCGTGCTGCAGACCTGCTTCTTCGCGATCTCCGGAGTCCTTCCGCGCAACGTGGCGATCACGGCCGTGAAGGCCTCGATCACGAAGACGTACGGCAAGAAGTCGGCCGACATCGTGACGAAGAACCACGCGGCGGTCGACGAGTCGCTGGCGCACCTCCACCAGGTCGCGGTCCCCACGGCCACCACGAGCACGCACGGCTTCCTCGACGCTGTACCGGCATCCGCTCCGCAGTTCGTCAGGGACGTCACCGCGAGGATGCTCATCGGCCGGGGCGACGACCTGCCGGTCTCGGCGCTGCCGGTCGACGGCTCGTACCCGTCGGGCACCACCCAGTACGAGAAGCGCAACATCTCCGACATCGTCGCCGACTGGGACCCCGAGCAGTGCATCCAGTGCGGCAACTGCGCGTTCGTCTGCCCTCACGCCGTGCTGCGCGCGAAGTACTACTCGACGAGCGCGCTCGCCGGTGCTCCGGACACGTTCCAGTCGGCACGGCTGAACGCCGCGGGCGTGCCGGAAGGCCGGTACACGCTGCAGGTCTACGGGGAGGACTGCACGGGCTGCGGCCTGTGCGTCGAGGCCTGCCCGGTGAAGCCGCTGCGCGCGCCGACGCACCGCGCGATCAACCTCATGCCGGCCAAGCCGCAGAAGACGATCCGCGACAACGTCGCCTTCTTCGAGTCGCTGCCGATGAACGACCGCAGCCGGCTCGACTTCGGCACCGTACGGGGCACGCAGTTCCTGGAGCCGCTGTTCGAGTTCTCGGGCGCCTGCGCGGGATGTGGCGAGACCCCGTACCTCAAGCTCCTCAGCCAGCTCTTCGGGGACCGGGCGACCGTGGCGAACGCCACCGGCTGCTCGTCGATCTACGGTGGCAACTTGCCGACGACGCCGTGGGCGAAGAACGCCAAGGGCCGCGGCCCGGCATGGTCCAACTCGCTGTTCGAGGACNNTTCGAGGACAACGCGGAGTTCGGCCTCGGGCTGCGGCTCGCCGCCGACCTGCACATGGCCCTCGCGAAGAAGCGCCTCGGAGACCTCCAGCTGCTCGTCGGTCCGGAGCTCGCGGACACGCTGGTCGGCGCGTCGCAGGAGTACGAGTCCGACCTGGTCCAGCAGCAGGAGCGGCTCACCGCCTTGCTGCGGAAGCTCGACGAGATCGAGCCTGGCGCGTCCGTCGAGCAGCGGCGCCTGATCGCCGACCTGAGGTCGGTCGCCGACCACCTGCTCCGGCGCTCGGTCTGGATCGTGGGCGGCGACG
>PMBM01000145.1:2548-4546 GCA_003153855.1 Propionibacteriaceae bacterium
ATCTCGTACGGCAACGTCTATGTCGCGCGCGTCGCCTTCGGTGCCGACCCGCAGCAGACGCTCAAGGCGTTCCGCGAGGCGGAGGCCTACCGGGGTCCGTCGTTGATCATCGCCTACAGCCACTGCATTGCCCACGGGTTCGATCTGAGGCAGGGACTCGATCAGCAGTACCGCGCTGTCAACTCGGGTCACTGGCCTCTCGTACGCTACAACCCGATGGTCAAGGTGAAGGGCGGGAACCCGTTCATGCTCGACTCGCCGAGACCACGGTTGCAGCTGAAGGACTACGTGTACCGCGAGCTGCGGTACAAGATGCTTGTCCAGGCCGACCCGGCCGAGGCCGAGCGGTTGCTTGATCTGGCTCAGCAGAATGTGAACCAGCGATGGAGTACGTACGAGGAAATGGCTACGCGCAGCGCGGCAGACTTCGCGTCGGACGCCCGAGAGTGATTCGTGAGACGAGTGAGGAACCAATGAGCCTGGAAACCACCTACCTGGGGTTGAAGCTCCGCAACCCGGTCATTGCCTCCGCGGGACCGCTGCAGCAGACGCTGGACGGCGTCAAGGGGCTCGCAGGCGGTGGCGTGGGCGCCATCGTCATGTACTCGCTGATGGAGGAGCAGATCCGAGCGGAGCAGGCGCGCCAGATCGCCGTCGAGCAGACGGGCGACGAGTCGTTCGCCGAGGCGCTCTCGTACTTCCCGAGCGTCCCGATCAAGTCTCCGGGGGCCGACGCGGCGTCGTCCGCGTACCTCCGGCTGCTCGAGAACGCGGCCAAGGCCGTCGACATCCCCGTCATCGGCAGCCTCAANNAGTGAAGAGGTCGAGAACCTGCACCTCGAGGTGCTGGTGGGCGTGAAGGACGCCGTCTCGATCCCGGTCGCGGTCAAGCTGGCCCCGTACTTCTCCTCGTTCGGCGAGATGGCCGCTCAGCTGGACCGGCACGGCGCCGACGGCCTCGTGCTGTTCAACCGCTTCTTCCAGCCGGACGTCGACGTCGAGTCGCTCCAGCTCGAGCCGAACGTCGACCTGTCCACCACGTCCTCCGGCCGCCTGCCACGTACGTGGATCTCGGCGCTGTACGGACGGGTGCGGGCCTCTCTCGCGGGCACCTCGGGTGTCGAGACGTCCGACGACGTGGTCAAGTACCTGCTCGCCGGCGCCGACGTGGTCATGACGACCTCGTCGCTCCTGCGGTACGGCCCCCAGCACGCGGCCAAGCTGGTCGGCGGCCTCGAGCAGTGGATGCTCCGCAAGGGCTTCAACTCGATCGACGACTTCCGTGGCCTGCTGGCTGTACCGAACGACGTCGACGGTGCCGCGTACGAACGCCAGGGCTACGTCGCCGCGCTCACCAAGGCCCGCAGCTCCTACGAGGACTACGCGGTCTCCAAGGTCTGACGGACTCGGATTCTTCCAGCCGCCCCCGCTGTTGGCGAGGGCGGCTGCCGGTTTCTCAAGGGATGTTGCCAAACCTGCACGTACCACGCCGAATTCGGCGTGGGGGGTGCAGGTTTGCCCACATCCCTTGGGAAACCGACGACCACTACGGACAGGTCAGACGACCGTGCGTACCTTCGGGTAGTGGCAGGCGACGATGTGGCCGGGCTCGAGCTCGACCTTCAGGGGCTCCTCGACGGCGCAGCGCTCGGTGGCGAGGGGGCACCGGGTCCGGAAGACGCAGCCGGACGGCGGGTTCTGAGGGCTGGGCAGATCCCCGTACAGCAGGATCCGTTCGCGGTCGCGCCGCGGGTCCGGGACCGGCACGGCTGACATGAGCGCCTGCGTGTAGGGATGCATCGGCCGCTCGTACAGGGAGTTGCGGTCCGCGACCTCCATCACCTTGCCCAGGTACATCACCATGACGCGGTCGGAGATGTGGCGGACGACGGACAGGTCGTGGGCGATGAAGATGTACGCGAGGTTCTGCTCGTTCTGGGTGTCCTCGAGCAGGTTGATCACCTGCGCCTGGATGGAGACGTCGAGGGCCGACACGGG
>PMBM01000105.1:0-2305 GCA_003153855.1 Propionibacteriaceae bacterium
ACCTGTCGGGGTCCAGCGGGAACTTGGCCGGGTTCGGGAGGGCCGGTGACCTGGAACGGGCTGCCTGCGTAACTCGATAGGCTCCTTCCGAGACGTGGAGGCACCATGGAGATCCTGTTCGACACCGCCAATCTGGCTGACATCGAAGCGATGACACCGATCTACCCGGTATCGGGGGTGACGACGAACCCGACCATCATCAAGGCCGAGGGACGGATCGACTTCTACCCCCACTTCCGTCGGATCCGGGAGCTGATCGGCCCGGACCGTACCCTCCACGTACAGGTCCTCGCCCAGGACGCCGAGGGCATCATCCGCGACGCGCACCGGCTGCGGGAGATGATCGACGGCGAGGTGTACGTCAAGATCCCCACCACGGAGCAGGGCATCAAGGCGATGCGCCAGCTGTTCAACCAGGGCATCGGCATCACGGCCACCGCCATCTACTCCAAGACGCAGGGCATCCTCGCGATCGCGGCGGGCGCCGACTACATCGCCCCGTACTTCAACCGCATGGAGAGCCTCGACATCGACACCGTCGCGACCATCAAGTCGCTGGCGAAGTTCATCGACAAGGCCGGCGCGGAATGCAAGATCATGGCCGCGAGCTTCAAGAACGTCGCCCAGGTCTCCGCCGCTTTCGAGGCCGGCGCGCAGGCCGTGACACTCCCTCCCGGCCTGCTCCGCGCCGCGTTGTCCACGCCTGACGTGAACCAGGCGGTGGTCGCGTTCGCGAACGACTGGTACGAGACGTTCGGGACCACCACGCTCCCCTGATTCCCTGCCTCGACAGAGGTTATCCACAAGGTCGCTTGCATTCGGTGCCTGCGGCGCACTAGGAATGCCTTCAACGCAAGACCCACCCCTTCGTCGCGCGTCGGTTCGCACCTCTTGGGGGTGGACCGTCCGGCGACGCGAGGAGGAGACCTTGCCGCACCTACGAGCACGCCTCGTCGTGCTCCTCCTCGCCGCTGCGCTTGCGGGCTGTACGGGCTCGTCCAGCGGCCCGACCCCATCGCCCAGCATCTCGATCTCCTCCCCCTCGCCCACCCCGACGCTGTCTGAGGGGCAGAAGTCAGCAAACGAAGTGGTGGTCAAGTACCGCGCACTCATCGATCAGTTGAGGCAGCAAACGCCAGCGGACTCAAGCAAGCTCTTGGCCTTTGCCCGCGGCAAGGCATATGAGAAATGGCGACTCGTTCTTCAAGATGATGCGGTCAATGCCCACCACCAGGTGGGCGTCACTTCGTTCAAAGCTCGGTCCACCGACCCTGGTACCAGCGCGTTACAGTGGCGAGTCATCGGTTGTCTGGATGGATCCCGGGCCGACGTTGTCGACAAGACCGGGAAGTCGATCGTCACTGATCCTCCGACCCCGCGTCTGACGGTTTACACAGTTGACCAAGACGCATCGTCCCTACAGTGGTTCGTCACGCTTGATGAGGCGGCTGGGACATGCTGAAGGAAGCTCTGGCCACTCTCGCGCTCGCAGTTGTCGTGGGCTTGCCCCACTCAACGGCAGTGGCGAGCATCCCTCGCTTCCCGCAATGTGACGTTTATGGGGGCGGAGCATGCCCCACCGCAATCGCAACGAGGGTCACGACCCAGCCACCCAGCACAGATGCTCCTGTCGGTGGCGGGCAAGCTCGCGTTTGCAGGCAAGCCGAGCGAGAAGTTCCCTGCGCATCAACTTGGGGATGGTGGGTGGACTTGGCACAGTGTTACGTGAGCCTCCTGAGTCCCCAGCCCGACAAGACATCCGCGTATTGGGAAGGCCATACCGATGGCAACGTCTACCGGTGCGCCACGCCCAAGGCGGCGAAGAACGGGTTTGTTATCTCTGTCTTCTGGTCCCCGACAGTTCCAATCGGAGTGGTCTCGGTCGATCCTGCCGTCCTCGCCGAGAAGGCGGTGGTAGCTCTCCAGCTACGCCCGATCAGGATGGGGATGGTGCCGGAGGACAAGCCGGGGTACGTGGGGCTGGTGGGGATGCCGGTGTGGATGTGGGTGGATGCGCCGGATGCGCACACGTACGGGCCGGCGTCGAACACGGCATCGGACGGGTCCGTGACGGTCACGATCTCCGCCAAGGTGGCCAAGACGCTTTGGGAGATGGGTGACGGCAGGTCGGTGACGTGCGCCACGGCCGGGACCCCGTACCAGGACGCCGACGGCAAGCAGCCCTCCCCCGACTGCGGCTACTCCTACTCCAAGCAGGGCACCTACACGATCCGCGCCACGACGACCTGGGACATCTCCTGGACCGCCAACACCGGCCAGTCCGGAACCATCCCGCTGACGCTCA
>PMBM01000105.1:2366-12489 GCA_003153855.1 Propionibacteriaceae bacterium
ACGGCGACTGGGTGTCGATGCTGGCCCAGCTACACGTACGCGCGCACTCCGTGCTCGCGGAAGGTGGAGACGTACCGCTCCAAGTCCTCCTCGTGCAGCGGCGCGACGCCGACCATGCGGTAGTCCCAGCCGAGCAGCTCGTACTTGCGCTCGCCGAACTGGTGGAACGGCAGCAGCTGTACGTCGCGCACGCCGATTGGCGCCAGCAACCGGCAGAACTCGACCGCGTCGTCGAGGGAGTCGTTGACCCGAGGGATGACCGGGATCCGTACGAGCAGCTCGCCGCCGCCGGCGACCGCGGTGGTGAGGTTGCGCAGCGGCAGCCGGTTGTCGACGCCGGTCCAGCGCTTGTGCTGCGCTCGGTCCCAGTGCTTGACGTCGATGATCGGCAGGTCGACCTCGCCGAGGATGCGCTCGAAGACGGCCGGGGGCGCGTACGCGGTGGTCTCGATCGCCGTATGCACCCCGCGCGATCGCAGCTCGTTCAGCAGGCGGCTCGCGAACCTGTGCTGCACCATCGCCTCGCCGCCCGACAACGTCACGCCGCCGCCCGACTCCTCGTAGAACGGAAGGTCCTGCAGACACGTCTGTACGACCTCGTCGACGCTGTAGTCGCGGCTGTCCGGCGCGAACACCTGCGGATGTACGCCGTCGGCGATCTCGAGCACCCGCAGCTTCTGCGACCCCGGGTTCGAGCACCACGCGCAGGCCATCGGGCAGCCTTTGAGGAACACGACCGTACGGATCCCCGGTCCGTCGTGCAGCGAGAACTTCTGGATATCGAAGATCCGCCCGACATCCTCCGTCACGTAGCGACCTTTCGATGTGATGCTGACGAACTTTCGTACGTAACACTACTCCGTCGTGCCGGGAGGCCGGCAGGGTGACCCTGCTGATGACTGGCACCGACCTCCCTGAGACGATGCACGAGCACCTCACGGGTGCAGTGGTCACGGTGGCGAAGGTGCCAGCGGCCTGAACAGGAGAGGTCTCGAGCGATGACGACTGGTGCGCAGATCCCTGAAGGAGCGCCCGACGCCGCCCCCACCGCTCCGACCCCTGAGGGGGCGCGCGAAGCCGCCCGGCACGAAGGGCTGGCCCCCGATCCAACGCTCGCGCTCGGGATCGACATCGGCGGTACGGGGATCAAGGGGGGCCTTGTCGACGTTCCCGCGGGAACGCTGCGGGGCGATCGGCACTACATCCATACGCCGCAGCCGCCGACGCCGGAGGCGATCGCGGAGGCTGTACGGGAGATGCGCGACCACTTCTCCGTACCCGCCGGCACGCCCGTCGGCGTCGCCTTCCCTGCGATCGTGCGGCACGGCATCGTGCGGAACGCGACCAACATCGACCCGAGCTGGATCGGGACGGACGCGACAGCCCTGTTCAGCGAGGCGCTCGGCGCGCCCGTAGCCGTGCTCAACGACGCCGACGCGGCCGGCCTCGCGGAGATGGCCCTCGGCGCGGGGCAGGGCGCGGAGGGGGTCACGCTGGTCGTGACGCTGGGTACGGGGATCGGCTCGGCCCTCTTCCTCGACGGACGGCTGCTCCCGAACACGGAGTTCGGCCACCTCAGCATCAACGGCATCGACTGCTGCCCCTGGGCGTCCGGCGCCGCGCGGGTGAAGGAAGGCCTCAGCTGGGCCCAGTGGATCTCGAGGCTCCAGGACTACCTGGGCTTCGCCGAGTTCCTCATGTGGCCCGACCTCATCATCATCGGCGGCGGCATCAGCCAGGACGCCGAACAGTTCCTGCCGCTCCTCCAGCTCGACGCCCGCGTCGTACAGGCCCAGATGCAGAACGACGCCGGCATCATCGGCGCGGCCCGTGAGGCGAGTTACCTGCGCTGACTTCCGTGCAGTTCGGGTTATCAGCAGCACGGTCGCCGGGTTGATCCGTCACTCCCGCGCTCGGGGGGTTATGAGCCCTCGAGAGCGGTTCATAACCCCCCGTACACGGAAGTGACGTGCGGGAGCGAGCGTTCCCGTCCCCATAACCGGTCGTTCGCGGAAAGCGCCCTGCGTCGCAAGTCCCCCGCCCGGGTATTCCTCCACATGGACCGCATGCGGCGCAGGGACCGCGTGCGGTCCGGTCAGCGAGAGGAGCACGTCATGGCAGTGACGAGCTTTCAGGACCTGCCCGTGGCCGACACGGACCGTGAGTGGGACGGCGATGCGGCGGACGAGCGCGTCCGGCGCTGGGCGTAGGTCGACGACGCGCCGAACGAGAAGTACCGCGATGCCCACGTCTGGTACGACGCGGCCAAGAAGGAGAACTTCACCGCGTACAAGCTCCTCATCGCCGACGTGATCGACGGCAGGCTGCACGCGGTCCCGCACGGCGTGATGGCGGCCGCCGCCGTCATGCAGGGCTCCCGCGNNAGGTTGTGCGCGTTGGGTCGGGGCGCTCACGCAGGAGCGAACTTCTCGCCCGCCGCTCGCGGCGCGAAAGACAGCGCCAGAATGTCGGCATGACCAGTACAGATCGGGTCCTGCCCAAGATCGATCAGATCGGGATCGGCAAGCGCATCGGGATCCTGACCAGCGGCGGCGACGCGCAGGGGATGAACGCGGCGGTCCGCGCGGTCGTCCGCACAGCGATGACTCTCGGCGCCCAGGTCTACGCGATCTACGAGGGCTACCAGGGCATGGTCGACGGCGGCACCGGCATCCGCGAGCTCGGCTGGGAGGACGTCGGCAGCATCCTGCATCGCGGCGGTACGGTCATCGGCACCTTCCGCTCCAAGGACTTCCGCGACCGCCTCGGCCGCAAGCGCGCGGCGTCGAACCTGCTCGCCAACGGCATCGACCGGCTCGTCGTCATCGGCGGCGACGGCTCCCTGTCCGGCCTCGACCAGTTCCGCGCCGAGTGGAGCGAGCTGCTCGCCGAGCTCGTCGCCGAGGGCGAGGTCACGCAGGAGACCGCCGAGGCGCACCCGGCCCTGATGTTCGCCGGACTGGTCGGGTCGATCGACAACGACCTCGTCGGTACNNGACATGACGATCGGCGCCGACACCGCGCTGCATCGCATCGTCGATGCGATCGATGCCCTCGCGAGTACCGCCGCGAGCCACCAGCGCAGCTTCGTCGTCGAGGTCATGGGCCGCCACTGCGGCTACCTCGCGCTGATGAGCGCGATCGCCGGCGGTTGCGACTACGCAATCATCCCCGAGCAACCGCCGGCCGAGGGCTGGGAGGAGCGGATGTGTACGGCGCTGCGGCGGGGCCGAGTGGAGGGTCGCCGCGACTCGATGGTGGTCGTCGCGGAGGGCGCCTGCGACCGTACAGGCCAGCCGATCACGTCCGAGTACGTGCGCCGGGTGCTCGAGGAGAACCTCCACGAGGATGCGCGCGTCACGATCCTCGGCCACGTACAGAGAGGCGGCTCGCCGAGTTCGTACGACCGGTGGGCGTCGACCTGGTTGGGGTACGAGGCGGCGGTCGAGGTCCTCACCGCGACGCCCGGCACCACGGGGCCCGTGCTCGGGTTCCGCGGCAACCGCGTCACGCGCGTACCGCTCATCGAGGCCGTCGCCAAGACGCGTCAGGTGCCCCAGCTCATTGCGGCTGGCGACTACGAGGGCGCCATGGACCTGCGCGGCGGGTCGTTCAAGGAGGCTGCCCGGATCCTCGCGGAGCTGGTCGAGCCGAGCCGGATCGACGCGCCCGAGCAGAGCAAGCGGATCGGGATCATCCACGCCGGCGGGCTGGCGCCGGGGATGAACGCGGCGGCGCGAGCAGCCGTACGACTCGGCATCAGCCGTGGCCACACCATGCTCGGGATCCGCAACGGCTTCCCAGGGCTGCGGGACGGCGAGGTCTCGGAGATCGCGTGGAGCGACGTCGAGAGCTGGCTCGCCGAGGGCGGCGCGGAGCTGGGCGTACGTCGCACGGTCCCCTCTGTCGACGAGCTGTACAGGATCAGCCGGTCGCTGGAGGAGAACAGGATCGACGCGCTCCTGATGATCGGCGGCTGGAGCGGGTACGAGTCCGCGGAGCTCCTGCATCGTGAACGCGACCGGTTCCCGACGTTCGGGATGCCGATCGTGTGCGTGCCGGCCTCGCTCGACAACAACCTTCCTGGGTCGGAGCTGTCCATCGGTGCGGACACGGCGCTGAACGTCATCACCGAGGCCGTCGACCGGATCAAGACCTCGGGCAGCGCGGCGAAGCGGGCGTTCGTCGTGGAGACGATGGGTCGCTACTGCGGCTACCTCGCCCTCATGGGCGCGATGTCGACCGGTGCCGAACGGGTCTACCTCCACGAGGAGGGGATCAGCCTCGACGCCCTGTCCGCCGATGTCGAATGGCTGCGGCAGAGCTTCGCCTCGGGCCGCAAGCTGTTCCTCGCGATCCGCAACGAGAACGCCAACCCGCTCTACACGACCGACTTCCTCGCGCGACTGCTCGAGCAGGAGAGCCACGGCACGTACGACGTGCGGCAGAACATCCTCGGCCACATGCAGCAGGGAGGGGCGCCGTCGCCGTTCGACCGGCTGCTGGCTGTACGGCTGGTGTCGCGTGCGCTCGACCTGATCGGTACGGAGTTCGACGCGGGCACCTCGGACAGCTACTACCTCGGACTCGTACAGTCCAAGGTCTCGGCTGTCCCGATGGAGCAGATGATGGCCGAGATGGACCTCCGCCTCCACCGCCCCAAGAACCAGTGGTGGCTCGCCCTGCGCCCGGTCCTCCGAGCGGTCGCCGACGAGCCGAGCTGACGGTGCGAAGGGTTGCACCCGAGGTTTCATTGCGAGCCCTGCCGGACGCCGTTACCTGAAGTGAGGCGGGTGAAGCAGCCAAAGCCACGAAGGCTGTGTGCTTCCGCAGAGCCGAAACCAGTTGGACGTCCCTGCGCGGGTGCGGATCGCAGAGTCGTCGGCTCATACCCAGTTCCGCATCTTGGCCGTCTCGATGGTCGCTCAGCACCAATTCCCGACCCCGTGGAGGACCGCAACCGCCGAAACCCCCGGGGCAGGCTCGTCGTGGTGAGGTCTCGGCCGAGCTACGAAGACCGGCGCGGCCCTTCGGCAGCCGTACGTACTCATGTGAGTCGAGTGGGAACGACTGTCAGGAGATATCGGGCATATGGCCGTCGGGGCGGCATGC
Organism: Propionibacteriaceae bacterium; assembly: GCA_003153855.1. Lineage (GTDB taxonomy): Bacteria > Actinomycetota > Actinomycetes > Propionibacteriales > Propionibacteriaceae > Fen-668. The sequence goes on from PMBM01000105.1 coordinate 7,479, forward strand.
CCGGCTCTCGACCACGAAGTTCTCGGGCTTTTGGACGGTGCGGGAGGCCTCGTATGCCCGAGAACTTCGGGATCTGCGAAGTGACCGGCAGCAAGGTCGGTCGTATGCCCGAGAACTCCGGGCCGGGCCACTTCGCCGCGACGCCCTGTGGCGAAGTTCCCTTCCGCTCGCGCTGTCTCAGCCGAAGGCTGCGACCTCGATCTTCTTCATGTTCATCAACGTCTCGTACGACCCCGGCTTGGTCATCAGCTCGGCGAGGTTGGCGGGTACGACCTGCCAGCTCACACCGAACTTGTCCACGCACCAGCCGCACTGCTCGGCCTCGGGGACGGTGCTCAGCTGGGCCCAGTAGCGGTCGAGCTCGGCCTGGTCGGCGCACTCGACCATGAGCGAGACACCGAAGTTGAACGTGAAGCCGTGCTCGGCGCCGCCGGAGTCCATGGCGGCGAACCACTGGTCGAGGATCTCGAAGTCGCCGTACATGACGGTGCCGGCCGTGGGCCCCGCGTCCTCGGGGTAGACCGCGACGTTTCCGACCCTTCCGCCGAANNGTGAACATCAGGCTCGGCACGATGTACGGGCGCGGCTCGCCGGCGGGGTCGGTGAGCATGAGCTGCCACGTGATCCCGTACTTGTCCTTGATCCACCCGTAGCGATGGCTGAACCCGTAGTCGTCGAGCGGCATGAGCGCCTCGCCGCCGTCGGACAGTGCGGCCCACAGGGAGTCGAGGTGCGCGCGAGCGTCGGGATCGACCGCGGGGTCGAAGTTCACGAAGAACGAGATCGACGGGTTGACGGTGACCTCGGAACCGGCGTTGATCGCGATGAAGCGGTAGCCGCGGATCTCGAGCTCCACGTACAGCACGTCGCCCGCGAACTCCTTCTGGAAGTCCTCCAACCCCTCGGTCGGGTAGTGGACGGTCTCCGTGATCCGCGCGTCCGGGAACGCGCTCGTGTAGAACTCGGCCGCCTCTGCGGCTTTGTGGTCGAACCACAGGTTGGGCACGATCCGCTGCATGACCGGTCTCCTCTCTGAGGCCGTACTGGCCAGTTCGGACGACCCTACGTGCGAGGTCTGACGAAGAGAAGGGGGCAGCGGTATCGATCCTCGTTTTCATACCGCAGCGCGCTCGAGCACGGGCGGATCCAGAGCGTGCGAGGCATCTGCGGTACGGAAACGAGGATTCCTCCTACGGCAGCTGCGTTGCAAGCACCGTCAGACGGGCCAAGAAGCAGCCTCAGAAGAGGATGAATCCCAGTACGGCCACGACGACCGCGAGAATGACGAGCGGACCGTTGGCGCTGAGCATCCGGTACTCCTTGCGCCGTACGTGGGTGATGCCGGCACCGACCTGCAGCACGGCGACCCCGATCGCGGCGATGGGAGACAGTACGGGCGCGATGCGCGTGAGTGGCGGCAGGATCAGGCCAAGAGCCCCGAGGAGCTCGGCGACTCCGATGCCCTTGATCGCGTTCGGCGTGAAGTCCTCGACCCAGGCCTGCCCCATCGCGTGAAGCTGCTCCTTCGAGCGCGTGAGCTTCAGCCCGGCGGCGAAGAGGTTCGAGAGCGCCAGTGCGCCTGCCAGAATCCAGAACCCGGTCAGCATTCTCGTCGATCCTTTCGCGGGTCGCTGTAAGCAGTGATCCCTGCTCCAACGCCGTCAGCATGGTTAACGCGCCACACGGTGGCCTATTCCGAACCACCCAGGTGCTTCAAGGCCTCGCGGCGAGACAGCCCGGACAACCGTGACCCCATCAGATCGACCTCGCTGCGTACCCATTCGGGATCCGTCCGCCCGTACTGGCGCAAGGCCCATCCGATGGCCTTCCGCAGCCAGAACGAGGTGTCGTCGACGTTGGCCTCGATCACGTACGTGAGCAGGTCGAGGTCGGTGTCGGCGCCGTGCTTGAGCTGGCTGAGCACAGCCGCGCGCCGCAGCCACAGGTCGTCGCTGACGGCCCACTCCCGCATCGTCGGGGTGGTCTTGCGCGTGTGCGAGAGAAGGATCGGGCCCACCAGATCGCTGGCCACGACGTCGACGAGGTCCCACCACGCGCCGGTGCAGATGAGGTGCTCGTACAGGTCCAGCGAGTCCGGGTCCTGCCACTTCTTCGCGGCGGGATGCTGCGCGAACGCGATCGCCGCGTACCGCTCCTCCCGATGCGTCGCGCCGTCCCACAGCGTGCGTACGCTCTCGTCCCAAGCCTCTCGGCTCGCGGGCCGGAACTCCTTGAGCAGCGGCCGCAGCAGTGTCTTGAGCTCCGGCGAGGCGACCCCGTAGTAGGGCATCTCCGACTTCATGTACGCCTGCTGTGCCCGCGCACGTTGCGGGTCGCCAGCGGCACTCAGCGCAGTGCCGAGCCGCTCAGGCAGACCGTTCTGGGGCTCCATAGCCCTCACCGTAGCGACGTGGCCTGTCCGTCGACGGGTGACGAGGTCCGTACAGCCGCCTCACCCTTCAACTACCACTCCCCCTCGCCGCCGGCGCGGGGCCTGCCGAGCGAGCGGTGGCCGAGGGCGGCGTAGTCGTTGACGGCCGTGTCGACGGCCTCTGTGAACATGGCGATCGTTGGCCAGAGCGACCATGACCTGAGCCGCGTCTTTGCCGACCTTGGAGGTCCTCCTATGAGCCCAGGCAGCAGGGGAGGCTGCCAGTAGGCGCCTATCGCGTGGATCTGGTCGAATGGGCGGGGGGTGTGGAGATTCATGGGACGCCCCTAAAAGTGGCGATAACCCAAGGTGTTCAGCGCGAGCTAACGCTCACCAGGTCGACAGCGTACGGTCGTCCTCGTCCCGAACAGGTTGATGGTCTCAACGATTTCGAATATACATCGGGGCTGCCGACTTTGATCCTAAGAATTGTGGGCGGGATCGACGACGTCTCCATTCAGGGAAGCGAGGATCGCCTCTGCGGCGATGTGCTTTTCGACGCCGGTCGCTGCGGCTCGGGCATCGAGCTCGGCGCTCGCCTCCTGCGAAGTGAGACCACCGCCAATNNGCAGGGCCATCGAGGTCCTCGTCGAGGCGCGCGTGCCCGAGCGGCCTCCCTGTGAGCCAGGTGAGGTCGGCAGCGAGGTCGATGAGCGCACCCGGCTGCGCCGCGTACACGAGGAGCACCCCGGTCGTGGCCTCGACATCGTCTCCATCGAGCAGAGGGAACCTGAGCGACGTACGGATCCGGGCGGCGTGCGTGCTGTCCTCGATGGTCGTGATCTCCACGACAGCGTCCGGAATGCCGACCAGTACGGACAACCCGACGAGAGAGGGCACGGACCTGGTGGCTGCGGTGACAAGACTCAACAACGTCGCGACGATGTCAGCGGAGGACGAGTCGAGCACGTCCGTCAGCATGGCCAGGTCGGCCGCGACGGACGGTGGGATGTTCACGAGGCAGTGCTCCGCAGAGGGCGCCCGAGCACCACGTCATCCGTACCAGAACCGGGCATCGCGGATCGCGACGCGAGGGAGGGAGCCATGACACCAGATCAGGGTCTGGGTCACCCGACGCCCTAACAGACGACCATACGCCCTAACCATGCAGGTCGAAACGGAGGGGCCACGCGACGGGGCTTAGGGCTGTACGTGGCGAGCGCGAGCCCGGCTGACGGCCTCGTTCACGATCTTCTCGGCGACCTCGACGAGCTTGACGTGGTCGGCTTGGCTCATCGCACGCAGCTTGGCGAACGCCTCTTCGGCCGTGGCACCGCTGCGCTGGCGCAAGATTCCGATGGCCTGGTCGATGACCGGCCGGCTGGACAGGGCGCCCTGTAGCTGAGCGGCCAAGGCCTGCGCGTGGGCGAGGATCTGCGCGTTGTGCACCGCGACGGCGGCGGGAGTGGCGAACAGCTCGGCGAGTTCCGCAGCATGGTCGTCGAAGGCGTCCTTCTCCCGTGCGTACACGTTGATGGCCCCGAGCACCTGGCCGGACAGCTGCAGCGGGAGGGACAACGCACTGTGGACGCCCATCCGGCCCACCCGAGGACCGAACCGCGGCCACATCTTCTCCCCGCCCAGAGAGCCCGAGCGCACCGTGCGTCGCTCCAGCGCGGCGGTGATGCAGGGGCCTTCGTTGAGCGCCGTGTACTGGATCTCGTCGATCTCGGCGACGAACGGGTGGCTGGCCGCGAGGATCTGAACCATGTGGTCGGTCCGATCCATCCTCAACAGGGTCACCCCGGCACCGTCGGCGCCGGGTATCGCCCGCACGGCGAACGTCGCGACGTGGGCAAGGACCTCGCTCAGACCTTCGCCCCCGATGACCAACGAAGCCAGTTCGCTGAGCCCCGCCTGCAGATCGCCCGCATCCGCTGCGGCCCGCTCGTCGCTGAGGTCTTCCACGGCGCGAGTCGTGGCCGACGGCTCGTCGGTATCGGTCATCCTGCGTCCACACTCTCACTCGTCGGAGCGGCCACAGCGCATCGGGGGGCGATGCCGTGAAACATCGGAGGGGCGACGTCGTGATCGCGGGCTTGAGGCTGATTATACCGAGCGACGGCAGGCGTGGACGCCCGGGACGCAGCCGCATCCGTTCCGCGGGCACGTCTCGAGGCGCACCCCGGGTCAGCGCGCACAGCTTCCGAGCGTGGAGCCCAGGGCGCTGCGATCGGAGTCGGTGACGGCCAACCCGTACGTGGTGACGACGTCGACCCAGCGAATGGCGTACTGGCAGCGGTACGAGACGTTCGCCGGCGTCCAGGACGAGGGGCCCGAGTCACTCTTGGACGCATTGGCGGCCTTCGCGACGGCCAGGAGGTTGAGGGCCTCGTCGTTGGCGAAGGCCATGCGCGTGTCGAGTGTCCACGCCGAGGCGCCCATGTCCCACGCGTACGCCAGCGGCACCACATGGTCGATCTCGACCTCGTCGGCCTGGGCCTTGTGGAACGCGATGCGCGCACCGCTGTACGGGTCGTCGAGGACACCCGCCTGTACGACGCAGCGGCTCGTCCCCTTGTCCACGTCCTGCAACTGCCCGGCCAGCACGTCGTTGCGGGTGTCGCACCCGTTGTGCCC
>PMBM01000081.1 GCA_003153855.1 Propionibacteriaceae bacterium
CTGCTGGAGGGCACCAACGACATGCGTGTCTTCCAGGAGGAGATCTTCGGACCAGTCCTCGCCGTGACTACGTTCCGCGACGAGGCCGAGGCACTCGAGATCGCCAACGACACCCTGTACGGCCTGGGGGCTGGTGTGTGGACGCGCAACGGGACGCGTGCGTACCGAACCGGCCGGGCGATCAAGGCCGGACGCGTCTGGACGAACTGCTACCACGCCTACCCGGCTGCGGCCGCGTTCGGAGGCTACAAGATCTCCGGCGTCGGCAGGGAGAACCATCGGATGATGCTCGATCACTACAGCCGCGTGAAGAACCTGCTGGTCAGCTACTCCGACCAGGCCCTCGGATTCTTCTGATCGATCGGAGTGAGAGTGATTGACGAGCTACGCATCCAGGCGACCCCTGCGGCGCGTGCGGCCCTGACGGCCGTGCGCGCCCGCGAGGGCGGACAAGTGATGCTCGTCCAGTCGGGCGGGTGCTGCGCGGGCAGCGTCCCGATGTGCTTCCTCGACGGGGAGTACCTCACTGGCGACGGGGACGTCCTGCTCGGAGACGTCGATGGGGCGCCGTTCTACATCGAGGCGACCCTGGACCGGGCGCTGGGCCATCCCTCGTTCGTCCTCGACATCGCTCCCGGCGGCCCCGAGGGCTTCTCGCTGGGCACCATCGAAGGAGGCCACTTCGTCTCCCGGTCGGAGGCCTGCCTGATATCGGACGAGACACCATAGGTGGTCGAATCTGCATCCAGAAGGGGCCGGCTCACCGTGTCGAGGCTGCCGGGAGGAGGGACCTGAGCTCGGCCGCTCAGGTCATGTTCGACAACTCGGGCGACCCCGGAGAGTCGCCGACCTGGTGTCGCAGGGCCGGACTAGGGTGATCCACCTGGGGTCGTGAAGGCCTCGCGTCGTCGTCTTCCCCCGGCGGCCCACAACACGGCAGCGTGCCGTGAGTTGTGCGCGCAAGGAGGAGGAACGGTGAGCTCGGACTTCGTCCATCTCCACGTGCATACCGAGTACTCGATGCTCGACGGTGCCGCGAAGATGGGGCCGCTGATCGCCGAGGCGGCCCGCCAGGGCATGCCGGCCATCGCGATGAGCGACCACGGCAACATGTTCGGGGCGTACGAGTTCTACGCCGCGTCCAAGAACCAGCCTGTCAAGCCGATCATCGGCATCGAGGCCTACGTGGCCCCGTCGTCGCGGTTCAACCGCACCCCGGAGTTCTGGTCGACCGGCAAGCGCGAGGTGGCCGACCTCGATGCCGAGGGCACCAAGGACGTCTCCGGTGGTGGCCGCTACACGCACATGACGATGTGGGCCCAGAACGCCGAGGGCCTGGGCAACCTGTTCCGGCTGTCGAGCCTGGCGAGCTTCGAGGGCTTCTACCTGAAGCCGCGCATGGACCGCGAGCTCATCGCCCAGCACGGCAAGGGCATCATCGGGACGACCGGCTGCCCGTCGGGGGAGGTCCAGACACGGCTGCGTCTCGGCCAGTACGACGAGGCGGTGGCGGCGGCCGCCGCGTACCGCGACATCTTCGGCGCGGAGAACTACTTCGTCGAGCTCATGGACCACGGGGTCTCGATCGAGCGCATCGTGCGCGACGACCTTCTACGGATCGCCAAGGACCTGAAGCTGCCGCTGCTCGCCACGAACGACTCCCACTACGTGACCGCCGACCAGGCCGACGCCCACGACAACCTGCTGTGCGTGGGTGTGGGCCGCAACAAGGACGACCCCAACCGGTTCCGCTTCAACGGCGCCGGCTACTACATCAAGACGGCCGAGGAGATGCGGTCCCTGTTCCGCGAGCTTCCCGAGGCGTGCGACAACACGCTGGCGATCGCGGAGCGCATCGGCGACTACTCCGACGTGTTCCGCCAGGTCGACCGGATGCCGCAGTTCGTCGTGCCGGAAGGCGAGACCCAGTCGTCGTGGCTGCGCAAGGAGATCGAGGAGGGCATCACCGAACGGTTCGGCGACAACCCGCCGGCCGACCTGCGCGACCGCGTCGAGCTCGAGATGAGCGTCATCGAGCCGATGGGCTACTCCTCGTACTTCCTCATCGTCGCGGACATCTGCCGGTACGCGCGGGAGAACGGGGTGCCGGTCGGGCCGGGCCGTGGATCGGCCGCCGGGTCGATGGTCTCGTTCCTGACCCAGATCATCGAGGTCAACCCCATGCAGCACGGGCTGCTGTTCGAGAGGTTCCTCAACCCGGAGCGCATCTCGCCCCCTGACATCGACCTCGACTTCGACGACCGCCAGCGCGACAAGATCATCAGCTACGTGACGAACAAGTACGGCGAGGCGTACACGAGCCAGGTGAACACGTTCGGCACGATCAAGGCGAAGGCCGCGGTCAAGGACGCGAGCCGCATCCTGGGCTACCCGTTCGCCATGGGCGAGCGGATCACGAAGGCGATGCCGGCCGCGGTCATGGGCAAGGACGTACCGCTGGGCGACCTGTTCGACCCGAACCACAAGCGCTACGCCGAGGGCAGCGAGTTCAGGGCCCTGTACGAGAGCGACCCGGACGTCCACAAGGTCGTCGACACCGGCCGCGGCATCGAGGGCTTGATCCGCCAGTCCGGCGTCCACGCCTGCGCGTTCATCATCTCCAACGAGCCTCTGCTCGACGTCATCCCCATGCACAAGCGGGACAAGGACGGCATGATCATCGCCGGCTTCGCCTACCCGCAGTGCGAGGAGATGGGCCTGATGAAGATGGACTTCCTCGGGCTGCGCAACCTCGGCGTCATCGACGCCTGCGTGCGCAACATCAAGATGAACCGCGGGATCGACCTCCACATGCGCGACGTGCCGTTCGACGACGTCGCGACGTACGAGCTGCTGGCCCGAGGCGACACCCTCGGCGTCTTCCAGCTCGACGGTGGTCCGATGCGTGCGCTGCTCCGGCTGCTCAAGCCGAACCGCTTCGAGGACATCATCGCCGTCATCGCCCTGTACAGGCCGGGCCCGATGGGCGCGAACGCTCACATCAACTACGCGGAGCGCAAGAACGGCCGTCAGAAGATCGAGGCGATCCATCCGGAGCTGCGCGAGGCGCTCGACCCGATCCTCGGCGACACCTACCACCTGCTCGTCTACCAGGAGCAGATCATGGCCGCGGCGCGGTCCCTGGCGGGCTACTCTCTCGGCGGCGCAGACCTGCTGCGGCGGGCCATGGGCAAGAAGAAGAAGGAGATCCTGGACAAGGAGTGGGACCACTTCCACTCGGGGATGCGCAGCAACGGCTACTCGGACGCCGCGACGAAGGCGCTGTGGGACACGATGGTCCCGTTCGCCGACTACGCGTTCAACAAGTCGCACGCGGCCGGCTACGCGTACGTGTCCTACTGGACCGCCTACCTCAAGGCCAACTTCCCGGCCGAGTTCGGCGCCGCGCTGCTCACCAGCGTCGGCGACGACAAGGACAAGATGGCGCTGTACCTGGCGGACATGCGCGGGCTGCACATCAACGTGCTGCCGCCCGACGTGAACACCTCCGTGGCCGAGTTCTCGGCCGTCGGCGAGGACGTACGGTTCGGTCTCCAGGCCATCCGCAACGTGGGCAGTGGCGTCGTCGAGGCGATCTGCGAGGCACGCCGCGAGTTCGGACCGGCGACGAGCTTCCACGACTTCCTCGACCGCGCGCCCCTCGCCGTGTGCAACAAGCGCACGGTCGAGTCGCTCATCAAGGCCGGCGCGTTCGACTCGATGAAGCATCCCCGCCGGGCGCTCATGGAGGTGTACGAGAGCGCGATCGACCACGTCCTCGACCTCAAGCGGAACCAGGCGTTCGGCCAGGACGACCTGTTCGGCGACGGCGGGGGAGAGGTGGCCACTGCGCCGACCTCCGGCTCGATCCCGGACATGCCCGACTGGGACAAGCGCACGAAGCTGGCGTTCGAGCGGGAGATGCTCGGCCTGTACGTGTCGGACCATCCGCTCAACGGCTTCGACCACGTGCTGGCGACCAAGCGGGACGTGTCGATCTCGGTGCTGCTCGACGACCCGCGCGAAGGCATGGTGACGATCGCCGGCATGATCACGCAGGTCCAGCGCAAGCAGAACCGCCAGGGCGACATGTGGGCCATCGTCACGGTCGAGGACATCGACGCCGCGATCGACGTCATGCTCTTCCCCAAGGCGTACGCGAGCGTGGCGATGACGCTGGCCACGGACACGATGGTGTCGGTGAAGGGCCGGGTACGGGCTCGTGAGGACGGCGTCGAGATCACCGGCAGCACCGTGAGCGTCATCAACGTGTCGGCCTCCGCGGCGGAGCCGTTGACGATCGCCGTGCCGGTGACGCGTGTCACGCCCGTGCTCGTGGCTCAGCTCAAGGGCGTGCTGAACAACCATCCGGGGAGCCAGGAAGTGCGGCTCCGGCTGCTGAACAGCGATACGCCCAAGACGCTCAAGCTCGGTGCCGACCTCCGAGTCGCGACGTCGGGGGCGCTCATGGCAGATCTCAAGGCACTCCTTGGCCCGTCCTGCGTGGCCTAAGGTGGTGGGGCAATTGACGAGCGGGTCAGGAGACGCAGGATGAGCGCGACGGTGCCGGACGAGGCGCTGGCCGCGGGCGATACAGAGCCCGACGGCCGCTCTCCGTGGCACACCATCCGCACGATGCTGGCCTGGTTCGGGTCGTTCGCGGCGCTCGCTGTGGTGGTCGGGTTCCTCTCCGGCGTCTTCTGGTGGGGTGTCGTCGATCTGCCGACCTACACGATCGGCGAGGACTTCCGCGGCTACACGACGGAACGAGCGCTGACCGAGGTCTTCTCGACGGACGCCTGGTTCGCCGGGCTCGGCCTGGCCATCGGTGCGGGCGTCGGCTACGTCGCCTGGCGCTGGTTCCGTGACCTGGGCTGGCCGGTGACCTTCCTCGCGGGGATGGGAGCCCTGCTCGCCGGCGGCATCTGCGACCTCACGGGTCGGTGGCTCGGTCCCCAGAACTTCGACGCGCGACTGGCCGCGGCCAGCCCGAAGGACGTCATCCCCATCGACTTCCAGCTCCACGCACCTGTCGTACTGCTCGTCTGGGCGTTCGCCGGCGTGCTGCCCGTCCTGATCGCCAGCTCGATCGGGCCGGACGCCGAGGAGGAGCCTCGCCCCAAGCGTCCCCGACGCCACAACGGCGACAAGGGCCGCAACCAGCCCGTCGAAGAGGGGCAGGTCGTCGGCCACGACATCGCCCCGCTCCCCGAGCCCACGCCGCGCCGCCGCTTCTTCCGTTTCGGGCGCGGCGACGACCTGTAGCCGACGGAGTCCGACTAGTCCCTGCCGGGGGCGAACGGGTCAGGGTCGAGCAGACGGGCGAACCACTTCAGCGGTGCTCCGTCGTTCTCCGTGGGCTCCGAACAGAGCGCGAGCGATCGCTGCCAGGTCCACGCCCGCCCGATGACGGACAGGCGGATCACGGCGGCGAGCTCCTTCGGATCCATGGTCTCGTCACGCCCGCGCGCATAGGCCTCGAGGACAGCCTCGGCGGTCTGCCGGGACTCCGTCATCGCGATCCGTACGGGGACCAGCAGGCTCGCGTAAGGGTGAGCTGCCATCGCGTCGCCCCAGTCGAGGAACACGGTCTGTCCGTCACGGACGAGGACGTTCCACGGATGCAGGTCGTTGTGGTCGATCGACCCCGCGCGAGCGGCGCAGCTCGCGGCCAGGTCGACGACCTGCGGCCGAGCGGCCGCGACCCGTACGAGCAGTGCCGACGCGTCCTCGTCGCCCGTGTCCCGTGCCTGACGCCCCAAGGACGCCAGCAGCTGGTCGAAGACGCCGGGCAGAGCGTGCGGACGGGCGTCGGGGAGGCCTTCCTGGACGAGCTCGTCGATCCGGTGCCGGAGCTGTTCCTGCAGGCCCGCGTACGTGGTCATCGCGCGCTGGAACCTCGGGTCCGCGCAGGGTGGCGTCCCCTCGGCCTCCGCGTCGTTGCCCAGCGACTCCCCAGCATCGTCCATCAGCAGCCACCCGCGGGAGAGGTCGGCTGCGAGGACGGGCGCGACGTACTCGGGGATCTCGGCGTCCAGGGTCTGGTGCAGGATCGGTTCGGCGCTGCCCTCCGGGGTCGCCTTGAACCACACGGTGTCGCCGTCGGTCAGGGGGATCGCGAGGACCGTGCCCCACGGCCTGACGCGGGACCAGGAGGGACCGCCGTTTCGGCGCCGACCCTCACGCGCCAGCGCAGCATCCGCCCAAGCCAGTGCGGCATGTACGAACGCGTCGTTTCGCCACTCGTCCAGCCGGTTCATGGTGTCAGAGTGTCACGACTGGTGTCTTCGTACCCGTCGACGTCTCAGCGATCACCCAGGGACGGCAGGGTCTCTGTGTCGAGGCACCATGCGAGCAGCTGTGGCCACGGGCCGTAACCCTCGGGAGTGCTGAGATGGCCGCCGCCCGGGATGACGATCTTCGGGATACTCAGCGGCGTCACGTACTGGTCGTCGGGACCTTCGGGGCAGTACGGGTCGTCCGGGCCCACGATCATCACCGCGGCCCCACGGCTGCCGGCCGTGTCGCGACCCGACGGGTGCCACGTGAACTCGTCGATGCCGATCTCGGCGAGCACGCTGGCGGAGGGCGGCGCCACGAGGATCACGTTCTCGACCACGGGCACCCGTCCGCGGGCGACGGCGTGGAGCCAGGTCGGTACGGACAGGCTGTGGCACACGACGGTCACATCGGCGGCGCCGCATGCGTCCACCTCGGCGGCGTGGGCGTCGATCCAGGCCTCGAGCGAGGGCTCGTCCGGGTCGGGCAGCTGCGGGTAGCGGACCTCGAAGCCGCACTCGAGGAGCCGGTCGTGGAGCCAGTGGTGCCAGTGGTCGGGCTCGCGGTGGTTCTGCCACCCGTGCAGCAGCACGAACGCGCGGGCCATCAGGGGCGCCCGATCTCGGCGACGATCGCGTGTGTGAGCCGAACGAGATCGGCCGGAGCCAGCTCCACCTGGAGGCCACGATGGCCGCCGGAGACCAGGACCGTCTCGTACGACATCGCGGACTGGTCGACGACCGTACGCAACCTCGTCCTCTGGCCCAGCGGCGAGATGCCGCCCAGGACGTAGCCGCTCGACCGTTGCGCCACGACGGGGTCGGCCATCTCGGCGTTCTTCCACCCGAGCGTCCTGGCGAGGGCCTTGAGGTCCAGCTGCCCGGAGACCGGGACCACGCCGACCGCGAGCTCCGGCTTGGCCGAACCCACCACGTTCGCGATGAGCGTCTTGAAGACCCGCGCAGCCGGCACGCCGAGCGCGGCCACCGTCTCGTCGCCGAAGTGACGCTGCACCTCGTGGTCGTACTCGTGGACGGAGAAGGGGATGCCGGCTGCGGTGAGGATGTCGAGCGCCGGCGTCCCGGCGGCCTTCTTGGCCATCAGAACACCAGCGCGACGCCGAGAAGGATCAGCGGCGCGAGGACCAGGGCAGGCAGCAGCTCGGCCACGCGGATCTGCTTGACACCCAGCAGACCGAGCGCCAGGGCGAGCAGGATCACGCCGCCGGTTGCGGTGATGATGTCGACGTACGGGGCGGGCAGGACGTCACCGAGCAGGAACCCCGCGAGCGTCAGGGCACCCTGGATGATGGCGACCATCCCGGCGCTCAGGAGCACCCCGACGCCGAGCGACGACGCGAACGCGATCGCAGCGAAGCCGTCGAGGATGGACTTCACGAGCAGCTGGTCCGCTCCGCGTCCCAGGCCGTCGGACAGCGATCCCACGATCGTGAGCGGCCCGATGCAGAAAAGGAGCGTCGGCGTGACGATGGCCGTGACGAAGTGCTGACGCGTCTCGCCGCCCTGTCCGAGCCGGTCCGTCAGATAGCCGGCCAGGCCCTCGACGCGGTCCTGCAGGCGGAGGGCGGAGCCGATGATGCCGCCGAACAGCAGCGCCATGACGAGCACGATCATCCCGACTCCGTGCCCGACGAGGTCGGACAGTGCGGTCGACGAGATCTGCCACGCGTTCTGGAGCGCGAGGACGACCGTGATGAGGCCGAGCGACTGGGTGACGAGGGTGCGCGTACGTTCGGGGAGCTTGTTCCCGATCAGCAGACCGAGGAGACCACCCACCAGCACCGTGCCTACGTTGACCACGGTGCCCACGCCGATGAACAGGGGCGCGAGCCCGGTGACTGGTGGCACGTGCTCATTGAACCAGTCGCTGCCACGTACAGGGCGGCGATGTCCAGGAGGCCGAGCGACGATGACCGGGTACCAGGGTACATTGGTACCATGCCACCCACGATCGAACGAGTGCAGACGGGCGTCAGGCTCGAGAAGCGCCTCCTGAAAGTCCTCAAGGCGGTGGCGGATCTCCACGACATCTCACTGGGAGATCTGCTCGAAGGCATCGTGCTCCACGCGTTCGAAGGCAAGGTTCCCTTCGACGAGCCTTCGCTGGCCAAGATCGCGGAACTGAGGGGGATCTTCGGACTGGGCCTGACCGCAGCCGACAGCCACCGCCTCGTCGAGGACGACCTGTCATGACGGGCCGGGTCGTCGTCCGCGAGTACACGCAGTCCATCCATGGAACGCCTGAGGAGGTCTTCCCGCTGCTCTGCCCCGTTCGGGAGGGGGAGTGGCTCGAGGGCTGGTCCGAGCACTGTCGGCTCGTCCAGTCGGTCACCGGAGTGGCAGAGCCCGGGTGCGTCTTCATCACCGTCCACCCCGGAGAGCCTGAGACCGTCTGGATGGTCACCCGCCACGTGCCGGCCGAAGGGATCGTCGAGTTCTGCCACGTGCAAGCGGGCGTGGAGGCGGTCTCGATCGAGATCGCCGTCACGGGCGCCCAGTCACCCAGCTCGGTGGCGATTCGCTACACCGCAGTCCCTCTGCCTGGCGCTGACCTCGTCAGATTCGAGGAGCGCTGGTCCCAGCTCGCCTTCGACGAGGACGTGGGCTGGTGGGAACACTCGATGAACCACTATCTGGCGACGGGAGCCATCCTGCGGTATCACGCATGACGGCAGGTGATATTGGCTTCGGCCACCGGGACCGTGCTCAATAGACTTCGGGCGTGCTTCGACGAATCGACCTCCGCGACACTGCTGACGACGTTGACTACGCGACCGTGGTGCCGCGGGCCGAGTTCGACGTCGAGCACGCCGTCGCACGGGTCGAGCCGATCTGTACAGCGGTGGCTACCGAGGGCGAAGCGGCTCTGATCCGCTTCAGCCAGAAGTTCGACGGGGTCACGCCGCCGTCGCTTCGCGTTCCGGCGGAGGTTCTCGAACAGTCACTCGCCGAGCTCGACCCACTCCTGCGCGCGGCCTTCGAGGAGTCGATCCGCCGCCGTCGTACGGTGTGCGCCGCCGAGGCGGCCATGCCCGAGCCGGTGGTCGAGCTGGCCCCGGGAGCGACCGTGACGACCCGCCTGGTCGCCGTGGGCCGCGTCGGCCTGTACGTACCGGGGGGCCTCGCGCCGCTCGCCTCGTCCGTGATCATGAACGTCGTCCCCGCCCAGGCCGCGGGCGTCGCCTCGATCGCTGTCTCGAGCCCGCCGCAGAAGGACTTCGGGGGCCTGCCGCACCCCAACATCCTCGCGTTGTGCGCGCTGCTGGGCGTCGACGAGGTGTACGCGGTGGGCGGCGCCCAGGCCATCGCGATGTTCGCCTACGGCGTGCCCGGGTTGTGCCGCAAGGTGGACCTCGTCACCGGTCCGGGCAACATCTACGTGGTCGCGGCCAAACGGCTGCTGCGCGGTCGCGTGGGGATCGACTCGGAGGCCGGCCCGACCGAGATCGCGGTCCTCGCCGACAGCACCGCCGATCCCGTACATGTCGCTGCCGACCTGCTGAGCCAGGCCGAGCACGACCCCATGGCCGGATCCGTACTGGTCACCGACTCCGACGCGCTCGCCGACGCCGTCGACGCGGCGCTCGCGCCGATGGTCGACGCGACGAAGCACGCCGACCGGGTGCGTACGGCGTTGGGCGGCGAGCAGTCGGGCATCGTGCTCGTCCGGGACGTCGAGCAGGGGATCGCCGTCGTCGACGCGTACGCCGCCGAGCACCTCGAGATCCAGACGGCCGACGCGGCCGCGGTCGCGTCGCGGATCCGCAACGCCGGCGCCGTCTTCGTCGGTCCGTACTCGCCGGTGTCCCTCGGCGACTACTCGGCCGGCTCGACCCACGTCCTGCCGACGGCCGCCGCGGCGCGTCACTCGTCCGGTCTCACGGTCGCCAGCTTCCGGCGTTCGATGCACGTCATCGCGTACGACGAGGCCGCACTGCTCGAGCTCGCCGACGGCGTCGAGCGGTTCGCGCTGGCCGAGGACCTGCCGGCGCACGCCAACGCCGTCACCGTGAGGCGGCCGCGATGAAGGCCGATGTCACCCTCGCGGGCCTGCCGTTGCGGCCGGAGCTGGTGGGGGAGGAGCCGTACGGCGCGCCTCAGCTCGACGTCCCTGTGCGCCTCAACGTCAACGAGAACCCGTTCCCGCCGTCACCTCGGGTGCGCCAGGAGATGGCCGAGGCCGTCGTCGGCACGGCGGCGGGCGTGAACCGCTACCCCGACCGTGAGGCCTGGGCGCTGCGGCAGGCGCTCGCGGCGTACCTCGGTCACGGCGTGACGCCCGAGATGGTCTGGGCGGCCAACGGGTCGAACGAGGTCATGGTGCACGTGCTCAGCGCGTTCGGCGGCCCTGGGCGGTCCGTGCTGTCGTTCACGCCGACCTACTCGATGTACCCCGAGTACGCGCGCAACACCCACACGCCCTACGTCACGGTGCCGCGGCGCGCCGGCTACACGCTCGACGCGGCGCTCGTGCTCGACGCCATCGCCGAGCACGACCCCACGGTGGTCGTCATCACGACCCCGAACAACCCGACCGGTACGCCGACGNNGACGAGGCGTACCAGGAGTTCTCGCACGATCCCGAGGCGACCTCCCTGACGCTGCTCCCGCAGCACGGCAACCTGGTCGTCAGCCGGACGATGAGCAAGGCGTTCGCGTTCGCCGGTGGCCGGCTGGGCTACCTCGCCGCGAACCCTGCGGTCGTCGACGCGTTGCGGATCGTTCGGCTGCCGTACCACCTGTCCGCGCAGACCCAGGCGCTCGCTCTGGTCGCGCTCGCCAACGCGGACGAGATGCTCGGTCAGGTCGACGTGCTGCGACGTGTACGCGACGAGGCGCTGACGCGGCTGCCGGCGATGGGCGTCGAGGTCGTTCCCTCCGATGCGAACTTCTGCCTGTTCGGTCGGTTCGCCGACCGGCATGATGTGTGGCAGCGGCTGCTCGATCGGGGCGTGCTCGTCCGGGAGACGGGGCCTGCAGGCTACCTCAGGGTGTCCGCCGGCACGCACGAGGAGATGGAGCGGTTCTACGCCGCACTCGCGGAGGTGCTCGCCGAGGGCGCGCCGCGACTGGAAGGCCTGGAGAGGACGTCATGAGCAACCGTCGCGCGAAGGTGGAGCGTGTCACCAGCGAGTCGAACGTGTCCGTCGAGATCGACCTCGACGGTACGGGGACGTCGTCGATCTCCACCGGGGTCGGGTTCTACGACCACATGCTCACGGCCCTGAGCCGCCACTCGCTCATCGACATGAAGATCACGACCACCGGCGACGTCCACATCGACGGCCACCACAGCGTCGAGGACACCGCGATCGCGCTCGGGCAGGCCATCGGCGAGGCGCTCGGCGACAAGCGCGGGATCCGCCGGTTCGGCGACGCGATCGTGCCGCTCGACGAGGCCGTGGCGCAGTGTGTCGTCGACGTGGCCGGGCGTCCGTACGTGGTGTGCTCCGGCGAACCGGCCGGCTACGAGTACGTACGCATCTCCGGCTCGGGCGTTCCGTACGCAGGGTCGATGACCCGGCACGTCGTCGAGTCGCTCGCGATGAACGCCGGCCTCTGCGTCCACCTGACGCTCCTGTCGGGCCGCGACCCGCACCACATCGCCGAGGCCCAGTACAAGGCGTTGGCTCGAGCGCTGCGCGCCGCTGTCGAGCCGGACCCGAGGGTGACCGGCGTCCCGTCGACGAAGGGCGCCCTGTGACGGGTCCCCGGGTGGCGGTCCTCGACTACGGGTCGGGGAACCTTCACTCCGCCACGCGTGCGCTCGCCGAGGCCGGTGCGGACGTCGTCCTGACCGCCGATCCCGACGTGGCGGGCGAGGCTGACGGCCTCGTCGTGCCTGGTGTCGGTGCGTTCGCGGCGTGCATGGAGGGCCTGCTCGGCGTGGTCGGCGACGCCATCGTCCGGCGGCGCGTGGATCAGGACCGTCCGATCCTGGGCATCTGCGTGGGCCACCAGGTCCTGTTCGCGCACGGCGACGAGCACGGCTCCGTCGTCGATGGGGTGGGCATCTATCCCGGGCTCGTGACGCAGCTGCCGGCTGTACGGCTGCCGCACATGGGCTGGAACGAGGTCACGCCCGACCAGGGCACGGTCATGTTCGACGGCGTGAGCGACCAGCGCTTCTACTTCGTCCACTCGTACGCGGCCCTGTCCCGCGCCGACGTACCGGACGGTGCGACGGTCACCTGGGCCCGCCACGAGTCGTACGACTTCGTCGCCGCCGTCGAATGGGGCCGTGTCTGGTCCACCCAGTTCCACCCGGAGAAGTCCGGCACCGCCGGTGCGCGCCTCCTGCGCAACTGGCTCGCCACGCTGAGCTAGCGGCCGTCGTCGGCGGTCGTCCCGTACAGCGCCCTCGGCTGCGTCGGTTTCCCAAGGGGTGATGCCAGACCTGCACCCACCACACCAAATTCGGTGTGGTGGGTGCAGGTTTGACGACAGACCTTGGGAAACCGGCACCCCCGGCGAGCACTCGACATCACTGTCGACCGTGCCATCGACGGTTGACCCCTACGGTGAGCGGCCCTGACTCGGGTAGGGTTCCGGCCGTGGAGTCACTCGTACTGTTGCCCGCGGTTGACGTGCAGAACGGTCAGGCCGTCCAGCTGGTCCAGGGGGTGGCTGGGTCCGAGAAGGTCTTCGGCGAGCCCCTCGCCGCCGCGCAGCGCTGGCAGGATGACGGCGCCGAGTGGATACACCTCGTCGACCTCGACGCCGCGTTCGGACGTGGGTCGAACGCCGAGATCATCGCCGAGATCGTCGGTGCCATGAACCTGTACGTCGAGCTGTCCGGCGGGATCCGCGACGACGCGAGCCTCGAGCGTGCGCTGGCCACGGGGTGCCGCCGCGTGAACATCGGCACGGCAGCCCTGGAGAACCCCGAGTGGTGCGAGGAGGTCATCGCCTCGTACGGCGACCGGATCGCCATCGGCCTCGACGTCAAGGACACTCGGCTCGCCGCGCGTGGCTGGACCCGCGAGGGCGGTGACGTGTACGAGACGCTGGCGCGCCTCTCCGATGCCGGCTGCGAGCGCTTCGTCGTCACCGACGTCGCGTCGGACGGCATGCTGACCGGCCCCAACATCCAGCTGCTCAAGTCCATCTGCGCCTCCACCACCGCGAAGGTCGTCGCCTCCGGCGGCATCTCGTCGCTGGCCGACGTCCGTACGCTCACCGACCTCGTGCCGCTCGGGGTCGAGGGCGCCATCATCGGCACCGCGCTGTACGTGGGGAACTTCACGCTCACAGACGCACTCGCCCTGACTCGNNCCGACCCGCCGCCCCCGCTCGACGGGAAGCTGTCCGACCTGTTGAGTGGCAAGAAGATCGTCATGACCGGTGTGACCGGCTTCATCGGCGAGCAGATCCTCTGGAAGGTGCTCACCGAGCTTCCGGAGACCAGGGTGGGGGTGCTCGTACGGCGCAAGGGCTCGACCACGGCCCGTGAGCGTGTCGTGGCGCTGGTCAAGAAGAAGATCTTCGCCGACGTCCGTGAGGCCGGAGGGGGCGCCGAGGAGCTCGTCGCGCAGCGCATCGAGGTCATCGAGGGCGACCTCCCGAACGTACCGGTCCTGCCACGCGACATCGACGTACTGCTCCACTGCGCCGGCGACGTCTCGTTCGACCCGCCCATCGACCAGGCGTTCCTCACGAACGTCGTGGGGACGAGGGCGCTGCTGTCCAGGCTCCTCGAGTCCGTGACCGGTCCCGACGGGGCTCTTCAGCGGGTGCCGCACTATGTCCACGTCTCGACCGCGTACACCGCGGGCCGGCGGCGCGGCGCCATCCCGGAGGCCGCACACTCGCACGACGTCGACTACGAGGCCGAGATGAAGGCCGCGCTCGCGATGAAGGACCTCATCGAGGCCCAGTCGCGTACCGCCTCCCAGCTGACCAAGCTTCGCAAGCAGGCCGAGCGGCTGCACCGCCAGGCGGGCTTCCTCACCACCGCCGAGGACACCGAGACCCGCCGCAAGGAGTGGGTGGTCAACCAGCTCGTCGCTGCCGGAACGGAACGTGCCCGTTCCCTGGGTTGGACCGACGTGTACACGTTCGCCAAGGCCATGGGGGAGCGCGTCGTCGCCGACGTCGGAAAAGACATCAAGGTCTCCGTCGTACGTCCCGCGATCGTCGAGTCGAGCCTGATCCACCCGTACCCGGGCTGGATCGAGGGCTTCAAGATGGCCGACCCGATCATCCTCGCGTACGGCCGCGGGAGCCTGCCCGAGTTCCCGGCCTCGCCGGACGCGGTCATCGACATCATCCCCTGCGACTTCGTCGTCAATGCGATCCTGGCCGTCTGCGCGACCGACCCGGAAGTCGGCGTGCCCGAGTACTACCACGCGGCCTCCGGCGCGAGGAACCCGCTGACGTTCCGCGGCATCTTCGAGCACGTACATCGCTACTTCTCCGAGCACCCTTACGGGACCGGTCAGCAGTCGGCGAAGCTCGCCATCTGGGAGTTCCCCGGCGCCGCGCCTGTACAGCGCCTGCTGCAGGCCACCGAGACGCTGCACGGCATCGCCGAACGAGCCCTCACCTACGTCCCGCGCAGCCCGACGACCCGCGGCCTCGCCGCCAAGCTCGACCGGGGCGGAAGCCAGCTCACGTTCCTGCGCAAGTACCTGTCGCTGTACTCGGAGTACCTCCAGTCCGAGCTGCACTTCGTCGACGACAGGACGCTGGCGCTGCACCGTTCGCTGCATCCCGACGACGTCGAGACCTGGGGCTTCGACAGCGCGGCGTTCGACTGGGACGAGTACATGGTCGGGATCCACATCCCGTCGATCACCGATCCCGTACGGCGTCTCGAGTCGGCCCGTCGCCGCCGTGGCGAGCGCAGCTCCACGTACCGCGACCTCAAGCCCCTGGCCGACGGCGAGGAGCGGCCCAACGTGCTCGTCGCGTTCGACCTGGACGGCACGATTCTCAGCACCAACGTGCTCGAGACGTACCTGTGGGCGCGCCTGCCCGAGCTCCCGGTCAGCGGCCGGCTCAAGGAGATGGCCGGCGTGGTCTCGGCGCTGCCGAGCTACATCGTCGCGGAGCGTCGGGACCGGGGCACGTTCCTGCGCTCGGTCTACCGCCGGTACAAGGGCGCCGATCTCGCGGCCCTCGAGGCCTTCGTCGAGGAGACGATGGCGCCGCACATGCTCGACCGGTTGTCGAGCGACGCGATCCGGCGCATACGCCAGCACCGCGCCGCCGGTCACACGACGATCCTCCTCACCGGTGTGATCCGGCCGCTGACCCGGCCGCTCGAGAAGCTGTTCGACGTCATCGTGGCCGCGGAGCTTGCCACGGACGCGCAAGGCACGTGTACCGGATTCCTCACCGGGCCGCCCATGGTGGGGGAGTCGCGCTCGGCGTGGCTGCGCCACTACGCGCAGCTGCACGGGATCGACCTCGCGCAGAGCTTCGCCTACGCCGACAGCCACGTCGACCTGCCCATGCTGCGGACGGTCAGCTACCCGGTCGCCGTCAACCCCGACATCGGACTTCAGCGCGCCGCTCGCCAAGCGGGCTGGTCGACCGTCGAATGGAACGTCTACTCACCGGCCCCGCGCTGGATCCTGCCCTCCTAAGGAGCTTTCGTGTCACGACCAGGTTTCGCTCTCGAGGTCGACGAGCGCACTCCGCCCACGCTCGTACGGTCGGCGTCGGACGTACGGCTGGAGCGCTTCTCGCTCGGTACCCAGATCGTCTACCCGCCCGACGGTCAGCCGTGGGGTGACGCGGTCGCGGCGACTGGCGAAGCACTCGGCTCGCCGATCGACGGCGGCTCCATCGCCTCGCGGCTGTGGGCCGGGATGCGCCTGACGATCACGTTCGCGGACATCTCCGTCCTGACGCCCGCCGCCGCGGACGACCCGCGCCGCGCGGTCGTGGAGCAGCTGCTCACCACGGCGGCCGAGGTGGGCGTCGACGACGTGGTCCTCATCGCCGCCACCGGACTGCGCCGTCGGCTCGGTCCCGAGGACATGCGCCGGCTGCTCGGCGAGCGGGTGAGCCGCAGCTTCGCGAGCGACCCCCGGCTGAGAAGCCACGACGCCAGCGACGACTCCGCTCTGCTCACGATCGGCGAGTCGGAGGGCGTCCAGATCCGCTTCAACCGGCGCGTCGTCGAGTCCGACCTCGTCATCCACGTGAGCGTCGTGACGGGCGCCGAGCACGCCGGCTGGGACGAGTTCACGTCCGGGCTGGCGTCGTCGGAGACCATCGACATCGCGTACGGCTGGAACGGCGACCCCGCACCCGTACGGCAGGTGGTGGCCGATCGGCTCAACGTCGTGAGCGTTGCAGTTGTGCTGGGCCAGCCCTCGTACAGCGGCCCCGTGCGGTACGTGTCGGCCCGTGAGTGGGAGTGGTCGATCAAGGACCAGGCTGCCTACCTCGCCAGTCGCCGGGCGCTCGCCACCGCACCCGTCCAGGCCGGGCGTTACCTGTACGCGGCCCGCCCTGTCGCCTACCCCGTGCTCGGCGTGTTCGCGGGGAGCGTCGACGAGGTGCGCGCGACCGCGCAGGCGACGCTGGCCGCGGAGCAGCGCATCACGGTGAAGGGGTCTGCCGACGTGCTCGTCACCGGTGTCCCGCCCGTACATGCCGCTGCACCCGATGGTGACGGCAGCCCGTTGGGCGCGGCCTGGTGGGTGCTGTGCCATGCCTACGGGCTGGGCGTCGAGAAGCCGATCGTGCGCGAGGGTGGCGCGGTGATCGCGTTCCACCCCCTGGGCGACCGGTTCTCCACGCGTCACCACGGCGCGGCCGCGGACATGATCGCCGAGGTGCTGCCCGAGACGAGCGACCCCGCAGAGGTCGCGTCGCGCTTCCTGCCGAGGTTCGCGGCCGACCCTTGGTACACCGACCTGTACCGTCAGCGCGGCGCGTACCACCCGCTGCACGCGTTCCACCAGTGGTTCGACCTTCAGCCGGCGATCGCCGCTCTCGGTGACGTGATCTTCGTCGGCGCCGACCGCCGTACCGCCGAGCTCATGGGCTTCCGCGCCGCCACCACGTACGCCGACGCCCTGGAGATCGCCTCGACGCGGCTCGGTCGCCGTCCCGCGATCACGTACGTCCGCGACGCCGTGGGTGTTCAGGTGGCGGTCTCATGACCCGCGAGTTCGCCTCCTGGGCGGACCCGCGGAACACGTCCCGCTCGCGCCCCGCCTCGATCCACAACCCGCTGAAGGGCTTCCTCAAGGACGTCCGCCAGGTCGGGCGGAACTGGCGCTGGGGCCGCGGCGCACTGAGTCCCGGCGACGTCGACCGGCTGCCGGCGCAACAGCGCCATACCGCGCTGCCCGTCCCTGTTCGCGCCTCTTTGCGCGACCCCTTCGTCGGGTGGCTGAAGCGGGTCAAGGTCGAGGTGACCGGCCTGTCGAGCCGATCGGGCGAAGCGCGGGTCGCTCTCGCGCACGTCGAGTCGGGAGCCGATCTCGCGGTGCTGCTGGAGTCGATCCCGGCCTCGTGGAAGGTCGTCACGACCCGCATCCCGAAGGCTCTGTCCCTCGGGCGCAGCGTGCTCATCGTCACAGACTTCGCATCGGCCGCCGCCGCGGACGTCGTGGCCCAGGCCGCACAGCTCGCGACCCGGTACGACCGGGCCGTCGTCCCCGTCGTCGTGCGACGGCTCGCGGTGAGCCCTCAGGCTCCGTCGCGCCTTCCCACACCGAGGACGGTGGACGAGGTGCTCGTCCGTTATGGCGACGAGATCCGCGACACGAACCCTGTCGCTGTCGCCCAGCGGTCGTTCGACGTGGTGGGGGACCTGCTGGCCGAGGACGACGCGACGTGGTGGCAGGTCGTGAGCGGCCAGGTCGCCTCGCCCCTCGTACGGTCGATGCCGGCCTGGCGCCGGCTCTGGGAGCGCACCGACCCTGACCGCGACATCGCCAGGACACAGCGTCGCATCTGGGGCTGACCTCTTCGGGTCCTGGCCCGGCCGGATACGATGGTCAGTGGCACAAGGTCGTGCCGACGTCGACACACGGGGGCAGCATGGTCAGCGACCCACTGGAGGCTCTGCGTGATCGGGGAGTTCTCTACTGGGAGGCACTGAGGCCGTCGGAGTACCCGGATGTCTCATCCCTGGCATCGGCCATCGAGCACCTGGACGATGCCCTGGAGCGTCACAGCATCGACGAGATCCTCGAGTCCCTGGAGAAGTCCGGCGAGGATGTGTCCCAGGTCGGCGTCGTCGGTCGTGACCGGCGCGGGTCGATCGTGGCGTACGGGCTCGACCTCGTGCACCCGAAGGACACCTCGCCGCGTCGTGTGACACTCGTCGGAGGTGTCCACCCCGCCTGGCGCGACAAAGGGATAGGCCACGCACTGCTCGACTGGCAGCTCGCGGCCGCGAAGCGCTGGGACTACGCGACCCGCCGCGCCCACCACGGGCCGCTCAAGGTCATCGCTGTCGTCGACTCGAAGCTCACGGGGAAACGCGAGATGTACGAGTCGTACGGGCTGCTGCCCGAGACCTGGTACCTCGACGCGCACCGTACGTTCAACGC
Organism: Propionibacteriaceae bacterium; assembly: GCA_003153855.1. GTDB lineage: Bacteria > Actinomycetota > Actinomycetes > Propionibacteriales > Propionibacteriaceae > Fen-668. Next base: position 18,821 of record PMBM01000081.1, read on the forward strand.
GGCGCACCCACCGCAGCCGCCGGAGATCCCCGAGGCGGTGGCGCTGCGCCAGTACACCTCGATGCCTGCCGTCGCCGTGCTGGCCGCCCACAACGAGGCGTTCCTCGGCCGTCCCGGGGCGACGCAGCTGGGGCCGGCGGAGTGGCACGAGTCGATGACGCGTCCCGGCAGCCGTCCCGAGCTTTCCTGGGTGCTGACCGTAGGCGACCGGGTCATCGGCTACGCCCTGAACTGCGTGGAGGACACCCTGGAGGACGAGGCGCAGGAAGGGTGGACCGATCGCCTCGGCGTCATCCCGGCGTGGCGCGGCCGCGGCCTGTCCGGGAAGCTCCTGCAGGCGTCCGCCGCGTCCTTCTTCGAGGCCGGTCTGCCCGGTGCGGGGATCGGCGTCGACACCGACGACCCGTTGGCGGAGATGGCTCGCTACCGCGGCCTGGGGTACGACGCCGTGGATGCTCTCGTCGGTTACGCCCGCGTCCTCCACTGATCCGCCCGCACGCCACCGAGCGTGCGTTCGCGGGAGGAAGCGTCGGTTGCGTAGAGTAGGGACGTTTCTGGCAGGTCGTGAGGAAGGGAATCGATGAGCGGTCACTCCAAGTGGGCGACGACCAAGCACAAGAAGGCGGTCGTCGACGCCAAGCGGGGAAAGCTCTTCGCCAAGCTCATCAAGAACATCGAGGTCGCTGCACGGACGGGCGGCGGCGACACGAGCGGCAACCCCACCCTGTACGACGCGATCCAGAAGGCCCGCAAGACCTCGGTGCCGTTGGACAACATCGAGCGAGCCGTCAAGCGCGGCTCCGGCGCTGAGGGCGGGGGCGCAGAGTACATGACGATCATGTACGAGGCGTACGGCCCGGCAGGCGTCGCGATCCTCATCGAGTGCCTCACCGACAACCGCAACCGCTCCGCCTCCGACGTCCGCGTCGCCGTGACCCGCAACAGCGGCACGATGGCCGACGTCGGCTCCGTGCAGCGCCTGTTCTCCCGCAAGGGCGTCATCGAGGTCGAGAAGAAGCAGGGTGGTCGCACGCTCACCGAGGACGACCTGCTCGAGGCGACCATCGAGGCCGAGCCCGAGGACATCGTCGACCTGGGCGAGGGCTTCTCGATCACGTCAGACCCGAACCAGCTGGTGGCGGTGCGCAAGGCGGTACAGGCGGCCGGCCTCGACTACGAGTCGGCCGACGTCGCGTTCGTACCCTCTTTCGAGCAGGCCGTCGACGACATCGACGCGGCACGCAAGCTGTACAAGCTGCTCGACGCGCTCGAAGATCTCGACGACGTGCAGAACGTGTACGGCAACGAGCTGATCGCTCCCGAGGTCGAGGCGGCCCTCGAGGAGGAGTGATCCTTCCTCCGGCGTGGCATCGCAGGGACGACGATCTCTGCGGCTAGCCTCTCGAACATGTGTTCGGAAAGGACCTGCCGGTGCTGGTGATGGGCGTTGACCCGGGGCTCACGCGCTGCGGGATCGGTGTCGTGATCGGCACCCCCGGACGCGCGCAGCTGGTGAGTGCCGGCGTGATCCGTACGAGCACGGAGCTCGACATCTCGCGCCGCCTGCTGCAGATCGAGCTCGGCCTGGAGGAGTGGATCGCCGCCCACCATCCCGATGCGATCGCGGTGGAACGCGTCTTCGCCCAGCACAACGTCTCCACGGTGATCGGTACGGCACAGGCCGCGGGTGTCGCGCTCCTCGTCGCCGCTCGTCACGGCATCCCGGCCACTCAGCACACGCCGAGCGAGGTGAAGGCGGCGATCAGCGG